>DURL01000062.1 GCA_012837345.1 Bacteroidales bacterium
TCGTCGAAGGAGAGCTGCTCCGGATCCGTGGTGAAGACCAGTTCGTCGAGGAAGAAGTTGGCCAGGTTCCCCAGCAGCAGGTAGGAGCGATTCTCCTTTTCGGTGAACTTGTTGCGGAAGAAGTGAAAAGGTGTAACGGCATACTCCTGGAAACATTCTGCGAGGGCGGAGGCATCCACCAGGTAGTCCGGTTCCAGTACAATGAATCGGGGAGTGAAGATACCCTCCCTGTCGGTCTTGCAATCAATCAGGTTGAGTTGTGACCCCACACGGAAAAGTGTGCTGTTCTCTTCTCCCGGTACATCTCTCAACAGGTGTGTGTAGCGCACCAGGATCTCGGCACCATGAGGCTCCTCGCAGCTGCAAAGCAACTCGCCCCGTTCCGGAACGCAGTGCAGAAGCTGCACCCGTAGGGTGGAGGAGAGGGGGACGGGCATCCCGGAACTCGCTGCTTCGCTTTCTACAGAGGCAGATGCTCCATAACCCGGCGAAGAGACCCCGCCGGCAATCAACAGCAGAGCCTCTACCGCTTTTTCCGCTGACCGGTATTCCTGGCGTGCTGCCTGTTGATCCGGATTACGGCGCAGCTCCTTCTCGCGCACCCGGAAGTGTTGTAGCTGCCACTCCAACTGCCGTGGGAGTTTCAGTTTCTGAGAAATGAACACTAGTCGCGAGAAGAAATTGGAGAACTGCACCGCTTCATCGCGGGTTACCTCCCTGCTGAATCGTTCCAGTATCTTTTTCAGATGCTGCACTTTCTCAACGGCATCCGAATGTGATGCGGAGAGCTCTTCCAATTCTATGATATAGGGTTGGGTTTCGATCATGAAAAAAGATGAATGATTCTCGGGAGGAAGATGACAAGGCCAATAGCGAGTGCGGCAATAGCCATGATCAGGACTGCCGCGGCGGAGAGATCTTTCACTTTCCTGATGGTGGGGTGCATCTCTTTTTTGGATGCATAGTCGGAAAGATTTTCCAGGGCGCTGTTGATCGTCTCCATTGTCAGAACACCCCCGATCGACAGGATCAGGATGAGCCACTCAGCGTTCGTAATATGAAAAAAGAGTCCTGATAGTATCGCTGCTATTGCCGCCACAAGTTGAATCACAGCATTGGGTGTCTCCCTGAAAAGAGTTTCGATTCCCCAAAAAGCATATTTGAAGGAAAGGATTCTGTTTTTTATGTATTCCATTGTTTTGTAGTATTGTAGATGCTTATTTTAGTGTGATAAAAACTGTAGAAAAAGTGTTGGATGAAACTGCTTCTGATCATGCTCCCGGAGAGCCGGGATTCAGGATATCAAATGTACGAAAATATATCCAAAACATTTTTATCTTTGTGAAACAGGAATTATGTCTGAAAACTGATCACGCTATGTCTCACCATTGTCCCCTCTGTGGAAAAGAAAAAAAAGAAGAAGCACTTTTTTGCGACGCCTGTTCGAATAAGCTTCGTGCCGAATATGAGGTGGTTCTGCCCGAGTCGCTGCAACCTCACCCTAAGGGGGGTACCAATAGACCCTCAGGCAAGGAGATCGATCCGTTGACAGAACCTGTATCATCATTACAGGATTCGAATGAAATACCCACCAATGAGAAAACAGGGTCATCAGCAGATGAACTAAAGGGATCATTCCCCGATGCAAATACCGGTGAAGCAGTAAAGAGAAGCAGCAGCCGGAAAGCCGGCCGCCGTTTGGTACGGATTGCTGTGATTCTGCTGTTGTTGATGATCGCCTTTCTCCTTTACAACGAATTGATCCGGAAAGGTAACCTGGAGCGAAGCGGTTGGGATACCGCCATAAAGGCGAACAGTGTGACAGGCTATCTTCATTATATTGAAAACCACCCGGACGGAGCCCACTTTGAGGAAGCACAGGCGGCACTGATGCGACTGAAAGCCGATGAAGCAGATCGCTGGGAGGTGATGCGACATAGTGAACTGGTGACCGAACTACGTGACTTCCTGCTTCAGTTTCCGGAAAGCAACTATGCCCCCCTGGTGAAGCGACGGCTCGATTCCCTTACCTGGATGGGGGCCCTTCACTCAAACACCTCATCTGCCTATTCCGATTATATGATGATGGCTGAGAGCGGTGATTTCAACGGTGACTACCTGGCAGAGGCGGAGACTCGCTACCGGATGCTCTTTCAATCCTATCCGGTAGAGCAGTCCACCCTCGACAGCGTTCGAATCGTTGTAAACGGTTTTTGTTCCGCCTTGAGTTCATTGGATCATGCGGGACTGGAACAATGGTTCGCACCGCGCGTAGAACGCTATTATTTCAGTGGACCCTTGTCACGTGAACGGTTGCTGGGTGAGCTGCTGATTGGTGCAGCACGATCTGAAGAGCCTGCAATCACCTATATCCCCGACCTGGAAGAGGTGCAGCTTGAGAAGACCTTAGAAGATCGCTACCGTATCAATCTGCCGCTACTGAAGTCACTCGGTGGTACAGGAACGCGGGAGCAATTGCCGGGTTATATCCTTCATCTGGAGCTGAATCCACTTTTTCAGATCACCGCCGTTCATGAAACCAAACCCTATCCCGGTGCGCCTTGACAGGGTGCAGCTCATAAATTCGATATACCGATGGTAAACCAAAACAGGACCCGTTTGTTTACACAGTGACTATGCAGTTTCAACTTACCTCAGAATACAAACCTACTGGCGACCAGCCCGAAGCGATCAGGTCGCTTATGGAAGGGTTGCGCGACAAGATTCCTTATCAGACCCTGCTGGGTGTCACCGGCTCCGGCAAGACCTTCACCATAGCCAACGTGATTGCACAGGTGAACAAGCCCACACTGGTGCTGAGCCACAACAAGACGCTGGCGGCACAGCTCTACAGTGAGTTCAAGAGCTTCTTCCCCCATAACGCGGTGGAGTACTTCGTCTCCTACTACGATTACTATCAGCCGGAAGCCTACATCCCTACCACTGACACCTACATCGAGAAGGATCTCTCCATCAATGATGAGATCGAGAAGTTACGACTGGCCGCTACCTCCTCGCTGCTCTCGGGACGGAATGACGTGATCGTGGTCTCGTCGGTCTCCTGCCTCTACGGGATCGGTAATCCTGAGGACTTCAACAAAACCACCATCGAGGTCACCGTAGGGCAGACCATCGAGAGGGATCAGCTCCTGCGTTTGCTGGTCAACAGCCTCTACTCGCGTAACGAGACAGCCGAATACAACCGTGGCAACTTCAGGGTGAAGGGAGACACGGTGGATGTCTTCCTGGCTTACCACGACTACATCATCCGTGTCATCTTCTGGGGTGATGAGATCGAGAGCATCGAATCGGTGGATCCGCTCACCGGGGTTACCATGGAGCGGCTGGACAACTATCGTATCTTTCCGGCCAACCTCTTCGTTACTACGCAGGAGCGGATCAACCGTGCCGTAGATGAGATACAACTCGATCTGGGCAGGCAAGTGGAGTTCTTCCGGGAGATTGGCAAGCCCTACGAGGCCAAACGACTTTATGAACGGGTGACCTACGATCTGGAGATGATCAAGGAGATAGGTTACTGCTCAGGCATTGAGAACTACTCCCGTTACTTCGACGGTCGGGAACCGGGTACGCGCCCCTTCTGCCTGTTGGACTTCTTCCCGGAGGATTACCTCACCGTCATCGACGAGAGCCATGTCACCATCCCTCAGATCAGGGCGATGTACGGTGGCGACAACTCCCGCAAGAAGAACCTTGTGGAGTATGGCTTCCGCTTGCCGGCAGCCATCGACAACCGGCCGCTACGCTTCGAGGAGTTCGAAGAGCTGACACCGGAGATCATCTTCGTCAGCGCCACACCTGCCGACTACGAACTGGAGAAGTCGGAAGGGATCGTGGTGGATCAGCTGATTCGCCCCACCGGCCTGCTTGACCCGCCCATCGATGTGCGTCCCAGCCTCAACCAGATAGACGACCTGATGGAGGAGATTCAGATGCGCGTGGAGAAGGATGAACGGGTACTGGTCACCACGCTTACCAAGCGGATGGCGGAAGAGCTGACCGAGTACCTGGCAGGGAACAACATACGATGCAACTACATCCACTCCGATGTGGAGACCCTTGAGCGGGTGAAGATCATGTCGGAACTGCGCAGTGGCCTCTTTGATGTGCTGATCGGCGTCAACCTGTTGCGCGAAGGACTGGACCTGCCGGAGGTATCGCTGGTAGCGGTGCTGGATGCCGACAAGGAGGGGTTCCTCCGTTCCCACCGCTCCCTCACGCAGACGGCGGGCAGGGCAGCACGTAACGTGAATGGCAGGGTTATTTTCTATGCAGACAAGATCACCGACAGCATGAGGAAGACCATGGACGAGACCAACCGGCGTCGAGAGAAACAGATGAAGTACAACGAGGAGCATGGCATTACACCCCGCCAGATCAAGCGGGCCCTCTCGTCTGCGTTGAGCAAGGAGTACATTGCGACAGCCGAAGCCAGGGCTTACGTGGAGCCTGACTACTCCTCCATGGCGGCCGAACCGCTACCTGAACTGGCATCCCCTGATGATCTGAAAGCCAAGATCGAACAGACCCGCAAGGCGATGATGGCTGCCGCAAAGAAGCTGGAGTTCCTGGAAGCAGCCCAGCTGCGCGATCAGCTGATGATGCTGGAAGAGAAACTGAAAACTGATTAGCAGATTCGTTGATTAGCGGATTAACGGATTAGCGGATTAGCAGATTAGCAAATTCGAATAATGTACAAATAGAGAATAAGGAGATGGAAAAAGAGAATGAGATCGTGCAATTAAGTTTTCGGTTCGCATTGGAGATCGTTGCATATTGTGAAAAACTGGAAGAGGAGAAGAAATTTGTGATTGCAAATCAGCTCTTACGTTCTGGTACCTCAATCGGAGCAAACATTCGGGAAGCTCAAAATGCTGAAAGTATGATTGATTTCCTCCACAGGATGAAAATCGCAGCCAAGGAGGCTGATGAATCTGAGTACTGGTTGCTAATTTGTAATCACTTTACTCACTATCCTGCCCCTAACGCTCTATTGGAAACAGTTATGAGCGTAAAAAAACTATTGAACATAATCATCTCTTCCACAAAAAAGAGAATATCCAATTCTTCAAAGCATTGAGCCCACTCATCCTCAAATCCTCAAATCCTCAAATCAGCTAATCTTCAAATCTTCAAATCAGCTAATCAGCTCATCCTCAAATCAACTCATCCTCAAATCAACAAATCAGTTAATCCTCAAATTATCAAATCAACATATGAAATCAGACATTCAAATTGCAAGAGAGACGCCGCTCAGGAAGATCAAGGAGGTGGCAGAGAGTGTGGGCATACCACGCGAAGAGGTGATCAGCTTCGGCAGACACATGGCCAAGATACCGCTCAACCTGATCGACCCAAAGAGGGTAGAGCAGAGCAACCTGATCCTGGTCACCGCCATCACCCCCACCAAGGCGGGGATCGGCAAGACCACCGTCTCTATCGGTCTGGCACTCGGACTGAACAAGATCGGCAAGAAGGCGATCGTGGCACTGCGTGAACCCTCCCTCGGCCCCGTCTTCGGCATGAAGGGTGGTGCGGCCGGTGGTGGCTATGCTCAGGTGCTCCCCATGGAGAATATCAATCTTCACTTCACCGGCGACTTTCACGCGGTGACCACCGCACATAACACCATCTCGGCACTCCTCGACAACTACATCCTGCGGGTGCAGGGTACGGGCGATGAGATCAGGGATGTCCTCTGGAAGCGGGTGCTTGATGTGAACGACCGCAGCCTACGCTATATCGTGACAGGGCTGGGACCCGGCAACGGTGTGCCCCAGGAGGCTGGCTTCGACATCACTGCCGCCTCCGAGCTGATGGCTATCCTCTGTCTGGCTGAAGATGAAGCCGACCTGCGTCGCCGCATAGAGAATATCCTACTTGGATACAAGCGTAACGGCGACCCCTTTACCGTGAAGGATCTGGGGGTGGCAGGTGCCATCACCGTGCTGATGAAGGATGCCATCAACCCCAACCTGGTGCAGACCACCGAGAACACACCCGCCTTCGTGCACGGGGGGCCCTTTGCCAACATCGCACATGGCTGCAACTCCGTGCTCGCCACCAAGATGGCGATGAGCTATGGTGATTATGTGATCACTGAGGCCGGTTTCGGTGCCGACCTGGGGGCGGAGAAGTTCTTCAATATCAAGTGCCGCAAAAGCGGTCTTCGCCCCAAGTTGACCGTCATCGTGGTCACCGCACAGGGCCTCAAGATGCATGGCGGTACACCGGAGAAAAGCATTCGTGAACCCGATATCGAGGGTCTGAGAAAGGGTCTGGAGAACCTGGATAAACACCTAGGCAACCTGGCTGCATTCGGTCAGTCTGTAGTGGTGGCATTCAACAAATATGCCTTCGACACTCCTGATGAGATTGAAGCTATTAAATCCTTCTGTGACGCACATGCAGTTCCCTTCGCGGTGAATGAAGCCTTCACCGATGGCGGCGAAGGGGCTGTGGATCTGGCGAATGCAGTGGTTGATGCGGTGGAGAATGCTCCCTCCGGAGAGCTGCTGTTCACCTATGCGGATGAAGATGACATCGAGACCAAACTGACCAAGATCGCCATGCAGATCTACGGTGCACGCGACGTGGTGCTGGGTGAGAAGGCGCTGAAGATGCTGAAGCTGATAGAGGGGACCCCCCTGGCTAAGATGCCGGTCTGCATCGCCAAGACACAGTACTCCTTCTCGGCCGATCCCAAGTGGTATGGTGTGGCAAAGGATTTCCGGTTCAAGATCAACGACCTGGTCATCAACCAGGGATCGGAGTTCATCGTAGCCATCGCCGGTGAGATGATGCGCATGCCGGGACTTCCCGCCGACCCGCAGGCAACCCGCATCGATATCGTGAAGGGAGAGATTGAAGGTCTGAGTTGATCAATCTACCCGCATCAGGTCGCTCATGATTCCGTCGGAGATGAAGAATCCTTCGCGGGTGAGAATAAGCTTGCTACCCTCCTGCCGGACCAGACCACGGTTCAGGTAGGGTTGCACGTTATTCATGCAATAGTCAAGCAGTTCTACCCCGAAACGTTTTTCCAGTTCCTGCAGATTGATGCCCCACATGGTGCGGAGACCGGTGAGGATAAACTCATTGTATCGCTCCTGTGCACTCAGCTGCTCCACTTCCCGCTCAAAGTGACCTCCCTCGGCTCCCTTGTTGTAACGGAGGAGGGAGCGCACGTTCCAGGAACGGCTCTCCCCGTTGTAGGAGTGGGCGGAAGGTCCAAGACCGATGTAGGGGACATCCTTCCAGTAGGAGCAGTTGTGTTGCGAAAACAAACCTTCCTTACCGAAGGCGGAGATCTCATAGTGAACGAAACCGTCAGCGGTAAGCCGGTCGATCAGCATGGCAAACATCTCTGTGCTGGTCTCCTCCATCACGGGTGTTATTTTACCCGCTTTCAATAATCGGTACATGCGAGTTCGCTCCTCGTAGATCAGGTGATAGGAGGAGATGTGCTGAATATCCAATGCCAGTGCCTGCTCCAGGTTGCGTTGCCACACCGTGAGGCTCTGGCCCGGTAGTCCGTAGATGAGATCGATGCTGATGTTGTTGAACCCATGTTGCTGGCATCGTTTCACTGCATCATTCGCCTCCCGGGCGTTGTGGCGGCGACAGAGGAACTGCAGTTCACCGTTGTCGAAGCTCTGGATGCCGATGCTGAGGCGGTTGAATGGGAGGGCAGCCAGCATGGTTACATAATCCTCCGTGAGATCGTCAGGGTTGGCTTCCACCGTGATCTCCGCATCCGGCACAATGGGATAGTGGCGGTAGAGGGTGTCGAAGATCCGCTCAAAGTGATGTTCCTGCAGGCGGGAGGGAGTACCTCCGCCGAAGTAGATGGTACCGATCGGTTCTTTCGTTTCCTCCCTTCGGAGTACTGCTTCCACGCAAAGTGCCTCCACGAAGGCATCAATATGGGACTCATTGGTGCCCATGTAGAAGTCGCAGTAGGTACAGCGAGTCTTGCAGAATGGGATATGGAGATAGATGCCGGCCACTATTCGGTAAGCTGTTTATATGCTTTCAGGTACTTCTGCAGCCGCTCCAGATCCTTTTCCGTCACCTCTTCCCAGCGGCGGATATCCATGTTGTCGGTCAGATCCAGCAGCTTCACCCGTGTGGCCAGTGCATCGGCCTGCACCCGGCGGATCGACACCTCATAGGGTTCCCCCTCGCGACGCGTCAGCGCATCAACGGCCGCCACGATCTCTTGTGAGAAGCCCTCTGTGGCGAGCTGCTCCAGGGTCCATTCGCTATCCTCCACCACATCGTGCAGCATCCCCACGATCTTCTCCTGCAGTGTGTGTCCCCCGTTCATCACCCGGTAAGGATGCTCAATGTAGGGACGGCCGTTATGGGTGTCATGCTGTCCTTCATGGGCGGTGAGGGCAATCCCGATGGCCCGATGCAATTGCTCTTTGAGTGTCATCGATTCTTTATGATTTCTTTCACCCGCAATGGCTCATCGGTGGTGATAAAATCCACTTTCAAATCAATCACCTTTTGGATATCCTCCGCTTTGTTCACCGTCCATACATTTACTTTCTGACCCAGCTTATGAGCTGCCTCTACCCACTGGGGATGATTGAACAATACATTGTAGTGATAGTCCAATCCTGAGACACCCATCGAAGAGAGCACTGCAGGTGACATATCCCCATTCAGGTAGTAGATAGAAGCTTGCGGGTCGAGTTGCCGTACCAGTTGCAGGAAATGGATGCCGAAAGCAATATACTCCACCTTATCCTTTAATCCACGCTGATGTACCATGTCGATCACCTTACGGGCCAGCTCCGTTTCCCGTTCTTTGACCGTGTGTGACTTGAACTCGATGATCAGTTTCACCTTTTTACATTTCTCAAAGGCATTCAGGTACTCCTCTACCGTTGGCATCTGTTCACCGTTTGAGAGCTTCACCTTTCGTAATGTCCCGAAAGGGGTATCCTCCACACGCAACTTTTTCCCGTCGAGGGTGACGGTGGCATCATGGTTCACTACAGGGATCCCGTCGGAAGAGATCCAGATATCTACCTCAGAGCCAAAGACACCAATTGAATCGGCTTTCATCAGTGCGGTGATTGAGTTTTGTGCCGATCCCTCCGTTTTCCAGAAGCCGCGATGGGCGATGATCTCCTGTGACTGTATTACCGGCAGATAAAGGAGTGTAGCCAGCAGCAGCATCATTACAGTTCGTTTTTTCATCTTCATATTGTTTTTTAAAAGATTCGATAAATATAGTACTTTTCCCTGCATTCGGGTGGAAAATGATATGAAGAATCCTTAAAAGTCGATGATAAAAAAAGACCGCTAACGAAGCGATCTTTTTTTTCTTACATTTTATAAACTCTCTCCAAAGTCCTCTTTGAACTTGGCTATCAGTTTCTCAGGCCAGTCACTCACCGGCTCCAGACCTCCCATGAAGAAGCGTAGCACCGGTGGCTCATAGACAAAGCGAAGACCGCCGATCAGCGTACGGTTGTCGTAGAGCCATTTCATGCGATCTTCCACATACTTGATCTGCGACAGGGTGAAGACACGCCGTGGCACAGCCAGGCGCACCAGCTCCATATCGGCGTAGGTCTCGTTGCCATACTCATCCCGTTGGTTGGAGACAGAACCCCTTTCCATCCCGCGGATCCCCGAGATCAGGTAGAGTGCTGCCGCCAGTGCCCCGGCGGGGTACTCTTTCTGCGGAATATGGTCGCACACCTGCATCGCATCCACGTGGGCACCCAGCACCCCTGCAGGTTTAATCATTGGCACACCGTGCTTATCCAATGCGTTGACCAGGTAGGCGATGAAGCTGGGACTCTGGCTGATCATCGTCTCATCGAGTGTTTCATATAATCCTACAGCCATCGCTTCGATCTCGCGGACTGAGATTCCCCCATAGGTGAGGAACCCTTCAAAAAGCGGTACCAGTGCTTCCAGCTCCCGGTAGATATCGAGACTGTCGGTGCAGATGCCACCGCCACGCGAGGAGCTCAGCTTACGGGCAGAGAAATATACAATATCGGCCATCGCCGTCATGGTGCGCATCACCTCTCCCATATTGCTGTCTTTGAACTCTTCCTCCCGTTGTAAAACAAGGTAAGCGTTTTCACCAATCAGGCTGGCATCGAGCACCAGCCGGATTTGATATTTGTCGGCAATAGCCTTCACATCGCGCAGGTTCTGCACCGAGAAGGGTTGACCTCCAATCAGGTTGGTCGATGCCTCCATCCGGATGAATGGGATGTTCTTGGAACCATGTATCTTGATGATCTCCTCCAGTTTCTCGATGTTCATGTTGCCCTTGAAGGGGTGAGAGGAGTTGATCACGTAGGCTTCGTCGTAGAGCAGCTCGGCGATCTTGCCACCATACTGTGTGATGTGCGCCATGGAGGTGGTGAAGTGGTAGTTCATCGGTACCAAGTTGCCTTTGCGCACATAGGCATTGGCCAGGATGTTCTCTGCTGCTCTGCCCTGGTGTACCGGTAGGAAATATTGCTTACCCAGCACATCCTCTACTGCTTTCTGGAGCTTGAAGAAACTCTGGGAGCCGGCATAGGCGTCGTCTGCCTGCATCATTGCAGCTATCTGGTTGTCGCTCATGGCGTTGGTGCCGCTGTCGGTGAGCATGTCGAGGAACACATCCTTCGTGTTCAACCGGAAGGTGTTGAATCCTCCCTCATTCAATGCTTCAAGCCTTCTCTCGATGGGTACCAGGTGTAGCTTTTGCACCACCCGTACCTTGTGCAGTTCCAGGGGGATGCTTTCCCCTTGATAAAATTTAATTTCGTTCATGATTGGTTCGGTAAGTGTTGTCTGTTTGTATAATTATTGTGTTGTTGTTCTTTAAATTTGATGTGGTTAATGGTATTAAACCGATAAATAGAAATATAAAGTTGCAAATGTAGGTAATTTTATTATATTGGCAATGATTTAGGTTTTAACTTTTCAGAAAACCTATATATTTAAATTATTCACAAACAGAGAAAGCCTCTTTACAAAAAATCGCTATATTTGTCGGGTATAAAATCTATATGCACATCTGAAAATCATTTTTAATAAAACAAATCATGGAGAAACCCTATGTGATAGGAATTGATGTCGGCGGCACAAACACCGTTGTCGGCATAGTGGATAAAAGAGGACAGATCCTGATCAGCGGCAGTATCAAAACAGCCAAACATGCTGAAGTGGAGGATTACCTGGATGAATTGACTGAACTGATCAACGACCTGATCAGCCAGACTACGACAAAAGATCAGATCAAGGGGATTGGTGCCGGCACACCCAACGGCAACTACTTCACCGGAAGCATCGAGTTTGCGCCCAACCTGAACTGGAAAGGAGTGATTCCCTTCGCTCAGATGCTTGAGGATCGCGTGGGTATCCCGGTGGCTCTCACCAATGATGCCAATGCGGCAGCCATCGGTGAAATGACCTACGGTGCCGCTCGCGGCATGAAAGATTTCATTGTGATCACCCTTGGCACTGGTGTGGGTAGCGGTATCGTTGTCAACGGCCAGCTGGTGTACGGACATGACGGCTTTGCCGGTGAGCTGGGACATGTGATCATGCGGCGTCACAATGGTCGTATATGTGGTTGTGGCAGAGCAGGATGCCTCGAGGCCTATACCTCTGCAACCGGTGTGGCCCGTACGGCCCGCGAATACCTGGAGATGAGGCCCGGTGACCAGACCCGACTGCGTAACATCCCCATCGATGACATCACTTCAAAAGATGTATTTGATGCCGCGATGGCCGGTGATGAGATGGCCAAAGAGATCTTTCGATTCACGGGAGAGATGTTGGGTGAAGCGTTTGCCGATTTTGTGGCTTTTTCCAGCCCTGAAGCAATTATTCTTTTCGGAGGGCTCTCCAAGGCGGGTGATTTAATCATGAAACCGATACGTGAGAGCATGGAGAAAAACCTGCTCAACATCTTCAAGAACAAGGTGAAGCTGATGTTCTCTGAACTGAAGGAGAGTGATGCTGCCGTGCTCGGTGCCAGTGCCCTGGGCTGGGAAGTAAAATAAAGCGAAAAGCGATTGCTGAAACCGGCAATCTTGAAGGGAGTGTCACCATCAGTGACATTCCCTTTTTTAGCAAAACAAATGGCACAATGATCATAAATGATCAATAGATTTTATACCTTTGTACTCCTTTACAAATTAACGTGTCAAAAAGAGAGTTGATGTCACAAAAAATACAAACAGCCCTCATATCCGTCTATCACAAAGATGGTTTGGAGGAGATTCTTCAAGAGCTAAACAATCTCAGAGTCAAATTTATCTCTACCGGTGGTACCCGTGAATTTATTGAGTCACTGGGTTATGAATGTGAAGGGGTGGAAGAGGTGACTGGTTATCCCTCCATCCTGGGCGGACGGGTCAAGACGCTTCATCCCAAGATTTTCGGGGGTATTCTATATCGTCGTGAGAACGAGTCAGATAAGAAACAGGTCAAAGCATATGATATCCCCTCCATCGATCTGGTTGTCGTGGATCTCTATCCCTTTGAGCAGACTGTCGCCGCCGGTAGTAGTGAGGAGGAGATCATCGAGAAAATAGACATCGGCGGGATCTCGTTGATCCGTGGTGCAGCCAAAAACTACAAAAATGTCCTGATCGTCGCTTCCCGAAATCAGTATAAGCCATTGTTCAACCTGCTTACAGACAAAGGGGGAGAGACCAGTGAGGAGGATCGTCGCTGGTTTGCCAGAGAAGCCTTTAAGGTCTCCTCCGGCTATGATGCTGCCATCTTTCATTATTTTGACGACGACCAGAACAGTGCCCTCAGGGTAGTCTGTGATGAGGGCAAGCAGCTTCGTTATGGGGAAAACCCACATCAGAAGGGACTTTTTTACGGTGATTTCGATCAGATCTTTGATCAGTTGCACGGCAAAGAGATCTCCTACAACAATCTCCTCGATATCGATGCGGCGATCGCGCTGATTGCCGATTTCGATGAGACTACACTCGCCATCCTCAAACACAACAACGCTTGTGGTATAGCCTGCAGGCCTACCGTCAGAGAGGCATGGGAGGCAGCGCTGGCTGCCGACCCGGTCTCAGCCTTCGGCGGGATCGTGGTGACCAACAGGACCGTCGACAGGGCTGCGGCTGAAGCCATCAACTCCATCTTTTTTGAGGTACTCATCGCTCCGGATTATGATAAAGAGGCCCTCGATATTTTGTTCCAAAAGAAAAATCGTATAATTTTGGTACTCAAATCGGCAGAACATGCATTGCAACCATTGCAATACCGTTCGGTACTGAACGGCATGCTGGTACAAAACAGAAATGTCAGCTTACAGAGCGCCGGCGACCTGCAGGTCGTGACCGACAAAACACCCACTGATGCTGAGATCGAAGACCTGCTGTTTGCCAACATACTGGTAAAACATACCAAATCCAATGCCATTGTCCTGGCAAAAAACAAACAGCTTATTGCCAGCGGTACGGGACAAACGTCGAGGGTGGATGCCCTCAACCAGGCCATCGAGAAAGCCGGTCATTTTCAGTTCGATCTCCACGGTGCGGTGATGGCCAGTGATGCCTACTTTCCTTTTGCCGATTCTGTCGAGATTGCCCACAAGGCAGGGATCACGGCTGTGATACAACCAGGCGGATCGATCCGTGACGGGGAATCGATCGAAACCTGTAACCGGAACGGTGTTGCCATGGTGACCACCGGCGTCAGACATTTTAAACATTAACACAAAAGCTGAGAGCTGAGAGCTGAAAGCTGAAAACTTCAAATATTATGGGTTTATTTTCATTTACGCAGGAGCTGGCAATGGACCTCGGTACCGCCAATTCCGTGATTGTGAACAATGCCGGAAAGATTCTCCTGGATGAACCATCCATCGTGGCGCTGGATCGCAAAACCGACAAGATGATCGCACTGGGGGAGAAGGCAAGACAGATGCACGGGAAGACCCACGAGAATATACGCACGGTAAGACCCCTGAGAGATGGTGTGATTGCCGACTTCAATGCTGCAGAACAGATGATCAGGGGGATGATCAAGATGGCCAACAAGAACAAGGGGGGTCTCTTCTCTCCATCCCTGCGCGTGGTGATCTGTATTCCCTCCGGGAGTACGGAAGTGGAAATCCGTGCTGTGCGCGACTCGGCAGAACATGCCGGAGGACGTGACGTCTACATGATCTTTGAGCCGATGGCTGCTGCCCTGGGTATTGGTCTCGACGTGGAGGCACCCGAAGGAAACATGATCGTAGATATAGGGGGTGGCACAACCGAGATCGCAGTGATCTCACTGGGTGGTATCGTCTCCAACAAATCGATCAAGATTGCAGGTGACGACTTCACCGAGGATATACAGGATTACATGGGACGTCAGCATAACATCAAGGTTGGTGACCGCACCGCGGAGCAGATCAAGATCAACGTGGGATCGGTGCTGACCGAGCTGGAGAATCCACCCGAAGATTTTATCGTGCATGGTCCCAACCGAATGACTTCTCTGCCCATGGATGTGCCGGTATCCTATCAGGAGATAGCACACTGCATCGAGAAATCAGTGTCGAAGGTCGATTCCGCGGTGCTGAGCGCGCTGGAACAGACCCCCCCCGAGCTCTATGCCGATATTGTCCGCAATGGCATCTATCTGACCGGTGGAGGAGCCCTGTTGAGAGGTCTTGACAAGCGTCTGACCGAGAAGATCGGCATTCACTTCCGGGTGGTCGACGACCCGTTACACATGGTGGCAAAGGGTACCAGCATTGCGCTTAGGAACATTGATAAATTCAGCTTTTTAATGAGATAGGGATCATGCCGGTAACCACTGATACCGGCAGTTGCACCTGATCGGGATAACTGAAATAAGATTGCATGCGTAATCTGTTCAATTTTATCATACGAAACAGTCACTGGCTGGTTGCGATTCTACTGGTTGCATTCAGTTTCTATCTCGTTTTTACGCACAATTCCTATCAGCGAAGTGTCTATCTCACTTCCGCAAACCGTGTCACGGGATGGCTCTACACGGTTTCAGGTGATGTCTCATCCTTTTTCCTGCTGAAGAGAAACAACCGGGAACTGTTGGAGCGGAACGCTCAACTGGAGCAAGAGCTGTATGCTCTGAGAGATCGTTTAGGGAACCAGTCTCCTACCGATAGCTTCACTGTTGAAGCATTCATTGCCGACACAACCGCTGTTCCGCAGTTCACATTTATCCCTGCCGAGGTGGTTAACCTGAGCTTTTCGGGTGTGAACAATTTCATCACCATCAACAAAGGCCGTAACCAGGGTGTCAAACAAGATATGGGAGTGATTTCACACCGGGGTGTCGTGGGGGTCGTATCGACCGTCTCTGCCAATTTTGCAGTAGTGATACCGGTCATCAATCCCAAGTTCCGGTTGAGTGTCAGGCTGAAAGACTCGGATAACAACGGTTCCCTCTCCTGGAATGGCAACAATATCCGCGAAGCACAGGTGCAGGAGCTTCCCAGACACGAGACCTTCAACAATGGAGATACCGTGCTGACCAGCTTCTCACGGATCTTCCCGAAGAACCTTGTCATTGGTCGCGTAAGCGGACTGGGTGAGTCGGCAGATGACAATTTCGTCACTTTCAACCTGGAGCTGGCGACCGATTTTTATACGTTACAGGATGTGCTGGTCATCAATGACCGGTATTACGAAGAACAGAATGCATTGGAAGAAAAGATGAAACAATGAAGGTCACTTACCTCTATGAGTTCTTGCTTTTTCTGTTGTTGATCCTATTGCAGGTCCTGCTGTTGAGCCGGATTACTCTTTTTGGATTGGCTACACCGGTTCTGTATGGTTATTTTCTGTTGAAGCTACCCGTGGGCAGGAATATCTTTTATGTGATCATCTCCGCTTTTCTGATGGGGCTGATCATCGATATTTTCCTCAACACCCCCGGCATGAATGCTGCCGCAATCACACTGGTGGCGATGTGCAGAAAGCCACTCATGGGTCTCTTTTTTGAAAAAGAGGAGTTCGAAGGTTTTGTTCCCGGGATGAACAGTGCTGCTGCACCCTTTATCCGCTTTACCCTCTTTACCATCTTCCTGCACATCACCCTGTTGTATCTCATTGAAGCGTTCACCCTCTTCAACATGGTCAACACCCTCTTGCGGATCGTCACCTCCGGCGTGACCTCCATCCTGCTCATCATTGCTCTCGACAGTATAATCTATAGGAGAAAAAACGGTGAACAGTCCTAATCCCCTGACCAATAAAAAGAATATCATTGCAGTGGCTGCGGTGATCATCGCATTGATCTATCTCCTGCAGCTCTTTCATCTTCAGATATTGAGTCCGGAGTACCGTGAATATGCCGATAGCAATGCATTCCTTCGCAGACCGCTCTATCCTGCCCGGGGGGCTATCTACGACCGTAAAGGCAACCTGTTGGTATACAACCGGCCTACCTACGATGTGATGATGGTGGTGAGGGAGATGGAGCAGTTTGATACCCTCGACTTCTGTCGTACGTTGAACATCGACATCGAACGGTTCCACCTGCTCGACACAGACATGAAAGATCGGCGCAAAAACCCGGGCTATTCTTCCTATACACCTCAGCTCTTCCTCTCGCAGCTCAACGTAGAAGAATATGGTCTGTTGCAGGAGAAGCTCTATAAGTTTCCCGGCATCTATATCCAGAGTCGTACTGAGAGACAATACAACTATTCCGGAATGGGACTGATCCTTGGCTACGTGGCAGAGGTTGACAAGAACAAGATGGCTGCCGACCCCTACTATGCGCGCGGTGACTATGTCGGGAAATCGGGTGTGGAGCTATCGCATGAGGAGGATCTGCGTGGAGAAAAAGGGGTAGAGGTGCTATTGCGAGATGCACACGGCAGGGTGCAGGGGCGTTATGAGGAGGGCCGGCACGACAAGGCTCCAGAATCTGGTAAAGATCTGACCCTCAGTATTGATATTGATCTGCAGACCTACGGGGAGCTGCTGATGCACAATAAGGTGGGCAGCATCGTGATGATAGAGCCCAAAACAGGGGAGATCCTTTGCATGGTCTCTGCTCCCACCTATGATCCGGCATTGCTCACCGGCAAAGCGTTTGGTTCCAATTACCAATCGCTCGAGAACAATCCATACAAGCCGTTGATAAACAGGGCTATCGCCGGCACCTATCCTCCCGGATCCACTTTCAAGCCCACACAGGGATTGATTTTTCTGCAGGAAGGAATCATCACTCCCGAGAGCCGCTACTCCTGTTTCGGTGGATATCCTCCCCTGGGCGGTCGTCCTGCCTGTCACGGTCATTACTCCCCGCTGGCCATTCAGTATGCACTGGCTACATCCTGTAACTCCTTTTTCTGTTACGGTTTGAACGGCATGCTCGGCAATAGGAGCAAATACGCCAGTACAGGTAATGCGTTTGATGTCTGGAAGGATCACATGGTGAACATGGGCTTCGGTTATCCTCTGGGGGTGGACCTTCCCTCTGAAAAAAGAGGGTTCATCCCCAACAGCAAGTTTTATTCCAGAGTGTTCAACACCGACCGATGGCATGCCCACAACATCATCTCTATCGCAATCGGTCAGGGTGAGATCCTGGCAACTCCACTCCAGATAGCCAATTTGGGGGCTCTTATCGCGAACAGGGGCTATTTTTACACACCCCATGTGGTGAAGGAGATTAAAGGGGGAGCGCTGGATGAGCAGTTCACCACCCGTCACGAGTCGGGAATAAACCGGGAACACTTCGAGGTCACTGTCGCCGGTATGGCCGATGCTGTAACCATCGGTACCTGTCGTGGCATCAACCTGGAACCCTTCATGGAGGTTTGCGGTAAGACGGGTACAGCTGAGAATCCTCATGGTGACGACCACTCCCTCTTTATAGGCTTTGCGCCCAAAGATAACCCACAGGTGGCCATCGCCGTCGTGGTGGAAAACGGTCGCTTCGGGGCCACCAATGCGGTACCCATCGCACGGCTCATGATGCAGCGCTACCTGATGGGTGAAGTGCCGGAAAGTGACCGATGGCTCGAGAACACCATTATCAACCGGGAGATCCTCCCCTATGTCTATACGCGTAACCTGCCGGCAAGGCAGAATGAGTCTGAAAACGAGGAGGAGATGCAATGATCTATCAAAGGAACAGGGAATGGGCGGAAAAGGGTAGGATCGACTGGTTCACTGTCGGCTTCTATCTTCTTTTTGTGCTTCTGGGGTGGCTCAACATCTATGCTGCCAGCTACGACCTGGAGAATGCCACTGCTCTGTTCGATCTCTCCGGAAGAGCGGGTATGCAGCTGGTCTGGATGGGTAGCTCGTTGCTGCTCGCCATTGCCTTAATCAAAATTGATGTCCGTTTCTATGAGACCTATGCCATTCTCTTCTACCTGGCGGGCATTGCACTGTTGATCATCACTTTGCTGGTAGCTAAGGATATCAACGGTTCCCGTTCCTGGCTCATCATCGGGCCGGTACGTCTGCAACCCGCCGAGTTCATGAAGTTCCTCATTGCCCTCACGCTGGCCAAAGTGTTCAATGGCTATGGCTTTCGCCTTATGGATCGACGCAACCTGCTGATAGTCACTGCTGTCATATTGTTGCCTGTGCTGTTGGTGATTGCCCAGAGCGAAACGGGAACGGCATTGGTTTATCTCAGTCTCATACTGGTGCTTTACAGGGAAGGGTTACCCGGTGGCTTTCTCTTCACGGGGATTGCGGCTATCATCTACTTCGTACTGGGAATCAAGTACTCCGACATAGCGGTTGGCATCATATCCCAGGGTGAGTTCATGACCATCCTGCTGATCATCATTTTCACCGCTTCGCTTATCCTCAATTATCTCAAAGCGGTGAAACCCTTCTTAGTGACGCTTTTGCTGCCTTGTGCCATTTTTCTTGCAGCTTACATCCTGACGTTCCTTGGGGTGACAATCGATTGGGGTGTGATTGCCCTGGCAGCACTCTCCACCACCGGCATCTACCTGATCTTTCTTTTCATTCGCAATCGTCAAAAGAACTATCTCTACATATTCCTTTTTTTGGTGGGCTCTTTTCTTTTTCTCGAATCGGTGGAATATGTGTTTCATGAGGTGCTGCAACCTCACCAGCAGATGCGCATCAAGGTCACCCTCGGGATGGAACAGGATCTCAGTGGTGCCGGCTACCATGTGGGTCAGTCCAAGATCGCCATCGGATCGGGAGGCTTTACGGGTAAAGGATTCCTCAATGGCACCCAGACCAAGTTGAAATATGTGCCGGAGCAGGATACCGACTTCATCTTCTGCACCATTGGTGAAGAGCATGGCTTTGTGGGATCTGCCATCATCCTGCTTCTGTTTGTTGCTTTCATCCTGCGACTGTTGTCTTTGGCAGAACGACAAACCACGATTTTCGGGAGGGTTTACGGTTATGCCGTGGCAAGCATCTTCCTCTTTCACCTGGTTGTCAACATAGGGATGGTCATCGGCATCATGCCGGTGATCGGCATACCCCTTCCCTTCTTCAGCTACGGTGGCTCCTCGCTATGGGGATTCACTATCCTGCTTTTCATTCTGCTACGTATCGACAAGTCGCGCAAACGAATCTGAAAAAACTCCCCCGTTCTGTATCATTGTTGCCGTAAAAACTCTATATTTGTCAAAAAGAGTCCCCTATGACAAACAAAACGGCGTTGATCACTGGTGCTTCCAAGGGAATAGGACGTGAGTTGGCTTTCATATTTGCCGAAAAGGGCTGTGACCTGTTGCTGGCTGCCCGCAGTGAACAGGAACTGGTCAGATTGAAAGAACTGCTCGAAGAGCAATATGGCGTCACCGTTCATACATTCAACAGCGATCTGTCGCTGCCGGATTCCGCACAACAGCTTTATGATGCGATAAAAAATGAAGGGATTGATGTCGATTACCTGGTGAACAATGCCGGATTCGGTGATTACGGTGCTTTTGCCGATACTTCGTGGGAGCGATACGGGAATATGATACAACTCAACATCGTTTCCCTCACCCGTCTCACCCATCTCTTCGTCACCGACTGGCAGGGACGTAAAGCAGGAAGAATACTGAATATCTCCTCTACCGCTGCTTTTCAACCCGGTCCCATGATGGCAGTCTATTTCGCCACCAAGTCGTTTGTACTAAGCCTCTCCGAAGCAGTTGACAATGAGATGAGAGCAGCGGGGATCACCATCACCGCTCTCTGTCCCGGGCCTACCGCCACCCACTTTGGTGACGAGTCGAAGATGAACGCCTCACAGCTGGTGAAGAACGTGCAGATCGCCGATGCCCGTTCGGTTGCGATGCTGGGGTACCGCTCCATGATGAAGGGCAGGCCGGTGGTCATTCATGGAGCCATGAACAAGGTGGCCCCCTTCGTAGTGCGTTTTCTGCCCAGAAGATGGGTGACACGACTCTCGGCGCAGGTGATGAAGAGATAATCAGTCAGGATGAAACCAATCGCACACATACGCACCGATTTTCCCACAAGGTTCGGTATCCCCCGTCAGGGTGGTGTGGTGGGTGAACTGAAGGGGCGTGTGCTGTTTGAAACAGCATACCGTAATCCCGATGCCTTGCGTGGGTTGGAGCATTTCTCACACATATGGCTCATCTGGGAGTTCTCCGACACCAGACGCGACGACTGGTCGCCCACGGTACGCCCCCCGCGTCTGGGGGGTAACAAACGCATGGGTGTCTTCGCTACACGCTCTCCCTTCCGTCCCAACCCCATCGGCCTCTCTTCCGTCAGACTTGAGCAGATCGAGTGGCATACAGAGGTGGGACCGGTGCTCCATGTGGCGGGTGCTGATCTCATGGATGGGACACCCATCTTTGACATCAAACCCTATATCCCCTATGCCGACTGTCACAGCGATGCCACGGGGGGCTTTACTGACGATATTGAGAAAAGCTCCCTCGAGGTGGTGATACCGGAGCAATGGCTGCAAATGATTCCCCCTGCGAAACAGCAGGCACTCAGGGATGTGCTGGCTCAAGATCCGCGACCTTCCTATCAGGATGATCCTGATAGAGTTTACGGACTGGCGTTTGCCGGGTTCGATGTGCGTTTTACCGTGTCAGATGGGTTGCTGACAGTGGTAGACTTGTTGGATTGATAACCACTATTTGAGAAAACGATTTCGAATGAGAGCTCTCATTGGTATATGGCTGATGAGCTTATGTCTCCAGGCTTACAGCATGAAGCATCCGCAGATGCCTGTGGATAGCATCCGCTGGTTGTTCTCCCGTACAGAGGAGGCGACGGCTCATTATTACTCACTGTGGAACCTGGATATCTACGGTCCCATCATACTTGTCGATTCCGACAGTCGTGAGGTCTATGCCAACATGCCTGACAGTGAGGGGTTCCTCAGGCGTGAGGATGGGATATTCAGAGGGGTGCTGCCTGAGATGATACCCTTGGCTAACACTGATATAGAGTGGGGGGGGCTCCACTGGGCGATGGTCAGGTTACCCCTTCCCCCGGGCAGGTATGACCGTGTGGAGCTGTTGACCCATGAACTGTTTCACACTGCTCAACCCTCCCTTGGTTTCCACTTTCGGCGTGAGGAGAACAGCCATCTGGATAAAAGAGAGGGCCGCATCTATCTGCGGCTGGAGCTGGAGGCGTTACGGCAGGCCTTGCTGGCCGGCAGGTACACACAGTCGGAGGAACATCTGCGCAATGCACTCCTCTTCCGCAAGTATCGACACAAGCTTTATCGTGGACTGGAGAAAGCGGAGAACCATCTGGAGCTGCTGGAGGGGCTGGCTACTTACACGGGACAGATGATGAGTGGTCGCAACAAATGGGAGTGGCGTGATCATCTACTCACCCGCCTGAAGCTATATGATCCCGCTCTTTCTTTCGTACGTACTTTTGCCTATGAGACGACACCCATTTACGGTTTCTTTCTCTTTCAGAAGGATAATGACTGGAACAAACGGATTGGGGGTGAAACCGACCTGACCGATTTCTTTACCGAAGCATTTGGGATGGATCAGCGCATCATCCTGCAGAGCTACGTGAAACAGGTGGCTGAGGAGTATAATGGTCGTTGGATTGCCGATGAGGAGCTCAGACGTGAGCTATCCAACAACGCCCGGCTCGATATCTACAGGGAGAAGTTTCTGGAAGAACCCCACCTGGAGATACGGTTGGAGGAGATGGAGCTCTCATACGACCTGCAGAACGTGATCCCGCTCGATGAGGATGAGGGAACCGTCTATCTCTCCATTCAGATTAGTGACCGTTGGGGGATCCTTCGGGTCGAAAAGAGTGGAGCCCTGATGCGTTCCGACTGGCGATGGGTCATCGTCTCCCGACCGCTGGAGATCGATGGCGACCGCATAACCGGTGAAGGCTGGACACTGCAACTCAACGAGGGTTACTTTGTGGAGGAGACAACCGATGGTGTTTATCTCCTCTCCCGGAAACAGTAACGCTTTTTTTATTACTTTTGCAGCCGGAACAGGGTGCAACAATATGAAGAGATTGATTCGGTTTTTGGGTAAAGTGATCCTTTGGTTTGTGATCCTCTCGGTCGCGGGAGTACTTCTTTTCCGGTTTGTTCCTGTCCCCGGTACTCCGCTTATGGTGATCCGGTCAGTCCAGGCAATAAGCAGCGGGGAGAAGCCATCCCTGAACTATCATTGGGTCTCCGGTGATCAGATATCCGATCATCTCAAACGGGCTGTGATCGCATCGGAGGATCAACGGTTCTACCTCCATCACGGTTTCGACCGCATCGAGATTGAAAAAGCCATCAAGGAAAACAAAACACGAAAGAAAGCACGGGGTGCGAGCACCATCTCACAACAGACCGCCAAGAACCTCTTTCTATGGCCACGCTCTTCCTGGCTTCGGAAGGGTCTGGAGACATGGTTCACACTCCTGATGGAGCTTATATGGCCCAAAGAGCGTATCCTGGAGGTTTACCTGAACATCATGGAGACCGGTCCTGGTCTCTACGGTGCTGAAGCAGTGGCTCGAAGCCATTTCAACTTCACCGCAGCACAGCTCACACCCCAACAATCGGCCCTGATAGCGGCCACGCTGCCCAATCCGTTGGTATATAGCTCCCGTAATCCCGGTCCTTATATCCGAAGACGACAGGCACATATCCTGCGACAGATGCAGACCATCCGTCTCAGGCCTGAAGAAGGGAAGTAATTTATCTGTTAACGAACCATTTTCCCCGTTCTGTTTGGTCATGAGCAGGAATTTGGTTATTTTTACGGATCGATTCCGGGGTACATATGAACGAAGCTGAAAAGAGAGTTGTCGGGAAGATGATTGCTATCTATTGCCGGGGACGGCATGGCTCCACGGGGCAGTTGTGTGAGGAGTGTGGGAGTCTGCTCCGGTACGCCGAACAACGTCTGGAGCGCTGCCCCTTTGGTGAGCAGAAACCCACCTGCGGCTCCTGCCCCGTTCACTGTTACAAGAGCGACATGCGGCAACAGATCCGCGAGGTGATGCGCTTTGCCGGTCCCCGCATGCTGCTATGGCACCCGATCGATACCCTCCGCCATTTCTACAAGGAACATCAGCGAGACCGCAGATACGCCAGGGGGGCGAAAATCCGCAAAAATGAATCAGGTGAAACAGCTTAGTTACGATAGCATCATGGCCGATGTGCTGGCAGAGCACAACGAGCTGATACCTGTGCTCAACCGTTTCGGGATCTGTCTCGGTGTGGGTGATCTGTCGCTGCTTGAACTGTGTGAGGAACATGAGCTGAATCCCGATTTCATCCTGACCGTGCTCAATGTCTACCTCGATGAGTCGTTCCTGCCTGACACTGCTCTCAACTTGTTTGATACCGGATTGATTGCCGACTACTTCCACCGTACGGTGGAGAACTACATTGAGGTGCTGGTGCCCAATATTGAGAAGCATCTCAACGCTTTCATCGCCATGAGCGGCACCGAGAGCAGAGAGCTGGGCATGCTACGCAAACTTTTTATGCGTTTCAGCGAACGGATGACCGGATACCTGCAACGGATGGCAGCTGATGAGGATGATGACCTGCCCGATGACCTGCTGCACGACCTGAAAAGTATCCTGATTAAACATCTATCCCGCGAGTACAACCAGAACCTGGCTTATGCCACCATCTTCTCGGTGCACTCCCTCGAGAAGGATCTGGCGGCACACAACCGGCTGCGCTGCAGGGTGCTACGTCCTAAGCTCAGTGAGCTGGATCATACCGGTATTCGTGAACTACATCAATCGATTCATGATGATCACCCCCTGCCCCGCAACGATGTCCACAGCCGGTCACTCACCAACCGTGAGACCGAGATCCTACGCCTGATCGTGCAGGGACACACCAACAAGGAGATCGCCGAGGAGCTTGTGATCAGTCACAATACGGTGCTCACCCACCGCAAGAATATCATTGCCAAAACCGGTATCAAAACAGTCTCCGGTCTCACCTTCTACTGTATCAGAAACGGACTGATCACGCTTTAAGATGTGTCAGCCTTCATGAAATTCTAATTTTTTTATTATGTCACACCACACCTACTATCGTCTTCCTGAAACCCATTACGGGGAAGTGCTCGAGCATCGCTACGATATCGTGATCCTACCCTGGGGAGCCGTAGAACCGCATAACTATCATCTGCCCTACCTGACCGATGCCATCCTCACCTATGAGATCGCGGTGGAGTGTGCCGGCAAGGCACTCGAACAGGACATCAACTGCATGGTGATGCCTCCGGTATGGCTCGGTTCACAGAATCCCGGTCAGTGGAACAAACCCTTCTGCATCCATAGCCGCGCGGAAACACAAAAAGCCATCCTCACCGATATCGTGACCTCGCTACATGGTCAGGGATACCGCAAGATGATAATCCTCAACGGTCATGGCGGTAATAGCTTCAAGCCCTACGTGCGCGATCTGGCGATGAGTTTTCCCGATTTCTCACTGATCGTGGTGGACTGGTGGACCACGGTGCCTACTGCCGGTTATTTCGATGAGAAGCCCGATGAACATGCGGGTGAGCAGGAGACCTCCGTGATGCTTCATTTCCATCCCGAGCTGGTGGCGATGACAAAGGCGGGTGATGGGAAGGTTACCTCTAGCGGTAATGCAAGCGTGGATAACAAAACAGGCTGGATGCCGAGAAACTGGGATAAGGTGTCGAAAGATACCGGTATTGGCAACCCGAAGAAATCGACTGCCGCAAAGGGTGAGAGATATGTGAAGGCAGTGGTGGATAAGATCACCACCCTGCTGGTCGACCTGATGTCGGAGAGATAGACCGGCGTTGCCGATCTTGTAGCAATAAAGCAGTCAATTGCTTTTAAAAGAGGACAATTTATCCTACTTTTGTACCCTGTTTCCCGGACAGATCACATTGCTCTGGCGGGAAAGAGGAAAACCACAAAAAACACTTCAAAATAATAAGTAGTAAAGTATGAGCAAACAGAGAGAAAAACTTTTCACTGATTTTCCACCGGTTACCACACAGGAGTGGATGGATGTCGTCACCAAAGACCTGAAAGGTGCCGATTTTCAGAAGAGACTGGTATGGAAAACCAACGAAGGGTTTCATGTGAATCCCTTTTATCGTGCTGAGGATGTAGAAGGAAAACCCGCGCTGGAGAACCTGCCGGGAGTGTTTCCCTATGTGCGTGGCACGAAAAAGGAGAATGTATGGTATGTACGTCAGAATATTGACGTGAACGATTTTGCTGAAGCCAACAGGAAAGCCACGGCACTGATCGGTAAAGGTGTAACTGCTTTGGGCTTTTACCTCCCGGATGAAGGACTCACCGCGGAAAATATCGCGACATTGCTCAACGGCATTGCTCCCGATAAGGTGGAGCTCAATTTCAACACCTGTATCTCCAACACCCGCAAGCTGGCCCGTCTGGTGGTTGCCTACGTGTCAGCGCAGAAGCTGGATGTGATGCAGTGCTTCGGTTCCATTGAGCACGACCCCTTCAGGAAGATACTGAAGCTGGGTGTCGATGAACCCGACTGGCTGGAGCAGGCTGTGGAGATGGTACAGATCACCGCTCCGCTGCCCCGATACAAGGCTCTTTCCGTCACCGGTGAACTGCTTAACAATGCCGGAGCATACGGTTATCAGGAGTTGGGGTATAGCCTCTCTTACGGCAACCAGCTGCTCTCTAAGCTGATCGAGAAGGGTGTGGATCCCTCTCTTGCAGCCAAGAAGATCAAGTTCAACCTGGGCGTTGGCTCCAACTACTTCATGGAGATCGCCAAGTTCCGTGCCGCCCGCTGGCTCTGGGCCGAGATCGTCGACGCCTACCGCCCCCCCTGTCCCCACGATTGTGACAACAAGGCTCCCGATGGCACCTGCCGTTGTGCCGCCAAGATGAACATACATGCCATCACCTCACGCTTCAACCAGTCGCTCTACGACCCCTACGTGAACCTGCTGCGTACGCAGACAGAAGCCATGTCGGCCACCATCGGTGCAGTTGACTCGCTCACCGTGCGTCCTTTCGACGAAGCGTTCGAGACCCCTACCGCTTTTGCCGAGCGCATCGCCGTGAACCAGCAGTTGCTGCTCAAGGAGGAGTCCCATTTCGACAAGGTGACCGACCCCGCTTCCGGCTCTTATTACATTGAAACGCTCACCAACTCCTTGGCAGAACAGGCCTGGAAGCTTTTCATGGTGACCGAAGAGGAAGGCTTTTACGCAGCTCTCAAGGCAGGCACTCCGCAAGATGCCATTCACACATCGGCAGATGCCCGTTTCAATGCAGTATCAAACCGCAAAGAGATCCTGCTGGGCACCAACCAGTATCCCAACGCCAATGAAATGATGGCAGAGAGAATCACTGAGCTGGCAGATGACCAGTGCGGGTGTGGTGCCGATGGAGCCAAAACGGCACTGAAGCCCCTCAGCACACGTCGTCTGGCCGATCCCTTCAACGCGCTGCGCCTCGCCACCGAGCGGAGCGGTAAGACACCGAAAGTGTTTATGCTCACCATTGGCAACCTGGCCATGCGCCTGGCACGCTCACAGTTCTCCGGTAACTTCTTCGCATGTGCCGGCTACGAGCTGATCGACAACCTTGGTTTCAAGACCGTAGCCGAAGGAGTGCAGGCGGCCCGCGAGAAGAAGGCCGATGTGGTGGTGCTCTGCTCAAGTGATGATGAGTATGTGACCTATGCTCCGGAAGCGTACGACCTGCTCAGGGACGGCAGTGAGCTGTTCGTGGTTGCGGGTGCTCCCGCCTGCATGGATGACCTGAAGGCCCATGGCATTGAACATTTCATCCACGTGCGCAGCAATGTGCTGGAGACACTCAATATGTTCAATGATAGACTATTATAAATCAGATATGATTCTTTGAATTAGAAAGCGACATCTCACTCAATGGACGGACAAGGAAAACTGATGAACTGGATCAAGGTGGCCCATCCCTGGGCTATCCCGGCATCTGCTTCACCTGCACTGGTTGGCTTCTCCTATGTGTTTTATCTCAATAACACAGGAGTGCTCACCGGTGTGAACTGGAGCTTCGGGGTGCTGGCCATCCTGGGTGCCATCATCTTCCACCTGTCCGGTAACCTGATCAGTGAGTACCACGATTACATGAGTGGAGTCGATATCAAGGAGAAGACGGGACCTGCACGTCTTATCGTACAGGGACTCTTCAAACCCAAAACGGTGCTTTATTATGGCTATTCGGTACTGCTGGCGGGCATCATACTGGGTGTCTATCTTCTGGTGCATACCGGTTTGCCCATGCTGGCGTTCGGGTTCATTGGAGTCATCAGCACCACCCTCTACTATCGCTTCAAGTATATAGCACTGGGTGACCTGATCATCTTCATCAGCTATGGACTGACCATTGCCCTGGGTGTGGCTTACGTGATGACCGAACTGCTCATCTGGCCGATCCTGTTGGTGGTGACACCTACCGGACTGCTGGTGGTGGCGATCCTTCATGCCAACAATACCCGCGATATGTTGCAGGACAAAGCTGCCGGCATCCGCACACAGGCCATGCGCCTGGGGGTGGAAGGCTCGCAGGTGGTCTATCAGACCCTTCTGTTACTGGCTTACTTGTTAATAGCCGTGGCGGTCTGGATGCAGTTCCTCGCCCCTCTTTCCTTCGTGGTCTTGCTTAGCTTCCCTCTGGCAATGAGGAATATACGGATGATGAAGAAAGCAACGCTTGAGGATCTGGGTATCATCCGTTTTCTCGATACCGATACCGCCAAGCTGGTGTTGATCTTTAGTTTGTTGCTCGCCACTGCCAATTTTGTCGCTCCTTTTATGTAAAGAATCAGAACAAACAACAATAGAGAATATGAAACCAAATTTTGAAAATATTGACATTCAGTCCGACGGATTCAGTTCTGTCGATGTCAAAGAATGGGCCGAAAAGAATGAGATCAAGGCCGATTGGCTGACACCCGAGCAGATTCCGGTGAAGCCGGTCTACACGAAAGAGGACCTCGAAGGCATGGAGCATCTCAATTATGCTGCCGGTGTGGCTCCCTATCTGCGTGGACCCTATTCCACCATGTACGTGATGCGTCCCTGGACCATCCGTCAGTATGCAGGCTTCTCCACCGCCGAGGAGTCGAACGCTTTCTACCGTCGCAACCTGGCTGCGGGACAGAAAGGTCTTTCGGTAGCTTTCGACCTCCCCACGCACCGCGGCTACGATGCCGACAACGAGCGGGTGGTTGGCGACGTCGGTAAGGCCGGTGTCTCCATCTGCTCGGTGGAGGATATGAAGATCCTCTTCGACGGCATCCCTCTTAACAAGATGTCGGTCTCGATGACCATGAACGGTGCCGTACTGCCCGTGCTCGCCTTCTACATCGTGGCAGCTCAGGAGCAGGGAGCGAAACTCGAAGAGATGGCCGGAACCATCCAGAACGATATTCTCAAGGAGTTCATGGTGCGTAACACCTACATCTATCCGCCCAAGTTCTCGATGAAGATCATCGCCGACATCTTCGAGTTCACGTCGCAGAAGATGCCTAAGTTCAACTCCATCTCCATCTCCGGTTATCACATGCAGGAGGCGGGTGCCACCGCCGACATCGAGCTGGCCTACACGCTGGCTGATGGTATTGAATACCTGCGTGCCGGTATCGATGCCGGCATCGATGTGGATGCCTTTGCACCGCGTCTCTCCTTCTTCTGGGCCATCGGCATGAACCATTTCATGGAGATCGCCAAGATGCGTGCTGCCCGTCTGCTCTGGGCCAAGATTGTGAAGAGCTTCGGCGCGAAGAATCCAAAGTCGATGGCATTGCGCACCCATTCGCAAACCTCCGGCTGGTCGCTCACCGAGCAGGATCCCTTCAACAACGTGGGCCGTACCTGCGTCGAGGCGATGGCAGCGGCACTGGGACACACCCAGTCGCTCCACACCAATGCGTTGGATGAAGCGATCGCGCTGCCGACCGATTTCTCGGCACGCATTGCCCGCAACACGCAGATCTACATCCAGGAGGAGACGCAGATCACACGTCAGGTAGATCCCTGGGCCGGTTCCTACTATGTGGAATCACTTACCCAGGAGCTGGTAGACAAGGCATGGGAACACATCCAGGAGGTGGAAAAACTGGGTGGCATGGCCAAGGCCATCGAGACCGGTATCCCCAAGATGCGCATCGAAGAGGCAGCTGCCCGTACACAGGCACGCATCGACTCGGGTGTGCAGGGCATCATCGGAGTGAACCGTTATCGTCTCGACAAGGAGGATCCGATCGATATCCTGGATATCGACAACACGGAAGTACGCAAGCAGCAGGTGGAGCGTCTCAACAGCCTCCGTGCCGGCCGCGACAACGCCGCGGTAGTGAAGGCACTCGATGCCATCACCCGTTGTGTGGAGAGCGGCGAAGGCAACCTGCTGGAGCTCTCGGTGGAGGCTGCCCGCGTGCGTGCCACGCTGGGTGAGATCTCCGATGCTTGTGAGAAAGTGGTAGGACGTTACAACGCAGTAATCAGAACAATCGCAGGAGTGTATTCATCAGAATCAAAATCAGATGCCACGCTCGAACAGGCGCGTGCGCTGACCGACCAGTTCGCCCAGAAGGAAGGGCGCAGACCCAGGATTATGGTGGCCAAGATGGGCCAGGACGGACATGACCGCGGTGCCAAGGTAGTAGCCACCGGCTATGCCGACTGTGGCTTCGACGTGGACATGGGACCCCTGTTCCAGACTCCCGCCGAGGCGGCCCGCCAGGCGGTAGAGAACGACGTGCATGTGCTGGGAGTCTCCTCCCTGGCTGCAGGGCACAAGACCCTCGTACCACAGGTGTTGGAAGAGCTGCAACGGCTCGGTCGTCCCGATATCGTGGTGATTGCCGGAGGTGTGATCCCCGCGCAGGACTATGACTTCCTCTACAAGGCAGGTGTGGCAGCCATCTTCGGTCCCGGCAGCTCGGTGACCAGGTCGGCATGCGACATCATGCAGATCCTGATGGCGGAGTAATCATCCGTCAACTTTCTTTCCTTTTTATTGATCCGCTCTCTCTCTTAGTTTGACAGAAACTAAGAGGAGAGCGGATTATTTGTCTATTTTGTCATAACCCTAAGATCTGTTTAAGTCCTTCTACAGGAACAAAGGTTCGCATGGATGTTGCTTCAAGATCCTTACCTTCTTCGTTGTAAATCCGATTAAGAAAGACGAACATGGCTTCACCTACTTCAATCAGATGCCCATCGGGATCGTAGAAACGAATGGTACGCTGTCCCCACAGTTCGGTATTTATCTCGTGCAGGAATTTTATCCCATTCTCCTTGAGCGTTTTGTACACGGATTCCAGGTCTTCAGTTTCAAAACAGAGTTCAAAACGGATTCTGCTTTGGGCATTTTCGATATTATCACGACCAAGCGTTTTGGAAACAATATTTCCCTCCATAATTTGCCAAACAGCAAAACCTTCCTTGAACATGTAGTTCAGTCCACCGAAGTCGGAAGTTACCGTCATTCCCAACACTTCGACATAAAAAACCTTTGATATTCCGGCGTTCTTTACGAACAATACGGGAGTACAATTCTTTAATTCCATAAAAATGTAGCTATTAACTGTTTCAGATCCTTAGAAAATCACATTTGGAGTTTTTATGTTTCCATAATACCAATGTATCCGTTAACTCTTCTATTAGTTCATTGGTAAAACCTAAACTTTTTCCGGAACAATTCTGGACGATTGAAACATAACTACCCACAGAAATCAGTTAGTTCGTTTTAATAGACGATTAATTTTGGGGTAATTTTTTCGATAAATGGTTTTACCTATTAAAAAAGCCAACCGGAATAATGTGGTGGATAATTGGTGTGTTTACATAGGTTCATTCAATTCAAATAGAATTAGGAGACATACGTTTCTCATCCATTATTACCCGCATTATTGTTGTAAAATTAGTTATTATTTTGATAAACCACAATAATTATTCTGATAAATATAAACGCATCAATTTGATGCTCAGGTAGCCGAATCAAATATGCAAAGCGAGATAAACCGATTAATGTTAGCACTTTTTCGGTAATAATTGAGATTTATTGTAAGCAGCGGGTATCAGCTGGGACCAACTGAGGGGTCGGAAAACGAAAGTAGGAAGAAAACTACTACGTTTTCCTCCTACTCGATTACGGTCTCAACAACCGCAGATAGTATACAACAATCTCTTATAATTTTGATTGATTAAAAATCTGGATTTGAAACCATAGCCAAGATCTACATCAACAACCGGGAGATGCGCGATGAGTCGGAACTCGACCGTATCAGCTCTTCCGATATCCGGGAGGTGGAGATCGTTTACAATCCGGGTGCACGATATGATGCATCGGTGAATGCCGTGATTCGCATTCACA
>DURL01000063.1 GCA_012837345.1 Bacteroidales bacterium
AAGCGAAGATAAGTAAAAAAACGGTCGATTGTTCATACGCTTGCTCTTTGTGAGCGAAGAAACTTGTAGCGACAATAAACCGGCAGGCAATCAGAAAAATAAGCCGGCATACAACACCTCTCTGTAGGTTTTTCGCGGATCAATTGAGGGTTCTTCGCCGTACCTTAACTGGTCCTTCGCCGTACCTTCGCTGGTCTTCGCTTATTCTATCCTTATAGCAACCTCATTGTTTCCTCATATCAACTTCCTATTTTTACGGAGAAGATAGGAAGAAAGAATAAAGTAAGGATATCGAAATAACATCCAAATAATGGCGAATAACCGGCGAAGACTTAGCGAAGACTTAGCGAAGAGTCTGCAAATCTCTGGTGAATTTCTGGTGAATCTCAGTTTCAAGATACAGGCTAAACTAAACACAAATTCTGCAAAAAAACGACATATTATTTGGTGAATATCAAGATATTATGTTTATTTGCAGGAGTTACTAAAAATCAATCGCCATGGCCATTTCGAAATTACCCTTTCTGAGCGGCATATCAGGCAAAGTCGGTCCGATTGTCGCCTACATGATGAACAACAAGCAGTACATCCGGTCACTTCCCAACCCCCGCGATCCGAAGACGCCGGCACAATTGGCGCAACGTGCAAAGTTCTCGCTGGTCAACAAGAGACTTTCTCCCTTCAAACAGCTGATCAAACAGAATTATGGCAACGACAGCAGTGCCTACCGGAAGCTCGTCGGCAAAACCATCCGTGAATGTGTGGTGGGTGAGTACCCCGACCTCGCCATCGATTTCAGTCGGGTTCTGCTGGCTGAAGGCCAAGTGTCGTTGCCGGCGGATGTGACGGCAACGTACCAGGCAGATGCCATGCAGGTCACCCTTCATTGGGACCCGCTGCTACCCCCCAGGGCCCGTTGGTGCCAACCCGATGACCTGGTCAACGTCATTGTGTCGCATATCTCTTACCGGACACTGATACGATCGCATCACATCGCAAAGCGCGCTGACGGCACGGCCACCGTCGATCTTTACAACACATGGAATCCTTCCACCATCCATTGCTGGATCTATTTCACAAGCCGCAACCTTGATCACTATTCGAACAGTCTCTATGTGAACATGTAACATGTAACAGCTACGACTCTCTATTGTATGCAAAATTCCAATTTATGTCAAACATTAAATCGTCTTTTATTCAAACAGTCTCTTTCTTCGCAGCACTGTTTCTGATTGGATTAACAGCTTGTGTTGACAATCCCAAAAGCAAAAACAGAGATGTTAAACCCCGGAGTGCTGATCCGGGCTGGGTTCAGCTTTTTGATGGCGAGACGCTGGATGGCTGGGTGGTCACGAATTTCGTGCTACCGGGTACGGTAGAGGTTGTTGATGGAGCCATTCAACTTGAGATGGGCGATGGCTGTACAGGAGTAACCTGGGGAGACGATTTCCCGAAGATGGAATACGAGGTGAAGCTGGAAGCCAAAAAGCTAAGCGGCAACGACTTCTTTTGCGGGATTACCTTTCCCGTGGGTGATTCCTTTTGTTCCCTGATTGTCGGGGGATGGGGTGGTCCTGTGGTAGGTCTCAGCAACATCGACGGATACGACGCATCGGAGAATGAGACAAGCAGCCTGAAGAAATTTGAGCCGGACAGCTGGTATACCATCCACCTGAAGGTTTCATCTGATAAGATTGAGGCATGGATTGATGGGGAGCAGGTAATCAATCTCGACACCAGGGGGAAGCAACTATCCATCCGAAGTGATGTGGCGCCATCAAAGCCTTTTGGCATCTGTTCCTGGAGGACAAGCTCCACGTTGCGGAATATCAGGTTGAAAAAGTGAGGATCTGCT
>DURL01000064.1 GCA_012837345.1 Bacteroidales bacterium
TACTAACATAATAACATACTAACTTACCAACGTAAGAGATATGAAACTCAAAACTGTACTTATGGCAATAGTGATTACCGGCAGCATGCTCTCCTGCAATGACGCAAAGGAGTCGGGAGGCAGGTCCGGCCAGGAACTGAGTGAGATCATCGGCAAGGCTGATCCATCTGTCGCACAGGGAAAGATGACCGCAGAGGTATTGCACAGCTTCGGCCGCGTGGGTAGCGTGTCGGTATCGCCCGACCGCAAGCAGATCCTCTACCAGGTGACCTATGTCAGCATCCCGGAGAACAAGAGCAACACCGAACTCTTCATCATGAAGAGCGACGGCAGCGACAAAAAACAGCTCACCATCACCAACACACAGGAGAACAACGCCCAGTGGATCGACGGCGGTCGCAAGATCGCTTTTCTGAGCAACGAGACAGGCTCGTCCCAGATCTGGACCATCAACCCCGATGGGGGAGGGATGACGCAAATCTCCAACCAGAAGGAACCCATCGAGGGCTTTATCATCTCACCCGACGGGAAGAAGGTGCTCTTTATCCGTAGTGTTCCAACCGGTAAGAAACCCGGGGAGCACTACGATGATCTGCCAAAAGCATCGGGACGTGTGGTTGATGACCTGATGTACAAGCACTGGGACCACTGGGTGGAGAGCGTGCCGCATCCTTTCCTGGCCGACCTGGAGGGACATCGGCTGACCAACGTCAGAGATCTGCTGGAGGGGGAACCCTACGAGGCACCGCTGGCACCCTTCGGCGGCATTGAACAGCTCGCCTGGAGCCCCGACGGCAGCACCATCGCCTACACCTCCCGCAAGAAAACCGGTAGAGAATATGCTGAGTCCACCAACTCCGACATCTACTTCTACGATCTGGAAAGCGGTGAGACCCGCAACATGACCCAGGGGATGATGGGCTACGACGTCAACCCACAGTTCTCGCCCGACGGCCGTTACCTCGCCTGGCAGAGCATGGAGCGCGATGGCTACGAGTCGGACAAGAACCGGCTCTTTGTGATGGAGCTCGCCACGGGTGAGAAAACCTATGTGACCGATTCATTCGACTATAACACCGACGCCTTCGCCTGGGAGAGCGACAGCAAGACCATCTACCTGGTGTCGCCGGTGCAAGGCACCACCCAGCTCTATGCTGCCGATATCGCTACCAAGAGAATCACCCCCATTACAAAAGGGGTGCATGATTATACCTCGGTGGCACTAGGCGATGGCCTGCTGATCGCCGGCCGTCAGTCGCTCTCACAACCCACCGAGATCTATTCTGTCGATCTTGCTACGGGCGATGCCCAAAACCTGTCACAGGAGAACAGCGAGCTGCTGGCCAACCTCACCATGGGTGCGGTAGAGGAGCGCTGGATCGAGACCAGCGACGGTAAGCAGATGCTCACCTGGGTGGTCTACCCGCCCGACTTCGATCCGTCGAAGCAATACCCCGCGCTGCTCTATTGCCAGGGCGGTCCCCAGAGCATGGTCAGCCAGTTCTGGTCCTACCGCTGGAACCTGCAGATGATGGCCGCCAACGGTTACATCGTGGTGGCCCCCAACCGACGCGGCTTGCCCGGCTTTGGACAGGAGTGGCTCGAGCAGATCAGCGGCGACTATGGGGGGCAGAACATGAAGGATTACCTCGCCGCCATCGACGCGGTGTCGAAAGAACCTTTCGTGGATGAAAACCGTCTCGGGTGTACCGGTGCCAGCTACGGCGGCTTCTCGGTCTACTGGCTCGCGGGGCACCATGAGGGGCGCTTCAAGGCCTTCCTCTCGCACGCCGGTATCTTCAACCTGGAGGCACAATACCTCGAGACCGAGGAGATGTGGTTTGCCAACTGGGATATGGGTGGCGCCTACTGGGATAGGGAGAACGCTACGGCACAGCGCACCTATGAGGACTCACCCCACCGCTTCGTCGAAAAATGGGATACCCCCATCATGATCACCCATGGCGAGCTGGACTACCGCATCCTGGCATCGCAGGGAATGATGGCGTTCAACGCCGCACAGCTGCGCGACATCCCTTCGCGGATGCTTATCTTCCCCGACGAGAACCACTGGATTGCCCGTCCCCAGAACGGCGTGCTCTTTCAGCGCGAGTTCTTCCGCTGGTTCGACCAGTGGTTGAAGTAAGGAGAAAAGAACATTCGATTACAGCCTTCGCCCGGTAAGATGAATCCCGGGCGAAGCTCGTTATAGCGGGTAAGCCGGTGAGTGAGAGCAGCAGCAGTGATGAAGGCAACCGGTACAGGGCAGAAACGGCTGAAATATTTTCAAAAAACGGCACAAAATATTTTGCAATTTGGAAAATATGCTTACCTTTGCACTCGCTATCGGAAACGATTTGCAAACGGTGTGGTAGTTCAGTTGGTTAGAATACCTGCCTGTCACGCAGGGGGTCGCGGGTTCGAGTCCCGTCCATACCGCAA
>DURL01000065.1 GCA_012837345.1 Bacteroidales bacterium
ATCCGGCAGAGGGGTATCTCACCGAGAAGAAGAGCAAGTTTATCTCGCACATTGTTCCGGTGAAGAGCGCTGAGGAGGTGAAGGAGATCGTGGAGGAGCATCGCAAGAAATATTACGATGCACGCCATGTCTGCTGGGCCTACATGCTGGGGTGGGAGCGGGAGGAGTTTCGTGCAAACGACGACGGCGAGCCCTCCGGCACTGCAGGTAAGCCGATTCTGGGGCAGATCAACTCGGCAGAGCTGACCGATGTGCTGATCCTGGTGGTGCGTTATTTCGGCGGCACGCTGCTGGGCACTGGTGGATTGATCAGGGCATACAAGGAGGCGGCAGCCGATGCCATCGCCCATGCAGAGATTGTGGAGAAGACGGTGGACGACCGGATCGTGATCCGGTTTGAATATCCGTTGCTGAACGAGGTGATGCGTCTGCTGAAACAGTACGAGGAGGTACAATGGACGCAGGAGTTCCGGGAAAATTGTCGCATGGATCTTTCCATACGCCGGTCGCTCTCTACTCGGCTGCGTGAGCAGCTCTCCTCGCTGCACGGGGTGGAGGTTTCATCGCCTGAGCAGGGATAGAACAAACTGTGGAACAACAACAATATTGGTGTGGCCTGATCCATCAAAAAGCCTTAATAAACAAGGAAATTCTTAAAAAATGTGTTGTTCCTGTGGCAAAATTACTACTTTTGCACCCGAAATGCGCAATCATTGCACATTGATATAGAAAGAAACAGCATCTGAATGGAAAAGAACCTGGTCATAGTAGAGTCACCTGCCAAAGCAAAAACAATCGAAAAGTTCCTCGGAAAGGATTTTCACGTGATGTCGAGCTACGGACACATCCGTGATCTGAAGAAAAAGGATTTCAGCATCGACATCGAGAACGGTTTCATACCGGTGTACGAGATCCCTGCCGACAAAAAGAAGGTGGTAACAGAGCTCAAGGCGGCGGCTAAGAAGGCCGAGACGGTATGGCTCGCTTCCGATGAGGACCGCGAGGGGGAGGCCATCTCATGGCATCTCTTCGATGCCCTGGAGCTGAAGGAGGAGCAGACCAAACGGATTGTTTTTCACGAGATCACCAAGAATGCCATCCAGGAAGCGATTCAGCATCCCAGAAAGATTGACCAGAACCTGGTGGATGCACAGCAGGCACGGCGTGTACTGGACCGCATCGTGGGCTTTGAGCTCTCACCGGTGCTCTGGCGCAAGATCAAGCCGGCCCTCTCGGCCGGTCGCGTGCAGTCGGTCGCGGTGCGGCTCATCGTGGAGCGGGAGCGTGAGATACAGCAGTTCACCTCTGAAGCTGCCTATCGTGTCGTGGCCCTCTTCACCAAGGAGGAGAACGGCCAGCAGTACCAGATCCGTGCTGAGTACAACAAGCGTCTCAAGAGCAAGGAGGAGGCACTGGCCCTGCTGGAGCAGCTGAAAGCATCAACCTTCACCATCGATGAGGTGGTGACGAAACCGGCGAAGAAAACGCCCGCAGCGCCCTTCACCACCTCCACCTTGCAGCAGGAGGCATCGCGCAAACTGGGCTTCTCGGTGGGACAGACCATGATGGTGGCCCAGCGGCTCTATGAAGCGGGTAAGATCACCTACATGCGTACCGACAGCGTCAACCTTTCGGGGCTTGCCATCGGCACTGCCAAGACGGAGATTCATGATCTTTACGGTGAAAAGTACCACAAGGTACGTCAATATACGACCAAGTCGAAGGGTGCCCAGGAGGCGCACGAGGCGATTCGCCCCACCTACCTGAGTGAGCATGAGGTATCGGGTAGCGCACAGGAGAAAAAGCTCTATGAGTTGATCTGGAAGCGTACCATCGCCTCACAGATGGCCGATGCCGAGCTGGAGCGCACCACGGTCAACATCGGCATCTCCCATGCGGAGGGTCGTTTCACCGCCAACGGTGAGGTGATCAGGTTCGATGGGTTCCTGCGAGTTTACCTTGAAGGTACCGACGACGAGAACAATGAAAAGGAGGAGGGCATCTTGCCACCGGTAGAGGAGGGTGACCGGCTGGAGATGACGGAGACCACCGCCACGGAGCGTTTCACACAACGACCGCCACGCTACACCGAGGCTGCTCTTGTACGCAAGATGGAGGAGCTGGGCATCGGTCGTCCCTCTACCTATGCCCCCACCATCTCCACCATCGTCAACCGCGAGTATGTGGATAAACGGAGTGTGGAGGGGCAGGAACGAAGTTACAATGTGCTCACCCTCAAAAAGGGAGCGATTAAGGACACGGTGAAAAAGGAGATCACCGGTGCCGACAAGAACAAGCTGCTGCCCACCGACATCGGGATGGTGGTGAACGACTTCCTGGTGGAGTATTTTCCATCGGTGATCGACTACAACTTCACCGCGAAGGTGGAGAAGGAGTTCGACGAGATTGCCGAAGGCAAGGTGCAGTGGAACGAATCGATTGCTACCTTCTACAAACTGTTTCACCCCATCGTGGAGGAGACGGTACAGATGCGCACGGAACGCAAGGCAGGAGAACGGGTACTGGGCAGAGACCCCAAGAGTGGTAAACAGGTATCGGTGAAAATTGGGCGTTACGGTGCCATGGCTCAGATCGGCACGACCGACGATGAGGAAAAGCCGCAGTTTGCCTCGCTGCAGAAGACACAATCGATCGAGACCATCACCCTGGAGGAGACACTGAAGCTGTTTGAGCTGCCGCGCACCCTGGGTGCTTTCCGGGAAAAGGATGTGGTGGTAGGCGTGGGCCGCTTCGGACCTTATATCCGCCACAACAATAAGTTTGTCTCACTGCCCAAGGGTGTTGATCCGCTGGAGATTGAACTGGAAGAGGCGATCGTCCTGATTGAAGCCAAAGAGCAGAAAGACCGGGAGAAACTCATCCTCAGTTTTGAAGAGGAGCCGGAGTTGCAGGTGCTTAACGGTCGTTACGGTCCTTACATCACCTATCAGAAGGGGAACTACAAGATTCCAAAAGGTGTGAAGCCGGAGGAGCTGACCCTGGAGGAGTGCCGTACGATCATCGAAGAGGCCGACAAGGAAGGGAAAGCCACCGGCAGGGGGCGCAGGGGTGCTTCAGCAAAGAAAGCCGCCACGACAGCTGCGGCCGGCAAAAGCAGCGCGAAGAAAAGCAGTACAAAAAAGAGTAGTGCGAAAAAGAGCACCACCAAGAAGAGCACCACCAAGAAGAGCACTGCAAAAAAGAGTACGACAGCCAAAGCAACTGCTGCCAAAAAAAGCGATAGCGCGAAAGGTGAATAGGTGTAACAGCATTGAAATCACTTTTTGATGATCACTGAGATACGTCATACAAATGTAGAACAGTTGGCCGAGGTCATGGAGGTTTACGCCGCCGCGCGTGCTTTCATGCAGCTGCATGGCAATCCCACTCAGTGGGGTGATCGTTATCCTTCCGAAGCGTTTATCCGTGAGGAGATTGCCTCCGGGCACAGTTTCGTTTGCCTGAACGAACAGGGGGAGATTGCCGGCACTTTCTGTTTCATCCTGGGGGAAGATCCCACCTATCATCAGATCTTTGAAGGTTCATGGCTCAACGATGAGCCGTACGGTACGTTGCACCGCATCGCTTCCCGTGGCACTGAGAAGGGGATAGCGGAGGCCTGTTTCAAATGGAGCTTCAGCCAATGCCCCAACATTCGGGTCGACACCCATCGCGACAATCGGGTGATGCGGCAGATCATTGCATCACAGGGGTTCACCTATTGCGGTATCATCTATGTGAGCGACGGTACCCCGCGGCTTGCCTATCAGAAGAAGCTGACCGAAAGCTGTTCCACAAATCAGAAACCGCTTGTGCCATGAGACATTTCTTGTTGACTTTGATCTTTTGTGGGTCTACGCTCCTTTTACGGGGAGCAGAGGAGGGCCTCGCTCCCTCCCTCGACATCAACATCGACTATAGCAGGGATCCCTTTTATCAGGAGATATGGTTCTGGGTTCTGGTTGCTCTTTTCTTTCTGCTGCTGTTGGTGTTGCTCATCCGCGGCGGCAGGGGAACGAAGGATAAGATGGTGCTGCTAAGTGGGATAGAGGAGCAGTCCGGCCACACCGGAGAGCAGGATCAGTAAGATGGGATCCACCTTCTTCACCGAGGCTGCCAATACCACGCCAAAAATAATCCAGCTTTTGTAATCGGTGAAATTGTTTCCATTCATCAGCATGAGTGCAGCTGAAGCAATCAGTCCGATGATAGCGGGCTTCAGTACTGAAAGAGAGGATTCCATCCAGGGGTTTCCCTTGAGGCGGAAGAAGAAGGCACATACCAGCGTCATCAGTATGAGCGAGGGAATGCTCACAGCAAGGGTGCAGATGGCTGATCCCAAAATGCCGTAACCGGTGGTGAACCCCATCTCTGTAACAGCCGAGTAACCGATGTAGGTGGCCGAGTTGAAGGCGATGGGTCCCGGAGTAGTCTGTGAGATGGCCACGATATCGGTGAAGTCGGCCACGCTGATCCAGCCATGCAGCTCCACCACCTCCCGTTGGATCAGTGGCAGCATGGCATAGCCTCCTCCAAAGCCAAAGAGTCCGATCTTGAAGAAGGAGAGAAAGAGGGCGATATAAAGGTCGATCAGTTCCATTTTATTTCTTCATCAATATCTTAAGGTAAGCAAGGTGAGAGAGACCTAACAAGATGGCTGCCAGGATGATGAAAATCGGTGAGATCTTCAACAGCCATACCGTGAGGGCTACAACCAGAGGAATCCACAAGTTTTTACGGTTCACCCCGGCCGATCGGCTAAGTCCCAGCAACGGTGCGGCGATCAGTGCCACCACGGCGGGGCGGATCCCTTTGAAGATGCGTTCCACCAGCGGGTTATCCCTGAACTGGGCGAAGAGGATGGCGATGAGCAGGATGATGATGAAAGAGGGGAGGATGATGCCGGCAGCGGAGAAGAGGCTTCCCTTAAATCCCATTCGCCTGTTACCCACAAAGAGGGCGGTGTTGAGTGCGATGGGACCGGGGATGGACTGGGCTATGGCCAGCATGTCAATGAACTCACTGTCATTGAGCCATTCTTTTTTTTTAACCACCTCGTTCCGTATCAGCGGGATCATGGCGTAGCCACCGCCAAAGGTGAAGGCGCCAATCTTGAAGAAGACCAGAAACAGTTCCCAGTATTGTTTGATGATCTGCATTGCGGTTGAAGATGAAAAAAGTGAAAAGCAGACAGCAGGAAGGTTGATTCAACTGCATGTCTGCTTTTTTATAAGAAGCCGCATCGGTGGAATAAGACGAAACTCCTTGTGACAGGATTTGAGTGTCCCGGTATCTTTGTAATCCGCTGTTCATCCGAAGATGAATCCCGAGGGCTGCGGCCCGCCATCAATACCAAAAACGAGTCTCGGTTTATAAAATGTAATTGATGAGTTTCCCAATCGACCAATGCGGCAATAACTCCTACATTTTATATCTCAAAGATAGTTTAATTATACCGGATATCCAAATATTCCGGTACCTTTTTCACCTCTATTTCCTCATTTTCCCCGTTTTTTAACAGCGTCAGCGAAAACCCTGTTCAGGTCAGTTGTCGGCAAGGATACGGCTGATATCGTTGTCAGATACCTCGTGGTTGGTGAGATCACCTGCCAGGTACTGATCGTAAGCGGCCATGTCGACGAGCCCGTGACCGGAGAGGTTGAAGAGGATCACTTTCTGCCTGCCTTCCTCCTTTGCCTGTTGTGCTTCCCGAATGGCTGCAGCGATGGCGTGGGTGGACTCCGGAGCGGGAATGATTCCTTCGGTCTGTGCAAAGAGTACCCCGGCTTCAAAGGTCTCGAGCTGTTGAATGTCGATCGCCTCTACGAAACCATCTTTGAGCAGCTGGCTCACAATGCTGCCGGCACCGTGGTATCGCAGACCTCCGGCATGGATGTTGGCCGGTGCAAACTTGTGTCCCAGTGTATACATCGGGATCAGTGGAGTATAACCGGTTTCATCGCCGAAGTCATATTGAAAGCGACCACGCGTCAGCTTGGGGCAGGAGGCCGGTTCCGCTGCGACGAAGCGGGTGTTTGCCTTCCCTTCAAAGTTGTGGCGCATAAAGGGGAAGGAGATACCGGAAAAGTTGGAGCCACCACCGAAGCAGCCGATCACCACGTCTGGATACTCACCCGCCATGGCCATCTGTTTTTCCGCCTCCAAGCCGATGATGGTCTGATGAAGTGAGACATGGTTCAGTACACTACCCAGCGCATACTTACATCCCGGGGTCTGCATAGCCAGCTCGATCGCCTCTGAGATGGCGGTACCGAGGCTTCCCTGGTAGTTGGGGTGTTCGGTGATGATCTTGCGTCCTGCCTTGGTAGACATGCTGGGTGAGGCGATCACCTGTGCCCCCCAGGTCTGCATCAGTGAGCGACGGTAGGGCTTCTGCTCATAACTGATCTTCACCATGTAAACCGCCAGCTCCAGGCCGAACATTTTGCTGGCCAGAGCCAGGGCGGTACCCCACTGACCGGCACCGGTTTCGGTGGTGAGGTTGGTGGTGCCCTCTATCATGTTGTAGTAAGCCTGAGGCAGTGCTGAGTTGAGTTTATGTGATCCCACCGGGCTGACACTCTCGTTCTTGAAGTAGATATGTGCCGGGGTGTCAAGGGCTTTCTCCAGGCCGGTAGCGCGCACCAGGGGAGAAGGGCGATAGATCTTGTATTTTTCACGCACCGGTTCGGGGATGTCGATCCATACGTCGGTCTGATTCACCTCCTGACGTGAGAGTTCTTCAGAAAAGAGCGGGTAGAGATCTTCCGCTTTGAGTGGCTCTTTCGTGCCCGGGTTGATCATGGGTTGCGGCTTGTTCTTCATTTCAGCAGTGATATTGTACCACTGTTCCGGGATCTCTGACTCAGAGAGCAGGAATTTCTTTCTTTCTTTCATTCTATTGTTTCTAATTTGGTATATGATATTACAGTATGCGTGTGAGCCGGTTGGTGCGGATGTTCTCCTCCACGATGGCGTCGATCACCGCCACTGCCACCATGTTCACGATATCCCGCACGGTTGTCTCCACATCGAGGATGTGTACCGGTTTGTTAAGTCCCATCTGGATGGGACCAATGATATCGTTCAGTCCGATCTCCTTCAGAAGCTTATATGCCGAGTTGGCAGAGCTGAGATTAGGGAAGACCAGGGTGTTCACCTCTTTGTCGTGCAACTTGGTGAAGGGATATTTCCTGTCACGCAGTTTTTGGTTCAGGGCGTAGTTGAGTTGCATCTCGCCGTCAACTACCATGTCGGGATAGCGTTCATGTAAGGTGTCGACCACCTGGTGTACGCTGGCAGGACTTCCCATGCTGTCTGCACCGAAGTTGGAGTAGGAGAGCATGGCGATCGCCGGATCGTGGTTGAAGAACTTCACCGTGGCATTTGCCAGACGGGCAATATCGATCAGTGCCTCTGTGCTGGGATGACGGTTGAATAGTGTATCGGCAAGGAACAGTTCTCCCCGTTTGGTGTTCACAATATGCATGGCCCCGATGTGGCTCAACCCGTCTCGGATACCGATGACCTCTTTCGCAATGTCAATGGTGTTCGCATACTTGCTGAAGACACCACTAATCATTGCGTCCGCATCGCCGGTTTCTACCATCATCATGCCGAAATAGTTTCGCTCAAACATCTTCTCGGCTGCTTCATCGAGTGTCATCCCCTGACGGTTTCTTTTTTCGGTGAGGAGGGTCGCATAGCGCAACCGTCGCTCCTCTTCCCGGTCGTGCCGCAGGTTCACGATTTCGATACCCTCGAGGCTGATCTGGTTCTCCCGTGCCACGTTGGCGATTTTCTCCTCATTGCCCAGCAGGATGGGATGACAGATCCCCTCGGCATAGGCTGCTTCCGCCGCCTTGAGCATGTTCAGGTGGTTCGACTCAGAGAATACGACCCGTTTGGGATTCTGTCGTGCCATCTCAAAAAGTCGGCGGATCATCTTGTTGTCGAGGCCCATCAGGTCACGTAGCCTGTGGTCATAGGCCTCCCAGTCGGTGATAGGCTTGCGGGCAACCCCCGACTGCATGGCCGCTTTCGCCACTGCCGGAGCTACGGTGGTGAGCAGGCGTGGGTCGAGTGGCTTGGGAATGATGTACTCCCTGCCAAAGCTTAACTTCTTCACGCTGTAGGCTTCATTCACGACGTCGGGGACTGTTTTTTTTGTGAGCTCTGCCAGGGCATACACCGTAGCAATCTTCATCTCCTCATTGATGGTGGTGGCCTGCACATCGAGTGCTCCCCGGAAGATATAGGGGAAGCCCAGCACATTGTTGATCTGGTTGGGATAGTCGGAGCGACCGGTGGCAAAGATGATATCTTTTCGGGCCGACATGGCCAGTTCGTAGGTGATCTCCGGGTTGGGATTGGCCAGGGCGAATACAATAGGGTTGTCGTTCATCGAATGAAGCATCTCCACCGTGAGTACATCGGCCACGGAGAGACCCAGGAACATGTCGGCACCTTTCACCGCCTCCTCCAGTGTGGAGATGTTGCGGCTGGTGGCAAAGGGGCGCTTACGATCATTCAGGTCGTTGCGTGAGGAGTGGATCACCCCTTTGGAATCGACCATCACAATGTTTTCCTTTCTCGCACCGAGAGCCATGTAGAGCTTCGTACAGGAATTGGCGGCCGCTCCGGCACCGTTCACCACGATCTGCAGCTCTTCAATCTTTTTCCCATTGAGCTCCAGGGCATTTAGCAATCCGCAGGCTGAGATGATGGCGGTGCCATGTTGATCGTCATGCATGATGGGGATGTCGAGTTCGCTTTTGAGTCGCTCTTCGATCTCGAAGCATTCGGGTGCCTTTATATCCTCCAGGTTGATGCCACCAAAGGTGGGAGAGATTGCCTTCACCACCTGGATGAATTTTTCCGGGTCTTTTTCATCTACTTCAATATCGAACACATCGATACCGGCAAATATCTTGAAGAGCAATCCTTTACCTTCCATCACCGGCTTCCCGGCAAGGGCCCCGATATTCCCCAGACCCAGCACAGCAGTGCCGTTGGAGATGACCGCCACCAGGTTGCCTTTCGAGGTGTAGTCGTAAGCGTATTGCGGGTTTTTTTCAATCTCGAGGCAGGGTTCGGCTACTCCGGGTGAATAAGCCAAAGAGAGATCACGCTGTGAGCTATAGGGTTTGGTGGGTACTACTTCAATTTTGCCGGGACGCCCCTGCGCATGGTAGGCCAGTGCGTCGTCCCGCAGTTTGTTTTTTGTCATTTTGATTTTATTTGTACAGATTGTTCAATAATCTGTGCAAAATTATAAAAATAATGTGACAGATTATAATTATTGATCTGTTTCCTTCACAATATCCATCATAAAGTGGTACAGGTCGGCAGCCTGCGTGAAATCCTCCATCAGTTGCAGAGCGATGGCGCTGCTGTATATGCGCGGATCGGTCACGGGGATCCGTTTAAGCAGGTAGCACGATTTTCGTTGTATCCAGGGCTGGTAGAATTCCGGCAGATCATTGGGGAGATTTCTTTTATAGGGTTCACCTTCTACCGTGAAGCCGGCCGAGGTTGCCTGCTGTGCCATTTCCCGGAACGACTCCCGGCTGTAGGAGATCTCTTCCCTGAAGGCGTCCATGATCTTCCTCTTTGGGGCATAGAGCCCCATGCCATAGATAAACTCTTCCGTGCCCAGCTCAGCAAAAAAGCCGGGAAAATTTTCCCAGTGGGTCGCTGCCTGTTGGATATTGAGCCACATGGAGCTCTTGTAGGGATCCTTGTTGGGTGAAAAGCGTATATCACGATAGATGCGCGATAACATCTTTGAGGGTCGCAGCTCAAAAAGGGGATCGATGTTGTACATCGCAGGGGAGAGCATCAGGGCCAGTTCCCTGAAGGGTTGCAGCAATGCTTCCTGATAGATTTGCTTCCGCTCGTTGAACCATTCACGGTCATTGTTTTCCTTCAATCCCCGCAAAAAAGAGATGGTTTCGGGGCTAAAGCCAATGAAGGGAGTAATGGTTTCCATTAATTCAATATCTGATAGGATATGGCGGCGATATGAAAGCTGGGTGCTGCTGTATCCTCCGTTTCGCAATGATCTACCCCGTCGATTTCAGCCGGTTTGGCTG
>DURL01000066.1 GCA_012837345.1 Bacteroidales bacterium
AACATCAGATTGTTTGCCTTTATGCTGAGCGAGAAGGCATCACTGATCTGATAGGCCACACCCAGGTTGAGATCATTGATGTTTTCCATCTCCAGGTTCTCTCCCCCGTAATAACTCCAGCGCTCCCCTGCAAAATAGTAATTCATGCTGAAACTGAGTTTTTCACTCACCTCGAGTGAGCCTTTCAGGTCAACTTCTACTCCCGGTTTGTTATATGCCTTCGGTCCGTCTGTAATGTTTTCATCCACCGACAGGTTCTTCACCTTGTAAATGTTTTTCAATACCCTCAGCGACAACTCCAGCGGAGCCCAGCTGTTGGTGTGAATCATTCCTCCGATCCGGGTATGCGTCAGATCACCGTACAACGGTTTCAGCCCCTCTACAAAGGCCCCCTGCCACAGGGCATCGGTCGTCTCATAACCACGGAGCACCAGAAAGTGGGCATCATCGGTTTTCCTGTAACCGCCAAAGAGATCGAAGCGGAACCCATTCATCTCTCCTATGCGTATCCCGGCATCGATGTCAATGACAGAAAAGGAGGGTTTCACATCAGCTACCGGGAGGAAATAACGTGACTCATCCATCATATCCAGGAAGGTGTTGTGATCGAATCCGCCATGTATGTTTGCGTAGAGGGAGGTGCGTTCCGATACTCCAAGCCGCAGCGCAATATTGGGCACCACCCGCACCCTTGTCTTATCACCTGTCTGAAACTGGATATCCGCGCCCAGGCGTGCAGAACGGTTATACCCCTCATATCTTAGATAAGGTGCTGCGTCGACCAGGAGGTAGTTATCCCACTCACCCCCGTAAAGGGCTGTGACCAGACTGCCGTCGACACCCACTTTTGTGGTGGGGTTACGGAAGGGTTTGTCAAAGCCGGCCATGATCCGGATCTCGTTGCCCTTCAGCGGGTCAGCTGAAGAGGGATAGGCCAGTCCCGTGCTAAAGTTTTTCAGGTCGAGACTGCCGTGGTAGTTGAGCAGGTCCGATTCCTTCGACACCAGGCCAAGGGAGGCGTGCAGCACACCCAGCCGCTGCCTCTCATCGTTGCCGAAGCGGCTACCGTAGTAGTTGTAGAGTGAATGCAGATAGGAGAGGTTCAGCCTGATGTTGTTTGCCTCTCCCCGGTGGTGGAATGCCAACGCTCCCCTGTTATCCATGAAATAGGCATCGTTGCTGCCGGGTGTGCTCTCCTGAGTGTAATCCACCTCTCCGTTTGTCGATTGATGGGTGAAGGTGAAAGCAAGAGTCTCTCTTTCTTTCTCTAGCAGCCGATATCCGAAGGCACCATCCATGTTGGCATAATTGCCTGCCTGAAAGGAGAGGTATCCCTTTTGCGTATGGTATGGGATCGCAGTCATGATGTTTCCGGGTCGGGCAAGCGTAATCTCCAGGGGTGGGGTGACACGTCCGGACCAGGTGGAGTAGTTGGTGTTGGCCTTTTGTATCGCCGGTTCGCGGAGCGACGGCAGCGAATTGATCTTGTCGGCATCAAGCAGGGTGGGATTGAAATCGCGTTCCAGCTCCAGCTGCCTTCTTAGCAACGAGTCTTGTGTCTGTGCCGTGAGTCCGGCAGCACATACCAGGATTGCCAGGGTTATCTTTATTTTTCTCATTGTGTTTGATTGAGATGTTGGGTCTTACTTTATTTGTCACACTTACTCATTGTTGAGCCTTTCGTTGATCATTTGCAGGATATCCGATTCATCACCCTGATAATTGCTCTTGAGGCTCTCCAGGTACTGACGTGCCTGGAAGCTGTCCCCCTTTGCCCGGTAGGTGTCGGAGAGCACGATCAGTGCGCGAGCCATCCAGTACTGGTGTGGTGTCCCTTTCTGCATGAACTCCTTCACCTGTGCCTCCACACGGTCGTATGACTCCCAGCGGTAGTAGGTGTCGGCCAGGATGAACTGTGCTTCTGCACCGTAGCTGCTTCGGGGATCATTGGCGAGAAAACGGAAGTCGGCTACCGCCTTCTCCACCTCGTTCGTATGCTGATAAGCCTTTCCCCGCAGATAGCGTGCTTCGGTCAGCATCTCGGGTGAAAGTGAGCTGCTCTCCAGCAGCTCGGTGGCGCTGCGTGCTGCCTCGTGATAGCTCTCCATCGCTGTCTGACAGCGCACCATTCCCAGCAATGCTGTCTGCTTGTTGGCCGCATTTCTTGCAACAGATGCCAGCCGGGAGTAATCTGCCAGTGCCTGACGGTAGTTGCCGTTGGTATATTCGGTCTGAGAGGTGTAGAGCAATGCGTTGTCGAGGAACTTCACATTACCCGCATCAATCACCCGACGGAAACGGGAGAGAGCCTGATCTTTATTTCCCTTTTCATCGGCAATCACACCCAGCCAGTAATGCGCATCACTGCTGTATGCCCCGTTGGGGTATGTTTGAAGATACTTCGACAGTGAGGCTTCGGCTTCGGCTTTGTTGCCCCGCATATAGATGCTTTCGGCAGCCAGGTAGGTGAGCGAGTCCTGTCGCGACGGAGTGATTCGAACCCCACCCGGCACGGAGTTGACATAATCAACGTAGGACTGGATATCATTCATGTCGCGGTAGACCGTCTCGAGGGAGACCAGTGCATTACGGGCATCATCTGTGCCGGGGAAGTTGTGGACCACCTGCTTGTATGCAGTGATGCTCTGCGGGTAGTTGCCACTGTTGTAGTAGAGTTGTCCCAGCTGGACCCCTCCCTGGCCTGCCAGCGGACTCTTTGGAAAATCACGCATCAGCTGGTGAAGCACCGCAATGGCTTCCTGTTCCCGGTTGAGCATGGTCAGCGCCCTGCTCTTCTCGTAGAGTGCGTCATCAAGATATTGTGAGGCGGGATAGCGACGCATCAGGTTGTCGAGTGCTGTGATCTTGCCCTGGTAGTTGCGCTGGAGACCCATCACGAAGGCACGCTGGTAAGCAGCGTAGTCTGCAGCGGCAGGATTGCTGTCGGCAGCCTGTGCATAGTAACGTTCTGCCTCCGCGAACTGACGGTTGAAGTAATGGCAGTCACCCACACGGTTCAGGGCATCTGCCACCTCCGCCTTGCCGCGGTTTTTCTCAGTGGTGAGGTAGCGTTCGAAGGCGTTCACCGCCTGGCTATACTGTTGCTGTTTGAAATGGGCGTAACCCAGGTTGTACCATCCCATGGCATAGTTTTCATCGGCCGGCGCGGCGTTCTGCGTAAACTGCCGGAAGTCGGTAGCTGCCTGCATGTAGTTTCCCATGCGGTAGTACGATTCACCCCGCCAGTACCAGGCATTGTTGCGTGCCTTCGGTTCATAGTTGCCAGTGCCGATGCTGTTGTTGAAATAATCCACCGCCCGGCTCATGTTGCCGTTGATGAATTCCTGGGCACCCAGCTGAAAGAGAACCATCTGCTTCGCTTCCAGGATGCGACGTCCCGGGTTTTGTATACGGTTGATGGCGTTTAATGCTGCCTGGTAATCTTTGGTTGTGAGAAAGGTCTCCGCCAGGATGTCATTCACCTGGTCGGTATAGTCGGACTGTGGGTACTCGCGAAGGAAGTTCTCGAAGAGGGTGATTGACTCGCTGAAGACGGAGAAGTTGGTTTGGTGTGCCAGCAGGGCATAGTTGAACAGGGCTGTCTCACGCACCTGTGGGTCGAAGTTGTCACGTGCGGCAGCCTCGAAGGCCATCTGCGCTTCCTGCCTGCGATTTAGCTTCAGGTAGCTCTGCCCCAGCTGCAGCTGTGCGTTTTGTGAAAGCGCATCGGCTTCACCCACTGCCAGCTGAAACATCCTGAGAGACTCCTCCAGCTTGCCATTTTCCGCATAGGAGAGTCCGAGGAAATAGGCGTCACCCCGCAGCGGCCTGGTGGTGGAAGCGAGGTACTGTTCATAGTAGGGGATGGCGCGTGAAGGTTGTCCCAGACGGAAGTAGCTGTTACCCAGCACACGGTTGATCTCCGTGATGTGCCCGCTGTGGGGATATTGTGACAGAAAAGACTCTGACAGGCGCAAGGCCTCCTCGAGGCTGCCCTCGAAGAAAGTAGCCTGAGCAGTGTAGAATGCAATCTCCTCCCGGTATTCGGGATGATTCTTTAACCGCTGGAAGCGTTCCAGTGCTGCTCTATAGTTCTTGTTCGTATAGTCGATGTAACCCAGGTAGAAATTGGCTGCATCCCGGTATCTGCTGCTGTTGAGTGAGAGCAGCCCAAAGCGTCGTGTAGCCTCCCCGAGGTTGCCCAGCTGCAGCTCTGTGTACCCGGAGCGGAAGCTGTAATCCTCCTGCTCGGCGAGGGTGAGGTAGTCCAGGTCCGCCAAAGTAAACCAGCTTCTCGCTGCTTCCCACTCCTTCCTGTCATAATGGTAGGAACCGATCATGAACAGTAACGGGTGACGATGTGTGCTCTCCGGATAACTGCTGAGAAACGCTTTCAGCATCTCACCGCCGCTATCCCTGCCCCGTTTGAAAGAAGCCACCGACCGCATATAATCGGCTTCCTCTTTCATCCGCAGGTCATCGCTTTGTGTTATGTAACGCGCCAGCAGATCTTCCGCTCCCGCGTAGTTCTTCTCGAGGAACATCTCTTTTCCCTGATTGAACAGCTTCTCAGGCTCTGCATGGTAAACTGTCCGCTGTGCAAGTGAAAGTTGCAACAGGGGCAGAAGTGTCAGTAGTAAGATAATTTTTTTCATGATGATCCCGTTTACTCCCTCCACAACCGTCGTTGGTATCCGGAAGAGATTATATAACAATCTGTAAGATTTTTTCTATTCCTTTACGAATAGATGTGAGCCCAAAGGCCGCCGGATTGATCATTCCGGGGGCCAGGAGGAGTAGTTCTGCTACATCATCGTCGGCCCGCAACCCGCTGAAGTCGTTCACTTTGCACTTGAAAAAGAGATCAACGGTATGTACTTCGAAACCTGAATATAGATAAATATTGGGAATGGAAAAAAGATAGAGGGGGTTGGTGGCAATCAGGCTGGTCTCCTCGAGCACCTCCCTGCACACCGCCTCCTCTGCCGTCTCAAACAGGTCAATGAATCCCCCCGGCAGATCGTACGATCCCTTCGCCGGCTCCTTGCCCCTGCGTGCTACCAATATCTCCCCCTTCTCGTTTTCGATAACTGCCACTACCGCTGCCGATGAGTTGAAGTAATAGACGAAGCCGCAACCGCCACATTTCTTCGATTTCTCATTGTGTACAGTGAAATCTGCCGATCCGCAGCGGGGACAGTAGTGAAAGCTCTCAAGAGGGTGATTCATCAGTTTGATTTGTTGATTTGCTGATTTGTTGATTAGCTGATTAGCTGATTAGCTGATTTGTTGATTCGCTGATTTGTGATTGTGCAAATTACCGTTTCTGCATCTCTACGATTGAGGTTCCCGGGAGTTCACGGTTCCGTTTGTCAACAGCTGCCACCAGGTTATCGGCCAGCAGAGCAAAAGCCATCCCGGTCACACTCTCCTCATGGAGGGCGACAGGCTGACCGTCGTCACCCGCCTCACGGATGCTCTGCACGATGGGTATCTGTCCCAGCAAGGCATATCCCTTTTCTGTGGCGAGCCGCTTGCACCCTTCTTTGCCGAACAGGTAATAACGGTTCTCCGGCAGCTCAGCCGGTGTGAACCAGGACATGTTCTCCACCAGTCCCAGGATGGGTACATTCACCTTGTCGCCGGTGAACATGCTGATTCCCTTGCGGGCGTCGGCCAGTGCCACCTCCTGTGGAGTGCTCACGATCACCGCTCCGGTGATGGGAAGGGTCTGTACCAGTGTGAGGTGAATGTCACTGGTGCCGGGAGGCAGGTCGATCAGGAAATAGTCCAGTTCACCCCACGAGGCATCACCTATCAGTTGCTTGAGCGCATTGCCGGCCATGGCACCGCGCCAGACAACCGCATCTTCTTTTTTCACGAAGAAGCCAATGGAGAGCATCTTCACCCCATACTGCTCGATGGGCTGGATCATGTCACGACCTTCTATCTTTTCCAGCATGGGCGCAGCATCTTCCACACCCAGCATTTTCGGTACTGAGGGTCCGAAGATGTCGGCGTCGAGCAGCCCCACACGATAGCCTTTCTGTGCCAGTGCCACCGCCAGGTTGGTGCAGACGGTGCTTTTGCCTACTCCTCCCTTGCCGGATGCCACGGCGATGATGTTCTTCACACCGGGCAACAACTCGGGCAGCGCCGGACGGGGCGGTTGTTTCGACTTCACCGCGATGTTGCCCCTGATCTCGATATCCTTGTCACCATACATGAGAACCGCCTGCTCAGCCATCTTCACTACTGACTTGATAAAGGGGTCATTCGGTTTTTCGGTGATGAGCGAGAAGCTCACTTTCATTCCCTCAATGCGAATGTCATCTTCCACCATACCTGCTGAAACGATATCCTGTCCCGTTCCCGGGTAACGCACATGCTTCAGTGCGTCAACGATCAACTGGGGATAAATTGCCATAATTATTGTAGTTTTTAGTTTTTAGCTGTTTGCTTATAGCTTTTAGCTTTATGTTTTGAACATCGAATATCAAGTAAAGAACCTCGAACCATGAACTCATCAATTTAGAAACGTACAAACCCATTAACCTGCAAAGGTGCAAACCTCAAATTCTCGCATTTCTTCCGAAGCTACGGTAGGGATCCTTCTCGATTTCAATGTCAGGCTCCACCCATTCGTGATGCCCGGGAGATACAAATCGCAGATACTTGATGGATAAACCCCGATCAAGCCACTGTTGTTCATAAAAGGTCCGGATTTCAAGGATCTTATCTTCCATGCCGGAGTGATACAAATCATCGGTGTCACACAACAGTTGCAACCCATTCTCCCGGATCATCTCCCGCGTGTATGTGTAGAGAAAGAGGCTGTCACTCTTCAGGTGGATGAGGCCATTCTCCTTGAGGATCCGGCTGTATTGGTTCATGAATCGGGTAGAGGTGAGACGTTTGTTGGTTTTTTTCATCTGTGGATCAGGGAAGGTGATCCAGATCTCCGAGACCTCGTTTTCCGCGAAGAAGTAGGCAATCAACTCGATGTGCGTGCGCAAAAACGCAACGTTGCTGAGCTTTTCCTCCAGTGCCTCTGTCGCTCCCTTCCACATCCTGGCTCCCTTGATGTCGACGCCGATAAAATTCTTTTCGGGATATGTACGTGCCAGTCCCACGGTGTACTCGCCTTTGCCGCATCCCAGCTCCAGTACGATGGGGTGGTTGTTGCCAAAATGCTCATTCCATTTCCCTTTCAGGGGAAACCCTTTTTCCTGAAGGGTTTCGAAGGTGTACTGAAAAACGTTATCGTAAGTGGCCATATCGGCAAATCTGGCCAGTTTATTCTTTGCCATGCATCAATAGATCATCAATTGTGATTCCTTCTGCAAAAATAGCTATTTATGTGCGAATAGCGAAACTTTCTTCCAATTGTACAGCTTGCTCTCCACACTCCCAGTCGACAAATAGCGGGTGGATATTCCCTTTTTCATTTTCAATACTAACGTGGCTGAATTGTGATGAAACGCTTCTTTTACCGGCAGGAACGCAACAGAAGAAAACCGGAACGATCGGTTTGGTAATACTTTGTTAGAATGATGATAATAAGATGGTTATCCTGTTGGGGAAATCGATCTGAAAACTTGAAGATTTTGGGTGAAAAAGGGCTGTTCGGATGTCATAATTCCAAATTTATCTATACCTTTGTCAAACAATTATCCTAAATAACCTTCTATAATATGAGAGTGAATGACATAATGACACAGCTCGAGGCGAAACACCCGGGTGAGTCGGAATACCTTCAGGCGGTGAAAGAGGTACTGGTTTCCATTGAAGATGTGTATAACCAGCATCCTGAGTTTGAAAAAGCGGGCATCATTGAGCGAATCGTGGAGCCCGACCGTATCTTTACCTTCCGTGTACCCTGGGTGGATGACAACGGAAAAGTACAGGTGAACATCGGTTACCGTGTCCAATTCAACGGTGCCATAGGGCCCTACAAGGGGGGGATTCGTTTTCACTCATCGGTGACGCTCTCCTCACTCAAGTTCCTGGGATTTGAACAGACATTCAAGAATGCACTCACCACGCTCCCGATGGGAGGGGGTAAGGGTGGCTCCGACTTCTCAACAAGAGGACGATCACAGGCCGAGATCATGCGCTTCTGTCAGGCTTTCGTGATGGAACTCTGGCGGAATATCGGTCCCGACACAGATGTGCCTGCAGGCGACATCGGTGTAGGCGGACGGGAAGTGGGTTACATGTTTGGCATGTATAAGAAGCTGGCCCGCGAGCATACCGGCACCTTCACCGGTAAGGGAATGTCATTTGGCGGGTCGAGGCTGAGGCCTGAGGCAACCGGATTTGGGGCACTCTACTTCGTGGACAAGATGTGTGCTACCCATCAGATCAGCCTGATGGGTAAAACAGTCGCCGTCTCCGGCTTCGGCAACGTGGCCTGGGGTGCGGTTACCAAGGCCACCGAGCTGGGTGCAAAGGTGGTGGCAATCTCCGGTCCCGACGGGTATATATACGATGAGGAGGGAATCAACACAGTGGAGAAGATCGACTTCATGCTGGAGCTGCGCAACAGTGGCAACGACGTGGTGGCTCCCTATGCCGATGAATTCCCCAATGCGATCTTTTATCCCGGGCGTAAACCCTGGGAGTGCAAGGTGGACATTGCCCTGCCCTGTGCCATTCAGAATGAACTCAATCTGGAGGATGCCCGTCTATTAAAGGCAAACGGGGTGACGCTGGTGGCTGAGGTATCCAACATGGGATGTACGGCCGAAGCGGTTGACTTCTTCCTGGAGAACGAGATGCTCTTCGCCCCCGGTAAGGCCGTAAATGCAGGCGGTGTGGCCTGCTCCGGCCTGGAGATGACCCAGAACGCCATGCATATCTCCTGGAGCAATGAGGAGGTGGACAAGTGGCTCCACCAGATCATGAGTGACATCCACGAACAGTGTGTGACCCATGGCCGGAACGGTCGATATATCAACTACGTGAAGGGTGCCAATATTGCCGGTTTCATGAAGGTGGCCGACGCCATGATGGCCCAGGGTGTGGTCTGATACTGATCCATGCTTTTTGTGAAGAAACCATATCTTGCCGCGGGGAGCGATTCCCGCGGTTTTTTGTGCAAAAAAGAGAGCTGCCAACAAGTGGCAGCTCTCCCAAAGCAGCGAATGAAATAATGATGCCCTCCCTGCGGAGGGCACCACTATGTTTTAGTTACTGAAACCGGGATAGAGTCCCTTGCCGTCGCCATAGCCTGCAACCTGTTCCAGCATGCCGTTGGAGAGGTTGATCTGTGACTGCGGGATCGGGTAGAATCCCTTGGTTTCGTCGTAGCGGGAACTGTAATTCATGTTCTTGATGACACCGTCGTATACAGCTGCGTTGCCGAAGTTGTAGATCGGTGCTCCAATCTGCGATTCCAGGGCTGTTTTGGCATAGCTGTCACCCCAGCGGCGCATGTCGTTCCAGCGGAGGCCTTCGAAGGCCAGCTCATAGCGACGTTCCTTCTGGATGTTCTCCAGTGAATAGGGCTTGTCTCCCAGACCGGCACGTTGACGCACACGATTCATGTACTGGGCATCCTCGGTCAGCTCAGACATCATCAGCAGTACATCAGCAAAGCGAATGAATATCAGGTCATCACCATGCGACAGCTGTTGGTCGTCCTTGTTGCTATACATGAGCACGCTATAATCGTTATAGTACTTGTCGCCTTCACGGGCAGAGATACCATTGTACTTCTTGCCCCAGTAGTTGCTCTCCATCACAAAGTCCCACTGTCCCTTCGCGTAGTTGGGCAGTTCAGCTGCAATGTCGAGTACAGAGGCCCAGAGCCTCGGGTCATTCGGCTCATCTGCCAGCCACTGATCCACAACAGGTTTCGGTATGGAATTCCCCTGTCCCCAGCCACCGGCAAAAGGATAGGTGTTGGCCAGCGACTGCAGACCGCGCAGTGCGAAGTAGAGCTGGTACTGGTTGGCGTAACCCCTGCGGATATCCCAGTCGGCAAAATTGGAGAATTGCAGTGCAAAGAGTGTCTCCGGGTTGCGGGCTCCATTGTCACTGGCATACTTCAGTGTCTTACCCGTTTCAGCCATGTAGTCCTGGATATAGGGGTAGTCCTGAATGGTCAGTTCATTGGTGTAGGGCCACAGCTCGTGGTAATCACCCACCAGGGTATGACCGCTGCTGCTGATACATTCGCCCAGCATGGTGATCACCTCCTGTTTGGTTACACTGCCCCCTTCTACCAATGGCAGGTCGCCTTTCTGGTAGAAACCGGTGTAGAACAACCATACCCTTGCCATCATCGCCTGTGCGGCCCAGCGGGTGACATGCCCTTCTGTGGTGTTGGAATAGGGTTTGTTGGGCAGCAGGCCTACCGCAGCTTTCAGGTCTGAGGCAATCTGTGCGAAGATCTCATCGGCAGATGCTCCTCCCAGATCAGCCATTTCGGTTGTGACCTTCAGGGGCACACTCCCATAGAGCGTAGCCAGGCGGTGGTAGAAGAATGCACGCAGGAAATAGGCTTCTCCCTTGTACTGATTCTTGTCATCCTCTGAGAGAATACCGTCTGCCAGCGCTTCCAGTTTCTCAATGGCGAAATTGGCACGGTGAATGCCTTCATAGGTGGTCTCCCAGTTATGGTTGAGCATGTCGGGATCAGAATACATGAATGCTTCGTACGCCTGTGCCTTCACGTCGTTCACACCACCGCCACCCAGCTTTTCATCACTGGCTACTTCACATACAAAGAGGTAACTCATGTCAGTGAGCTGATGCTCATTGTTCATGGTGGTGTAGATACCGGCCATCATCTGTAACACCTCTTCGCTGGTGCCCGGGAAGTTGTCAGAAGTCTTGTCGGTGAGCGGATCATAATTCAGAAAATCGTCACAGCCGGAAAAGATCAGTGCTAATAAGATAAAATATAGTATTTTTTTCATAATCATCTAGGTGTTTTTAAAATTTCAGATTGACTCCAACAAGTATACTCGATGGGGCAGGGTAGAATCCCAAATCAATGCCCGATACAAACGGCTGAGCGTCACCATAACCTACCTCCGGATCCATGCCGGAGTAGCCCGTGAACGTCCACAGATTGCGGCCGGTAACATAGAATCGAGCCTGTCCAAAAGGCATGTTGGGGAAGAGATTCTTGAAGTCATATCCCAGAGTGATATCCTGGATTCTTACAAAGTCACCATCTTCGATATAAAGATCGGAGACATTCATGCGGTTGACGCCGTTACCGGCAGTCATGCGCGGCAGCTTGTTGGAGGTGCCTTCGCCCGTCCAGCGCCCTAGAATCTCAGTGGTGTAGTTGTGGAATTCATTGTCGGCATGTGAGCGATATGATTTCAGGATCTGATGTCCGAAGGATCCCTTACCGGTGATGGCAAAATCGAAGCCCTTGTAACCCAGGTTGATGCCAAAGCCGGTGCGGAATTTGGGATGAGGATTGCCAATCAGGGTCTTGTCATCGGGTGTCACCTGGTTGTCACCATTGGTGTCGGAGAAGATCAGGTCACCCGGTTGCGGATCACTCTGCAGGAAGCCTTTGCTCCAGCTGCTGATTTGCTGTGTATTCTGGAAGACACCCTCGGTCTTGTATCCGTAGAAGTAGCCCACCGGGTAATCCACCTCTACACGCCAAACAGGATCGGTGCCTTGTGAGATGATATGGTAGTTGCTCTCAACGAAACCGCTGTTGTCACCCATGCGGGTTACCTTGTTCTCATTGCGTGTGAGATTGAAATGTGCTCCGTAGGTGAGCGCTCCGATGTTGTCGTTCCACTTCAGCCCCAGTTCGAATCCCTTGTTCTCGATGTCACCTGCATTGACGAAGGCACCCTGCGGTCCCTGCACATCGGCTACCGGCTGACGCAACAGCCATTCGCGGGTCGTCTTGGTGTAGTAGTCGAACGAGGTCTGTAGCCTGGAGTTGAAGAAGTAGGCATCAAATCCCAGGTTAAGCTGTTCAGAGGTCTCCCATGCCACATCGGGGTTGGGGAGGATGGAGGGATAACCGCCCAGCTGCATCTTGTTGCGATCGCCACCGAACCGGTAGTTGTTCTCGGGATTGAACGCAATCAGACTCATGTACTGGAAGGGATCGATGTCATGATTACCGTTTTGTCCCCAGCTGGCACGCAGCTTCAGGAAGTTCATCACCTCGTTGTCTGCCAGGAACTCCTCTTCCGTGAGTACCCAACCGGCAGAAATGGAGGGGAAATAACCCCACCGATTGCCCTTGGCAAAGTTGGAGGAGCCGTCGGCACGCATCACAAGAGTAAGCAGATACTTCTCATGGTAGTCGTAGTTGATCCTGCCGAAGAAGGAGGCGAGCGCTTCCTGTTTATGTGGTCCGCCCGCAATGCTGGTTACACCTGAGGTGAGGCCGTCGGTGTTGCTGAGATAAGCATGCTCGAATCCCACGAATGTCGGGTAAGCATTGGTGACATTCATGTTCATTCCGTAGCCGATCTTTTCCACGGATTGACCCAGCAGCAGGTCGAAGTTATGATCGTCCATCTTGAACTTGTAGTTGATCGTGTTGTCAAGGGTCCATGTATAGCCGCTGCCGCCCGATTGTGCAATTCGTCCGGGACTGAGGGTCGCATCACCTGCCAGATCATAGTCAGGCTGATAGCTTCTGTAGGCGTCGGCAAACATCCGGTAGCCAAAACTGCTTCTGAAAACCAGATCCTTGATGGGCTGGATCTCCAGGTAGGCGTTGCTGTTGATGTTGTAGTTCTGTGTCTCGTTCATCCCCCTGTTGAGTGCCATCTGGGCCAGCGGGTTGTAGAGACGTGAGGAGAGGCCTTCAATGCCGGAAGCTCTCACATCATCACGGGCATAAAACTCACCCTGCTCATTGTAAGCCGGCACGATCGGGCTGCCGGTCAGCATGTTGCGGATATCGTTGTAATACATGCCGGCAATGGCGATACCGGAGCGTTGGCGGAAGCTGTAGTTGAAGGTCTCACCCACCTTGATCACATCGATGCCGTTCTTCTTGTAGATCACATGGTCGCTGTTCAGACGTACCGTATAACGGTCGCTGTGCGGCTCAACCGGTTTCCCGAGAATACCCTCCTGTGAGGTGTAGGAGAACCCCAGTGAGAAGAGCGACTGGTCAGAACCGCCGGAAAGGTTGATGGCATGATTCTGGATGGGGGCATTTTCGTTGCGGATCTCTTCCATCCAGTCGGTGCCTTCCCACTGTCCGCTCATGATCTGCTGATAGAGACCCGGAATCCTGGCGGAGAAGTCAATTGCTGCATCAGGATTGTTCTGCCCGATCACACGCTCTTCGTTGTAGATCTCCATATATTGCTTGGCATTCAACAGGTCAGGCATCTTGGACACATTCTGTACCCCATAGTAACCGTCGTAAGCCACCTCGATACGTCCCTTGCGACCGGTTTTGGTGGTGACCAGGATCACCCCATTGGCGGCGCGGGCTCCGTAGATGGCAGCGGAGGCAGCATCTTTCAGCACGTCGATCGATTCAATGTCGGAGGGGTTCAATGTGTTGATGTCCCCGCCGGCCACACCGTCGATCACATACAAAGGAGCGGAGTTGCCAATGGTACCCAGCCCACGGATGTTCACCTGAAACCCCTCTCCCGGCATACCGGAAGCCTGGGTGATGTTCACACCGGGTGCATAGGCCTGCATTGCCTCCAGGGCATTGATTGAATGCTGGCTCTGGAGTGTCTCAGCACCTACCGACACGTTGGCACCGGTAACCAGTTTTTTCTTCTGCACACCATAACCCACTACCACCAGGTCTTCAAGTGCCTGGGTGTCTTCCAGCAGTACAACCTCGAAGAAGTTTCTGCCGCTGGTGGTGATATCCTGCTCCAGGAAACCGATGTAGGAGATATGGATCACAGCACCTTCGGCTACCTCCAGCACGAAATTGCCGTTGCTGTCGGTGATGGTACCGTTGGTGGTCCCCAACTCAATGATGTTGGCTCCGATCACCGTCTCCCCATCAGCCGTGGTGATACGGCCTCTGATCTCTCTTTTCTGCTGTTGTGTCTCTGACGCTGCAGAGGCTTCAGCCGGCGCAATGTGCTTTGAGGCATCACGATAGACCACAATCTGATTGTCGAGGATTCTGTATGTCAGAACAGTTTCGGCCAGAACCCTGTCAAGGATTTCATCGATCTTTTCTGCATCCACACTCAGGTCAACCTTTTTGTCCATCATTTCAGCCGTGTTGCCAGCAAAGAGAAACCGGAAGTCACTTTTCTTCTCTATCTCTTTGAAAACCTTTTGGATGGTTGTCGATTTCAGGTCAAGCGTCAACTCAGTCTCCTGAGCGTAACCGGTCGATGCCTGTAGATACAAAATGCTAAAGAATAGCATGAGTAGAGTCGCTTTCATGATTTTAAACGCACGTTTAAGATTATTGACAGGTCGAATGCCTGCAATAGAATTTTTATTCATATCTTTGTTATGTTTTTAATTATTGATATACACGGTAATTAGAATCTTTTCCGGACGATATTCGCACTATCGTTCGGTTCTTTTTTTTTCAACTGTTTGCTTTAATTCATAGGCATTTCAATTTTTAAGTTTCACTTCTGTAAATATAGATTGATTTGTTCTCCCGTTGATAACGCGTGTCAGAGATCAGGGTCAGTGCCGTCAACACATTGTCCAGGTTATCCGAGAGGATGATTTTTCCGCTGCAGGTTACCCCCTGCAGGGATACATGGTCGTCGAGGTTGAATGATAAATTATAGTAACGTTCTATCTGTCTCAATACTTCATAAATGGGAGTCTCCATGTAAGTGAGATATCCATCTTTCCAACTTACCAGGGAGGATACATCGACCTGGCTTCTCTCCAGTGTTCCATCCTCGTATCGGATCGCCTTCTCATTGGGCTTTAGTTTCATCTCCCTGTTACCCTCCGTTTTTATTCCTACACTACCCTCCACAAGCACCACCCAGGGGTTTGATTCTTCATACGCTGAGAGATTGAAGCGTGTTCCATATACGTTCACACTGAAATGCTCCGTCTCCACCAAAAAGGGTCTTTCTTTGTCATGGGCTACCTCGGCAAACATCTCTCCCCGCAGCTTTATTTCTCGTGTTTTATTCCCGAAAGTGGAGGGGAAGATGAGCGTGGATCCGGCGTTGAGCCATATCTGCGTGCCGTCAGAGAGAATCACTTTCGATCGTTTACCATAGGGAACAACCAGGCGGTTGATGGCGTTGCGATCGATCTCGATCTCGTCCGCATCGGTACTCTTCTCCTTCTTTACCTGTAAAACCTGATCATTTTTAATGGTGACGTCAATGTTCTCCTCGAAGGTAGTCGTCTGATCACCTGTATAGAGAAGGATATCTTTCGATTCCAGCTCATTTCCTACGTAGAAATCTTTGGAGGCATCGGCTGGAAGTTCAGCTGTCCGGAATCTATCAAACAGAAAAAGAAACAACAACAGGATGGCTGCTGCAGAAGAGGTTCCCAGAATGAGGAGTCTTCTCACTTTCCTTCTCTGACGGTAGTCACGCAGCGATTTCTCAAGCCGTTCAACCGCTTTCTGCTTCTTCTCTTCAGGCAATGTATAGGAGGAGAGATCAAACTGGTTAAACAGCTCTTTCGCTTTCAACAGATGACCCCTCTCTTCCGGGTGTTCTTCAATAAAATGCTGCCAGTATGTGATCAACTCATCAGTGGGGGTTAGCATCCACTCGATGAACTTCTCATCCTTTAAATACTGCAGATGTGTTGCCTCTGCATTTTTATCAATCATAAATAGCAATAATTTACATAAAATAGGTTGAATTGCTAAAAACCGTATATGTAAAACGATGACTGGTGAGAGATATCATCATTTTATAGAGAAAGTTTTGGTATTGTCTCTTATTTTAACAGTTGTCACCGGATAAAGGCAATAATAATGGAGATCGGTAATGGCGATTCTTTGAGACGGCTCAGGGTCCGGCTAAGCAGGTTTCGGCTCGATTCCACGGATATTTGCATGATGGCCGCGATCTCTTCATAGCTGTACTCCTGTATATACCGTAGAAATATGATCTCGCGTTGCCGGTTGGTGAGGCCACTGAGCACTTTTTCAATCGTCAGGCGAATCTCCTCCCTGTCCTCTTCCATGATCATCTCATCCTCAACCGTTACCTGAAGGTGAAAGGGTGGATCGCTTCTCCCGTTGATTTCATCAACCTCCAATCCGGGAAACTCCCTGTGAGAGCGGCGGATGTCTATCAGCCTGTTCCTGAGGGATCTGAACAGATAAAACCGCAGATTCTCCAAATCATCGATGGCAGTATGACGGATACAAAGTTTATAAAAGACATCATGGATCGCATCCATAGCTGTCTGTTCATCGAACCCCATGTGGAGTGCATAGGCGTAGAGTGCATCCAGGTGGTCTTTGTAAGTAGAAGAGATATTTGCAAGTTGTACTACTGCCATAGGTTCACATAAGCACCATTGAAAAAGATGCAAGATAGTTTAAATTAAATGAAAAATAGCACATATTTGGAAAAATATAACATCTCCCTCTGAGATATTTTTCATACATTTGCAACAAAGCCGGGCACAGTATTCTTTTTTTTGTTGCTGCTTATGATCTCATTCTTGCATCAGATAGCCGCCCTTTATCACGAGAAGAGCGGCAATGAACTTTACAGGGAAACGTTTGTTTTTCCAAACCGTCGTGCCGGTGCTTTTTTCCAGAAACAACTGGCGGAGATTGCGGGTAAGCCGCTTTTCTCTCCACGGGTAATCACTATCAGTGAGCTGTTTGCCTCCCTCTCCTCCTATCGTCCGGCTGACCGCATCGAGATGCTGGTGATGCTTTACAATCGTTACCGCGAGGTCAGCGGTTCTGAGGAGTCGTTCGATGATTTTCTCTATTGGGGTGAGATGCTGCTCAATGATTTCGACGACACCGATAAGTATATGGCCGATGCGGGTCAGCTTTATCGTAATGTGCATGACTTCCGTTCCCTTGACGATGACCTCTCGCATCTCACCGAGGAGCAGGTGACGGCTATCCGTCGCTTCTGGAGTCATTTTATGCCAATGGAGGGGAATGAGACCAAGGAGCGCTTTCATCAGACATGGATGATATTGTATGAGCTCTACTGTTCATTCAGAGCGGCCCTTCACCAAAAGGGTATGGCTTACGAGGGGATGATGTTCCGTGAGGTGGCAGAACGTGCGAAGGCCGGTGAGGTGATGAACAGTGATACCACCCGCTATGTCTTCGTGGGATTACATGCCCTTACACCCGCCGAAACAGTGCTTATGGAGCAGTTACGCAACCGGGGACTGGCCGATTTCTACTGGGATTATGACTCCCCCTTCCTGCAGGATGAGAAGAACCGTGCCTCCTACCGGGTGAGGGAGAACCGGTCACAATTTCCATCCCGCTACTCTTTGCCTCATACCGATCATGAAAAGGTGAAGCCACAGGTTGAACTGATCGGCATCTCTTCCGGTGTCGGGCAGGCCCGTCATGTGACGCAGATACTCTCAGAGCTGGTCGCCTCGGATGCTATCCCCGATCCTGATGAGGCGATCCGTACAGCCATTGTGCTCCCGGATGAGAATCTCCTGCTGCCGGTACTCTATTCCATACCCCGGGCATTCAGCAAGATCAATGTCACCATGGGTTATGGCTTGACGCACGCTTCCGTGGCGAGCCTCGTGGAGCACGTCGCCCTGTTACAGCAGAACCTGCGAAGCCGCAACGGTGAGGCTGCTTTTTTCCATCGTTACGTGAAGGCACTGCTGAGGCATCCGCTGGTGTCAGCTGCGGCTCCCGACGAAGTTGAGCAACTACAGAGTCATATCCTCCATAACAATCGCATCGTGGTGCCTCTTTCCGAGATACCTCCCCATCGTCTGCTGCAACTGATCTTCACTCCCATCACACGGTGGGAGCAGATACCGGCTTATCTAAAAGAGATTTTTGTTTACCTCTATCAGCGTCTTACCGCTGAGAAACAGACTGAGGAGGGGACTCCCCTCAGCAGTCGGTCCATCGATCTGGAGAGGGAGTTCATCGTGCAATATCACAAAACGGTCACCCGTCTGGAGGATCGCCTGCAGGAGGTGCCGCAGATGACACTGGAAACCTGCTTTCGTCTGCTCAGGAACCTGGCGCGTGGCATCAGCGTCGCCTTCAGCGGTGAACCACTCTCGGGGTTACAGGTGATGGGTGTGCTGGAGACGCGTGCCCTCGACTTTGAGAACCTGATCATCCTCTCGGTGAACGAAGGGGTTCTCCCGCAGAGGGACGCCACCACCTCATTCATCCCCTACACCCTGCGTAAAGGGTTTGGGTTACCCACCTACGAACAGCAGGACAGCACGTACGCCTATCATTTTTACCGTATGATCAGCCGTGCCCGACGAATCTACCTGCTCTATGATACCCGTACAGGAGAGGAACTGCAAAGTGGTGAGGTGAGCCGTTACTTCTACCAGATGAAGTATCTCTACCATGATGCGTTTCATATCAATGAGCGGGTGGTCACCTACGATGTGGCTGCTCCCAAGGTGTCACCTGTGACAGTTGGTAAAAGTGCGGAGGTGATGCGTAAGCTGAATGCCTTCCGCAGCGGTAACGAACGATCATTGTCGGCTTCACTGATCAACAACTACATCAACTGCCCCCTGAAGTTTTACTTCACCGCCGTGGAAGGCCTTGCAGAAGAGGAGGCGGTGGAAGAGACAGTGGAGGCAGATGTGTTCGGATCCATCTTTCACCGGCTCATGGAGACCCTATACAATCGTTACAATGGGGTGACCATCACGCCTGATGTGCTCTCCTCCCTCATGAAGGATGAAGCGCTCCTCAACAGGATTCTTGAAGATGCTTTTGCCCGCTATTACTTTCGCGACGAGAATCATCCCCGTCCACTGGAAGGACAGCACTACCTGATTGGTGAGATATTGAAGAGCTATGTGAAACAGACGCTCGAAATGGATAAGCAGTTCACCCCTTTCAGCTATCTCGGTTCGGAGTATCGCTTCAAAAGTTCATATCGGGTGAATGATCAGTTGCAGCTCAGCTTCAAGGGGAGCATCGACCGACTTGACAGGGTGGGTGATTCTGTGCGTATCATCGATTATAAAACCGGTAAGGGGGAAACAGGCTTCAAGAAGATGTCGATGCTATTTGACGCATCAAAGAACAATCGTCCCTATCAGATCCTGCAGGTGTTGATCTATGCTCTTTTTTACTTGCAGGAAAATCCCGGTACGGTAATCTCTCCCGCACTTTATTACCTGCGTTCGGTCTACGATAGCTTTGATCCGGTGATCACATACGACCTGCATCCGGTAAATGATCTATCACTCATTTTGCCGGAGTTCAGGCAACACTTTGATGCCCTGCTGGAAGAGATGTTCAACCCGGCAGTGCCATTCACACAGACGGAGAACAGCCGTAGCTGCGAGTGGTGCGCTTTCAGGGAGCTTTGCAACCGGTGAGGGTTATTTCACCAACCTCTGCCGGGGTTTCTGTCACTTTTTCAACCCAAAGTCGAGCGGGTAGGTTACCCGATACAGGATGTTCCCGTCGAGCATGTGCAACCAGGTGTCAAACTCTCTACTGCCCTTTTTCAGTAAGATCACCCTGGCTCCGTTTATCTCAGGTGTATAGGTGGTTTTCCAGCCGCTGAAAGCTCCATAAGCCAGGGCGATACCATGGTAATCAACAATGTAATTGTTTACATGATCGTGACCGGTAAAGGTAGCCATCACATCCCGCATTTCACGCATGGCGAGCAACATGCCTGAGTTGAGCTCCGGTGCACATTCCTTTTCTTTTCTCACACCAAAACGAATCCACTGGTCGTCATCAAATGCCGTCCGGTATTCGGGCAGCGGGATATGAAAGAAGGCGAGTGCCGGCAGTGGAGCAAAATTGTGCTTCCGGGTATACCCCATGCTCTGGTCGCGGTACCAGTCAATCTGTTCATCGGTGATCCATCCATACCCCTCCAGATCCCCGATGGTCGAGTAGGCTCCCGAGTCAAAACAGTAGATGAGTGCTGCCTCCTTGAGTGAGCGGGTCCCTTCATACACCGGAATCACGTTATCCAACACACGGTCGTCGCTCACTGCCGATAGGCTGTTTACATTCATCGGGTAGCCGGTAACAATTTCCGCGATCATACCTCGTGTGACACCATGCTCATGGTCGTGGTTGCCCAGGGTGACCGCGAATGGAATGTTTCTCTTGATAACTGGTGCGGTCACCGCGTCCCATCCCTCCTGTACCGGTCCGGTCACAATATCACCTGTGAATAGCACCAGATCGGGCTTCTCTGTATCCAGTACACGGTTGAGCAAAAGCAGTGTGGTATCTGACACTGTATTGCCATGTAGATAATGCATGTCGGTGAGCTGTACGATCTTGAAGCTGCCCTGTTCGTTGAAGGCAAGTTTCTGTGCCTGCAGCAACCCACAGATAAAAAAAGTCAGGCAGGGAATGAGAATCATTTTTTTCATGAGCATGAATGTCTTATAGGGTACTATTCAGGAGATCTGCTCCCCTTGAAGGAACGGTATACCAGCAGGATGGCAGTGATCAACATGATTAGGAGGGCTGTATAGGCAATGCCATCGGTGCTCCGGATGCTCTGAGGGTCGAACCGGAAAGTGATGGTGTGCGTTCCTTCCGGTATCACCAGCCCGCGAAGCGTGTAGTTTACCCGCAGCATCTCAGCCGGCTCTCCGTCGATGGTGATCTGCCACCCTTTGGGGTAATATATTTCAGAGAATACGGCCAACTCATCTTTCTTAGCGTCCGCCTCATAGATAAGATAATCGGAGTCATATTCGGTGAGACTGATGATCGAAGCACTGTCGGCAGGGGTGACCTGCAGTCCATCCAGCAGCGGCTCAAATTTTTTGTCTGCTACTGCTTCATGGTGCAAATCGAGCATGCCAACTGTTTCAATCTCCTCGTCGGCACCCTCCACAAACCGGATATGGTCCACAAACCAGGCGTTGCCCATGGCATGCGGGTTCAATACCGGCAGCGTGCTGCCACCCTGTGCCGGCATGATCACCCAGCGTGTGTTCAACATGTTCAACACCTTGAACGGATCAGCACTCACCGTGTCCAGCGCACCGCCACTGCCAATGATGGCCTGTTGCAGTGCACCCATCTCACCGGTGAGGTGGCGGTCAATCAGATCCTGATAGCGCCGTAGCTTGGCAGCATGGTAGCCGCCAATCACCTTGTGGTGGTAGGGGGTGACCCCGTCGTTGAAGGTGCTGGTCGCCATGTTCAGCACCCGGTAATAGAGGGTGCTATCCTGCATGATCACCTGGTCTGTTGGTGTCAGTGTGAATTGTTGCTGGGTTTGTTGTGGTGCCACAAAATCCCCGTCACTCAGATATCGTTTGTTGACATCCCACAGATCGATCAGCGAAAGTAGGAGGATGGCAGCAACCATCCATGCCGCTTTGATCTTCTTAGATGCGAACAGCCATAACAAAAGCGTTCCGATCGCCACGACAACGAAACTACGCCAGGCATCGGCGGTGAAGATAGCCACCCTCATCTCGGTGAGGTTAGCCAGGATGGGCTGGATGTGCTCGGGCGGGAGCGATTGCAGTGCCTGCATCTCGGAGGCGGAGACAAAGGAGGAGAAGAAAAGCTTCGGCAGTATTGCGAACAGCAGGGCGATGCCACCGGTGAGTCCCAGGCTGATAGTGAGTGCTTTAATATTGTTCTTCAACAGCTCCGGTTTTTGCACAACCTCCTTAATGGTCAGTGCTGCCAGCAGGGGGATGCAGAATTCGGCGATCACCAGGATGGAGGAGACAGCACGGAACTTGTTGTACATCGGTACATAATCGATGAAGAAGTCGGTCAGCCCCATCATGTTCTTCCCCCAGGAGAGCAGGATGGAGAAGAGGGTGCCGGCCAGCAGCGCCCACTTGAGGGGTCCCTTCACGATGAAGAGACCCAGGATGAAGAGCATCAGCACGAAGGCACCCACGTAAACCGGGCCCGAGGTGCCGGGTTGCTCACCCCAGTACTGGCCGATCTGGGAGTAGAGCTCCCGGTATTCGGGACGTGCCTTGGCCATGGCGCGTTCGTTTGCCGCAAGTGGCACGGAGGCTCCCCCCTTGGTGTTGGGCACCAGCAGCGTCCAGGTCTCACCGGTGCCGTAACTCCAGGCGGTGATGTAATCACGCTCCAGACCGTCTCCGGTGTGCTGATCCCCGTGATGCGTCAACTCCGACTTACCGCGCATCGTCTCCTTCGAATATTCGTAGGTGTGGTAGAGGCTGCTGGCGTTGGCTGCCACGCCAATCAGACCGGCGATCAGCAGTACACCCGTTGCTTTCAAGAAATCGGGCAGCTCCTTCTTCCGGAAGGCCTCCACGCCAAAGGCAATCACCAGGAAGAGCATCAGGAAAAGAAAGTAATAGCTCATCTGGATATGGTTGGCCGAGATCTGAAAGGCGGTGAAAAGCATGAAGAGCAGTCCGCCCAACAGATATTTTTTCCGATAGATGTAAACCAGACCCGCGATCGTGGGCGGGATATAGGCCAGGGTGATGAACTTCCAGATATGCCCCGCCGCTATCAGGATGAAGAAGTAGGAGGAGAAAGCCCAGATAACAGCCCCCAGGGCGCTCACCAGCGGTGAGGCACGAAAGGCGCGCATCAGGATGTAGAAGCCCAGCAACATGATGAAGAGCAGGATCACATAGTTGGGGAGGAAGAGAGAATAGACCTTCTTCGCCAGATCCTGCGGTTTCGTGGAGTCGTAGGTGGGACTCATCTGATAGGAGGGCATGCCGCTGAACATGGAGATGTTCCAGCGGGTGCGCTCACCGTCGTGGCGCTCCATATAATCACGTTGCTCCTGCCCTTGCCCGATGGCGGCCAGGGAGTCATGTTGTGCCATCACCCTGCCATCCATCACGGCCGGTGCAAAGTAGAGGAAGGAGATCACCACAAAGAGCAGGATCACGATCAGATCGGGGAGGATTTTCCTGAAGTCAGCGGATGCTTTCATTATCTTTTATATTCGGTTTATCACTTCAGCCACAAATTTACGTTTTTATTCCCGGAAAAAGATGCCGATAGGGGTCGATTCTGGGAGCTACACAAAAAAGAATGGGAGAAATAAGTTTTCTCCCATTCTTTTATTTTGTCGGTTTACCTCTTAGAAACGC
>DURL01000232.1 GCA_012837345.1 Bacteroidales bacterium
CGCTGCGAGGCGGTGATGGCAGTCGAGAAAAAAGTGTGCCAACCCTTCGGCATTCTGCACGGAGGAGCCACTCTGGCACTGGCAGAGACGGTGGCGGGACAGGGATCACTGATACTCTGCAGCGAAGATGAGGTGCCTGCCGGCATCCAGGTGAGCGGCAACCATCTCTCTGCGGCCAGGGAAGGAGAAACGGTACATGCAGTGGGAACAATCCTCCAACAGGGACGCATCCTCCATATCTGGAATATTGAAATCATTGCTGACGACGGCAGGATGATCTCTACGGCAAGGGTGGTCAACAGCATATTGAAAAGACGATGAGCGGTGAGGAGAAGCATCTGATCCTGGATGCACTGATTGAACGGGATGTCTCTTTTGCCATCTGTCGTCTCCCCGGAGAAAAGGAACCCCGCTTTGTGATGCAGCAGAGTGGCACTCCCCTGAAGCTGCAGGACCTGGAGTCACTGAACGACCAGAAAGGATTCGTGGTGGCTCCTTTCCACATCACCCCCTCCTCACCGTTGCTGGTAATCCGTGCCGACCAGACAGTGTTGCCCCAACTCTCAGACCTGCTGGAGATGACTGCTCCGGAACAACCCGGAGTAGCAGTAAATGCGAATGACCCAGAGACCGTACACAGTGGTAAAATCGATTACCGTGATCGGTTCATGCAATTCATGCAACCATTGCGGAGCGGTGAACTGGAGAAAGTGGTGCTCTCCCGCTGCAAGTGCGTGGTGCGCCGCAAAGGATTCTCCCCGGGGCGCACCTTCTGGCGAGCTGCAGGAAAATATGAACGCTCCTGTGTTTACCTGTTCCATACACCGGAGAGCGGCACCTGGCTGGGGAGCACCCCCGAGATCCTCCTCACCGGCAAAGGCAACACCTGGCAGACCGTCGCACTTGCCGGCACCCGCTATCCCGGTTCGGGATATGTATCATGGGACGACAAGAACCTGCGCGAACAGCATCTGGTCACCTCCTACCTGCTACGACAACTCACCACCTTCCGGATCACCCCGGAGATCCATGGTCCCTATACCGTACGGGCTGGCAGTCTGGCCCACCTGAAGACCGACGTCCGCTTTGAACTGCCCGTAGAGACAGCGGTAGGTTCTCTGCTCCAGGCGCTCCACCCCACCCCTGCCGTATCGGGGTTACCCAAGGAGGATGCCTTCCACTTCATACTGGATCATGAGGGGTATGACCGCCGTTATTACACCGGCTTTCTGGGAATGCTCGACAGGGAGGTGGAGACCACCCTCTATGTCAACCTGCGCTGTATGCAGATCAGGAAAAGCAGCCTCACCCTCTTTGCCGGCAGCGGGCTGCTGGCCTCCTCCAGTTGCAGGGAGGAGTGGAAAGAGACAGAGCAGAAAATTGGAACGATGGGGAGTATCATTTAATCGCTGGAATCATGTACTCAGACAAGAAAAGTGTATTGCAACTGACAGCCCTGCTCAAGGCGCACGGCATCACGCATGTAGTGATCTCACCCGGCTCCCGCAATGCACCACTGACCCATTCCTTCACGGGGGACAGCGACTTCACCTGCTACAGCGTGGTAGATGAACGGAGCGCCGGCTTCTTCGCATTGGGAGTCGCCCAGGCAGAGCAACAGCCGGTGGCAGTATGCTGCACCTCGGGCACGGCAGCACTCAACCTTGGGCCCGCAGTCGCGGAGGCCTACTATCAGCAGCTGCCGCTGCTGGTGATCACCGCCGACCGCCCTCAGGCATGGATCGGACAAAAGGATGGGCAAACCATCCCACAGGATAAAATGTTCGGCACACTCGTACACCATTCTGTGCAACTCCCCGAAGGGAAAGATGCAGAGGAGGAGTGGCACTGCAACCGGCTGATCAACGAGGCGATCCTGAGCCTCGACAAGGATGGCTCCTTCGGCCCTTCGCACATCAATATTCCCCTCTCAGAACCGCTCTTCTCTTTCGGGAGCGAGCATCTGCCACAGGTACGGGTGATCCGCCGATCAAAAACAATGTTCTCTCTGTCACAGGAACAGACAAAAGAATATGTAACCCGTTTCTGCCGGTCAGCGAGGAAGATGATCATCGTAGGGCAACTGCCCCCGGGTCACGGGCTGACGGAGCCCCTGCAACGATTGGCTGAGGAACAGGGGGTGGCAGTGCTGGCAGACCGGCTCTCCAACCTCCCCTCCGGTCTGCTGGATCGTTTTGACGTCCTGTTGCGCACCGGTGGAGAAGAGATGTTGCAGGCGTTGGCACCGGAGCTGGTGATCACGCTGGGGGGACACCTTACCTCCAAACGACTGAAACAGTTTATCCGCAAAGCGGAGATCAGGGACCTTTGGCACCTCACCCCCTCGGGAGAGATGTGCGACACCTTCCAGAAAGTGACTGATCTTATCCGGTGCGAGCCTGCTGCCTTCCTGCAACTACTCGCGGCGACACCGGCCGTTACGGGTTGCAATCAGTTCCGGCATGACTGGATCAATGTGACAGCGACTATCACCCCACCGAAGGCATCCTACTCCGATCTCTCTGTGACCGGCTGCTTCCTGGAGCAGCTTCCCGAAGAAGCGACCCTTCACCTGGCCAACAGCCAGGCGGTCTACCTGACACAGCTGTTCGACCTCCCTGCCGGCGTGGAGCTCTTCTGCAACCGGGGCACCAACGGCATCGAGGGATCCCTTTCCACCGCTGTGGGCTATGCCGCCGCCTCGGGACGGTTAACCTTCCTGTTGACAGGCGACATGAGCTTCTTCTACGACATGAACGCACTCTGGAACCGTCACCTCTCCCCCAACCTGCGCATCCTGCTCAACAACAACGGCGGAGGCGGCATCTTTCATACCTTGCCAGGACTCAACCGGTCGCAAGCACTCAACGACTACGTAGCGGCAGCACATCACACCGAAGCCCGCAGATGGGCTGAACAGCAGGGTTTCCGCGTGCTTACGGCCCGCAACAGCGAGGAGCTGCAGCAACAACTACCCCTCTTCATGAACCGGGAGGGGGAGCAACCTGTTTTACTGGAGGTATTCACCTCAATGGAGGAGAACCGAAAAGTGATC
>DURL01000067.1 GCA_012837345.1 Bacteroidales bacterium
AGGGAACAGATGATGGCCGTGTTACCGGCTGCCTCGTGGTTGCCACAGAACATGAAGTTCTTTCGAGACAGGGCAATGGGGCGGATGGCATTTTCAGCCATGTTGTTGTCGAGTTTCAGCCTGCCATCCAGCAGGTAATTTTTCATTCGAGGCCAAAGTGAGTAGGAGTAACCGATGGCTTCTCCGATAAGGCTCTGGGGAAGGACCTTCGGGTAGGTTTTCTCCATCCAGGCTTCAAGCGAGTTCATGACAGGAGCTGCAAGTTCCTCCCTGAGTTTGGCCCGTTCCTCGAACGAGAGGTTTCGCTCGTCAGCCATCCTCTCTACACGGTACAGATGCTGGATCTCTTTCAGGGCATGTTCTGCCAGCGCCTTATTCTCATTCAGGGCCTTCTCGTAATAACGCCTTATGTGGGCCATGCAGCCAACGAGACACACCTGATCCTCCTTGTCAAAGACATTGTAGGCTTGCCACCCGTCACTTTGCAGGTAACCGGTAAAGGATTTCAGTAAGGTACCCACGGTTTGTTGTGACCTGGAACCATCGTTGTAATAAAAGAAAACCAGTTTCTTCATGACCGCTCTCACCATCCACAAGTATTCTTTCTTTGCCTTGTGACTTTCCTTGTTGATCACCGGAAGTGTGGTTTCATCCACCTGGAGGTAATCAGTATCAATACACTCTTTCTTCAGTACCTCGTAGAGCGGCTTCAGGAGCTCACAGGCCGGTTTGAACCAGCCGGAGATCGTATTCTCCGGTATCTTCACACCCAGATGTCCCAACTGCTGTACCTGACGGTAAAAGGGGAGATGATACACATACTTCTGGAGCAGGATCTCAGCGAGAAGACTGGCACCGGGAAGTCCCTTGTATATGGGCAGTAACGGGAGCGGGGCGATGATTACACCGGGTGTGCCATCAACCGTCGGGGCAGTGTTGTCTTTTAAAGCGTACTTGGGGCGTACAAGTTCTTTCACGTACAGCTTCCCGGGTTCAAACTCCAGTGTACGGGTACGTTCCTCACCGATACGCTTGTACTTGTCCGGATCAAGTTCTTCCGGTTCCAGCACAACCTCCACCACGGGCAGATCCTCCAACATCTTCCGGTTGGATCTCTCTTTCTTCCTGGCGGGTGCCTGCTCTTCTATCTGCTTCTCGGCAGCAGCACGGGCCGCTTCGATCTCGGCAAGCCTTTCCTCCTCGTCTGCAATCGTTTCAAACAATGAGAGCTGGGCCGGATCCAGGTGCGAGAGTTTCTCGCTTTTACGCCCGTAGAACTGGCGGGTGAACCAGGCGATCTGTGCCAGCAGCTTATCCATCCGCTGCTGCATCCCGGTGAGTTGTTCAGATAGCTTCGCGTTAGCCTCAGTGAGCTGACGGATTTGTTCCGCCTGCGATTGTATGAGGAGCTCTACTGCTTGTATCTGGTCCATTTACCGGGCTTTTATTTAGTCATAAAAATACTAAAAAACCCTGATCTGGACAAGCTTTCAGGAGATTATTTTCACTCTTTTTCTGATTATTTTTACTACCCGTTTCTCATCGCTTTGAGCCTCTTCAAGCGGCTGCCCGGATCATCCTGTATCCCTTCCACCATCATCACCAGATCGCGCCACTGCATGGGATAGGAACGACTCTTTTCATCGTACGCGGGTATGCGGAAAGTACCTTCCTCGAGCCTTTTCATGTACAGAACCAACCCGCCATCTTCCGCATGCAAAAGCTTCATGGTCGTACGGTTTCGATTGATGAAGATGAAGACATCACCCATGCGGACATCATATCCCATCAGGTTTTGAACCACACCACAGAGCGAGTTCATCCCTTTTCGCATGTCTGTCTTCCCAGGACACAAGAAGTAGCGCATGTTATCATTCAGGCAGAACATGGCGTGAGCAGATTTGATTCAGTAAATTGATCGCGATCTCTGCCTGGGCACTACCAATGAAGCTGACCTGGATACCTCCCGGGAGCTTGATCCTGATCTCTCCCTGACTGCTGCGAGGGGATGAAGCCGGCGAGGATACAGGGGCTTTTATGGGCAGGTTTATGTTGATTGGTGCCAGCATGTCCGTGGGTGCATCCGGCGCATGATTGTTATAGGGCCGGGTGAGTCCGAACTTGGTTTTCCAGTAGTGGAAGCTGGAGACCGTATAGGACTCGTTCGCACAAAAATCCTTGATGCTTAACCCGCTCTTCTGTTGGCGTTCCAGTATCGCCAGGAATTCTTCTTTGCTTACAGGCTTCATAAAAAATAGGTTTGCAGGCAAAGATCGGAAAAAACCATTTTCGCTAAAATGGGTATTTTATCGGGGGCTTACAATTTAATAAATATCACTGGTCATGATGATAAGACCTATTCACATAATCTCTTTCTATTCCTCGAAAACCATAAAGAGCGTATACCTAGCATTGAACATCTGATGTCGCAACCCTTCAGGGTTGTTGCTCTGGATAAAGCTGATCCGTTCAATGTCTCCATCTTCTTTATACTCCACGTAAATGATCGGTTTGCTGTTGCTGAGTAGAACCAATTGTGCCTGAAGCGATTCGTTGTCGATAATTTGAAGTCCTTTACATGAGGGTATATTCTCAATGTTAAAGAGAGAGCTGTAAACCTGCATGGGAAGGGTGTTGACCTGCACCCTGTCCGGATTGCTCTTCAGGTATTCCTTGATGTTTCCAAGCCCGTTGTTAGTGATTTTATGGAAAACGGATTCCATGAATCCTTGTGGAATGTTAGAGTAGTAGTGATTGATGGGATTTATATTTTCTTTCATAATGATTTCGGTTTAATATCGTTGATGATTGGTATAGAAGGATAATCTCCCTCTTTGTAGGAGAGAAATAGGTGGTTAACAGATACAGGGTGTCGGATGAGGGGAATAAAAAAATCTTCCATGATGCCTTCTATTAATTGTTGGTGCATCGTGAAAGATTAGCAGATTGTTTTTTTGGACTCGTGTCCCACATGCTGAACCACCGTGGCTTTGCTGCTCGGTTGGTATCCTAATCGGATTCCTGATGCAAGTACAAATTTAAGGAATTTTATTCAATCAGCCAATTTTGTGAGGTTATATTTCTCACTCATTTCCCAAATCGTTACATTTGCATATTGTCATTTTAATACTGAAGTAAAACACTAAACAATACATAACCGAATCACATGATAGAGAACCTAAAAAACAGTATCACTGAATTTATTGAAAGATACATCGAGATTTTAGAAAAGGATGGGGATCCCAATGAAGCTTACAAATATCAGGCGATTAACACTTTCCAATCGAACTGGAACATAGAAGCAGAAGATTTTCATCAGATGCTCCGGAATTCATTCAGGGATGTATCCAATCTATTGTATCAGAATTCCTGGGGTTTCATCAATAAATCTGCCGAACATTTTCCGGAAGAGGTGAGAGAGATGTTCCGCAAATTGTATGATGACACCGTAGACATATCTGAAAGGATCAAGAGATTTCAAAATGATTCAAAAAAACTGCTACCGAAAGTCAAAAATAAATTGAACCTCAAAAAATTCAGTACCCAACAAGACGAGAGAACCATCTCAGTCTACCTGGCTTTTCGCTACCCGGAAAAATACATTCTCTACAAGGCCGATTACTATTTGAAATTCTGCGAGTTGCTAAATATCAATTACGGAAAGACCGGTGAACGTTTTTTGCATTTCCAGGAACTGGCTGATCAAATCATTTCAGAGGGTTTGCTGAACCACGCGAAACTTCTTGACACATACAGGAACCTCTATTCAAAACCTGATTGGGATGACATATACCTGATGATTCAAAACATATTGTATGTGGTTTTCGCATATGATTACAAGGATGAAAAATTTGACGCCATACTCAAAAAATATGACAAACATCAACTGCTGGAATACTACACCTTCTTCGATGAAATCATCGAAAAGTTCGGTTTTAAAAGAAATGACAAGCGTCTGGTATTTAATGTTTCCAGCAAAGAGATCGTAATTACATTTGGTCAACGCTACATTTGGACTGCGCTCATTGGGGACAAAGAGGATTACAGATTCAGAGCGATATCTGAAAAGCCTATCAGCAATCAATATGGAAAATTCAACGGCTCTCCTGAAGCATATTTGTGTAAGATCAATGACCTGTCGGAAGCTTTGCAAAACAAACAGGCAATCTTCAACTCTATCACCAAAGAGATTGAAAGAACGAATATATCCGGTTATCACAAGTACAATAAGAAAGAATTGGAACTCATGGCTTTCGATAAAGAATACCGGTATACTAAGTTGGGTGAGATACCAGATGAACTAATTTCAGGAGAAGAGGAGGATAAGGTCGTGTTGGCAAATTACCCCTTGAACCAAATCCTGTACGGAGCACCGGGGACCGGGAAAACCTATAAAACGAAACAAATCGCGGTGGAAATCATCAACGGCAAGAAGGAGAGGAGCCGTAAAGAGATCAACGATGAATACGAAGAGCTGTTGCAGGCAAAAAAGGTTCTGTTTACCACCTTTCATCAAAGCCTGAGTTACGAAGATTTTATTGAAGGCATAAAACCAATGACAGTTGAGGGGAGGGTGACCTATGAAGTGAAGGATGGTATCTTCAAACGTTTCTGTCTGCATGCAAAACAGGGTGAAACCAGACAAAGAGGAAGTGATTTGAAGGAGCTGTCCGATCTTGAATCTTCGAAGGAGATTACCGGAAGGTATGTCTTCATCATCGATGAGATCAACAGAGGGAATGTTTCGGCGATATTCGGTGAGCTGATTACCCTGCTGGAGGAAGACAAGCGAAAGGGGAACGATGAGAAGATTGAGGTGATGCTGCCCTATTCGAAATTGGGATTTTCCGTTCCAAATAATGTCTATATAATAGGAACCATGAATACGGCCGACAGAAGCGTGGAAGCACTTGACACAGCCTTGAGAAGACGTTTTTCATTTATCGAGATGCAACCGGATCCGGATGTGATAGACGATTCGGAATACAAGGATGTCAATTTGAAACGATTGCTGGAGGTGATCAACCTTCGGATTGAGGCATTGATCGACAAAGATCACCAGATCGGTCACTCCTATTTCATCGGCATCAGAGACCTGGACAACCTGAAGCAGACCTTCAAAGATAACATCATACCGCTTCTGGAAGAATATTTCTACGGGGATTTTAGGAAGATAGGCCTGGTCCTGGGAGGAAGCTTCATCAGACAGGAAGAAAACAAGGTGCATTTCCCAAAGAACTTCACCTACGACAATGACTTCCCCGAGGACAAGAAAATATATCGTTACATCCCGTTTAACAACTGGAATGAGCAAACATTCATTTCAGTTTACGAAGAGAATATTGATGCAGAATAAAAAACACATACAGGTTTTTGAACACCAGAAAATCCGTTACGATGATTCGGGAGATTTCCGAAAGCATCACTTTGATGCGATGGTAAAATTCAACGAGCTCCATCAGAACAAATATTTCACCATCATACACAAGGGGATTAAATTCGGGAACTATGTTGGTGTAATCCAGATTGGAGGTTTAACAATTGAAATTCTTCCAAAAGCGGACAACTACGAGAACGCAGATAAAAACGTGTGGCAGAATGTTCTGCTGAACATGTTGAAAGTCTGCAAATATGTCCGGTTTGAATCGGTCTCCGAAACACAGCTCAAAAAAAGATATCATTCAATCCTGGATGTGTATTTCCAAATGCATCTCAATGAGATTGACAGGCTGGTAAAAAAGGGATTGATCAAAAAATACAGGAGATCTCATTCCAATCAGAATACGCTGAAAGGGAAACTCCTGTTTTCACAGAACATCCAACAGAATCTCGTACACAAGGAACGTTTCTATTGCGTGCATCAGCTCTATGACAGGAATCACCTGTTGCATCAGATACTCTACAGGGGTTTGGTGGTTTTGAAATCATTTGTAAACGATGCGCTGAAAGACAAGGTAGAAAGGCTGTTGTATGAGTTCCGGGATTTTGAAGTCCTGAACGTACAGAGAAAGCATTTTGACAAGATCATCATCGACCGGAAGAACCATGATTATCAAAAAGCACTTGAAATCGCAAAGATCATCATACTGAATTATTCCCCAAGCCTGAATTATGGAAATGAGAATCTGCTGGCACTTCTCTTTGATATGAATGCGCTTTGGGAGGAATATATCTTCAGGATTCTTCAGAAGCACAAGAGGGACGAGATGGAAGTTTCATTTCAGAACTCGGACAAATTCTGGGAGCAAAGGAAAATCCGACCCGACATCGTCCTCAAAACCAAAGATGAGATGTTTATCATCGACACCAAGTGGAAAATCATCGATTCCGGCAACCCCTCTGATGATGATCTCAAGCAGATGTTTGTCTACAACCTTCACTGGAAGGCGGAAAAAAGCCTGCTGCTGTACCCCAGGACGAACCAGGATGACAGACCGTACGGGACTTTTCACTATGACAACCTGGGCAAAAAATGCAAGATTGCTTTTCTGAGCATTACCGATGGTAAGACCATCAAAAAGAGCAAATTGGTGGCAAATGAAATTTTTGAAAAATTGTGAATAAATACATTCTAATTCTCCTGGCACTGGTTTGGATAGCCGCTCTGGCTGTACTGATTGTCGCATATACGAATTTGGTTCCGGACAATCCTTTTGTTGAATACCGCTTAATTGTTGGTATAGGTTTCATCGTG
>DURL01000068.1 GCA_012837345.1 Bacteroidales bacterium
ATGAAGAGGTGGCATCCGACCACCGTCCCCTCTTTGTGGATGTACGGTTAAAAACAGCCGCATCAGAGGTGATGCGCACCATCCCCTACCTGCAAAACCCGGGCAAGGATGAGATGACCGTGATGTGGCTTACCAATGTGCCGACACGAAGCTGGGTGGAATATGGTACCGATCCGGCGAAGATGCAAAGAGCCCGCACCATGCTGGAAGGGGTGATGGTGGCGAACAACAAGATCCACCGTGTGCACCTTAAGAATCTTCAGCCTGCCACAAAATACTATTACCGAGTAGTCTCACAGGAGATAACCCGCTATTCAAGCTACTACAAGGAGTTTGGCGACACCGTTCGCACCGATATCAAATCATTCACCACCTGGAGCGACCAGAAAAGAGATTTCCGGGTGATCGTATACAATGACCTCCATAGCAACATGCCGTTGTTCAACACGCTGCACTCCTACGTGGAAGATGAGCCCTACGACCTGGTGGTCTTCAACGGCGATTGTTTTGATGACGTGGAGACAGAAGCGGATATTTTGAACAGGCTGCTCGCCTACACGCCACGCATAAAAAGTGATGAGGTACCCTCCATCTTCATCCGGGGGAACCATGAGACAAGGGGGGAATACTCGCTGCAACTGTGGAATTACCTGGGGAGGATGGGAGGCCGCTCCTATAGTGCATTCTCACTGGGGGATACCCGCTTTGTCCTGCTCGATTGTGGTGAGGATAAACCCGACGATCACTGGGTTTATTACGACATGAACGATTTCACCCAACATCGCCTCAACCAGGCCTCATTCCTGCAAGAGGAACTGCAGTCTGATGCGTTTGCCAGAGCCAGCAGACGGATCCTAATCCACCACATTCCCATTTATGGCGTTAACCCCGAAAGCTTCTCGCCCTGCTCCGATCTCTGGATACCGGTGTTGAAAGAGGCACCATTTGATCTCTCCCTCAATGGCCATACCCATCGTTTTCGGGTAATAGAAAAAGATGAGGTGGACAACCCCTTCCCCGTTATCATAGGGGGAAGTAACAGGAATCCTGATGGCACCGTGATGGTGTTGGAGAAGAAGGGGAAGACACTTACACTCCAAGTGATCAACGCGGACGGGGAGAAATTACTGGAGAGAAAGATGTAACTCCCTGTAATTGTCACTGGTGAGATCTGCTCCCGCATCTTTTAAGATGGCTGCATCGAATGATGTGGTCAGTCCACACACGATGCACCCCGCAGCTTTGCCGGCAATGATCCCATAGCTGGAATCCTCGATGATCATCGTCCTCGCTTTATTCGATCCTGTCCTTTCCAAGGCTAGCAGGTAGGGCTCGGGACTGGGTTTATGCGTTGAAGTATCATCAGCCGTGATCACCAGGTCAAACTGATGTGTGAAATGGAGCACCTTATCCACCTTCTGAACCGTTTGCGAGGTGGAGGAGGTAACCAGCGCTGTCCGCAATTTTGCCTCTTTCACAGCACGCATGAACCCTGGGAAACCTTTCACAAATTGCAAATCAGAGATGAGACTCTCGAAGTGCAGATCCTTCTCTTTTAGATAATATTCTATATCGATACGATCATCCAAATGCTGATAGGCGTACTGAAAGAATGACCAGTCAGATTTACCGACAAACTGATCAAGAATAGCTCTATCAAAAGAGATTCCATTTGCCTCTAAAGTCATCCCCAAGGCTTGGAGATGCAACTTCTCAGATTCTATCACCACCCCATCCATGTCAAAAAAAACCGATTCTATATCCATTGCTTACTCCTGTAAATTATTGGCTATTATGCGATAAGAGATGGATGCGCAGCATCGATATTCTTGCCGCAAGGACTACTGGCAGAAGCATACCGATCTGTTCATCCAGATGCTCCTCCATGTCAAACTCATCTTCAATGCTGAGATAGAGGCTTTCCAATCCCGCCAAATGCTCTTCATGCACAAAATATCCCAGCCGTAAGGTCTGCATCCGGGCATACTCATATGGGGTAATCTCTTCGCGATTTCCGAATAGCGATTCATACGAAAGATCTTCTTCTGAAAGATGGTGCTCACTGATACGGTTCATCATCTCCTCAATTTTCACCAAGCTGCCATCCGATTCATCGGCGTCTTCGTCGATAGAATACCACAATGATTCCTCCTCCCATTTGTCGCACCATTTCTCAAGCTCCTCTCGCG
>DURL01000069.1 GCA_012837345.1 Bacteroidales bacterium
CTGCCTGGTGCCAGAAGGCGTTGCCATGCTTCGGATGATTGGTTTGCCAGTATTGGTTGACGCTGTGCAACACCTCCAGTGCTTCTCTCTTTGTGGTGACCGGAAGCGTGTTTGTTCCCTGTGCCTTCATGGATGAATTGCCTCCATTTGTAGCAGTCAGCATGAGCAATGCTGACAGTAGGGCAATCATGTTGTTACTTTTCATTCGTAATATAAATTGTATGAGAGCTCTGCTGGCTCCTGCAGCTAGCAAGTGTGGCGATCAAAAAGATGATTAGGCAAAGAGTCACTTCTCGCATGGAGTTGTCAGTTAAAAAAATCAAGCCGGATAGCTTCCGCTAAATGGCTTGATTTCTATTGTGTGTGCTAAAAAAGGACTACTTCTTTACCACAGGAAGATATAGATCAATGTCACCAGCAGACAGATGCCCAGGGCACCCAAAGCAAATCCCCTGTCGGTCTTGAAAAGTGAAAGATCGAACGGTACCGCTTTCTCATCCTTATAGATGTCATTGGCATTCGAGAAGAGGAACAGCGATACAGAAAGAATTATTGATCCAAAGAAGAAGAAGGCCTCGAACCCGATGTTCTCAAGGTAGATCACCCATTCGTTGGTGTTGCCTGCTACGAGCAGGATCTTGTGGATCGCGGCCGACAGGATGAACAACAGTGCGAAGAAGAGGGTGAAACGAGCCCATTTGAGCATCTTTCTCCTGTCATCACCTGTAGCTTTTTCGGCTGCTATCCTGGAGCTGTCCACGTAGGTGATTGCTACGAAGATGACGAACAGGATGATGAAGATATAACCCATACGGAACTGGAACGGCATGTCGGGCAGTGCGATCTTGAACAACACCCCCATGGGGATGGTAAGAATCGAGGTCCAGATGGCCGCTTTTGAAGAGGCTCTCTTCCAGAGAAGACCCAGCCCGAAGACCACGATGATGCCCGGATAGATGAAGCCGGAGTATTCCTGGATGTACTGGAATGCCTGATCCAGTCCCCCAAGCAGCGGTTCTACGGCGATGATGGCGATCACCAGCGCCAGGAAGGCGGTAAGGCGACCGATGCGCACCAGCTGCCTGTCGGTGGCATTTTTCTTGATGTGTTGTTTGTAGATATCCATCGTGAAGATGGTGGAGGTGGAGTTCAACATCGATGCCAGTGATGAGATCACAGCGGCGGCAAGTGCCGCGAAGGAGAGTCCCTTGATCCCAATGGGTGCAAAGTTACGGATCAGCCATGGGTATGCATCGTCGGAGACGTTGATCGATCCGGAGAGGTCGAAGTAGCCCTGCTGTATCCCTGGAATATCCTGCGGATAGTTGAACATGATAAAGGCCGTCACACCGGGGATCACCACGATGAAGGGGATCAATATCTTCAGGAAGCCGGCGAAGATAAGTCCTTTCTGTGCCTCGTTGATGCTCTTGGCAGCAAGTCCTTTCTGGATGATGTACTGGTTGAAACCCCAGTAGCCTATGTTGGTGAGCCATACACCTCCCACGATGGCTGCGATGCCGGGCAGGTCACGGAACGCATCAGGTGATTTCGATTGGTCGACGATCAGGTTGAAGTGGGTGTCGTTGGGGATGCTCTTCAGCTTGTCGAAGATAATGGACATCCCTTCCCACGCTCCTTTTCCTTCACCGGATACAGCTTCCAGTGCGAAGTAAGCCGTGACCAGTCCGCCACCGATCAGGAACACGACCTGCAGCACATCGGTCCAGGCTACGGATGCCAGACCACCGTAGATGGAGTAAATGCCGGCGATGATGAAGAGTACCAGTACAATCTGCATGCGATACCCCTCCAGTCCGAGGATCTGTTCAATGGCGATGGATCCGAGCCAGGCCACCGAGGTGAGGTTGACGAAGATGTAGAGGAAGAGCCAGAATACTGAGAAGGCCATCCCCACGCCATCGTTGTATCGTTCCCTCAGGAACTGGGGGATGGTGTAGATGTGCCGTTTGAGCATCACTGGCAGCAGGAACTTGGCTACGATGATAAGGGTTACCGCGGCCATGATCTCATAAGCCGCCACACAGATGCCGATCTTGTAGCCGGACCCCGACATGCCGATAAATTGTTCGGCAGAGATGTTGGCTGCGATCAGGGAAGCTCCCACAGCCCACCAGGTGAGCTTGTTGCCCGCAAGGAAATAGTCATTCGCTGTCTTTTGTACTCCTTTCTTGTTTCTGGAAAGGAAAAGACCCAAACTGACAAGAAGTACCATGTAAATCCCGACGATGACAAAATCAATCGTCTGAAATCCCGAATTGTTCATTGCAGTTGAAATTTGATTGTATTACGATTTATTGTGTTTCTACAGCAAAAAAATGGCCATTGAATCGTCAAAGTTAGGAAAAAAAATCAAATAACAACATTTGTTGAGGGATTTATGTGTACAGATGACACCACTCTGCCTGAGGGGTCTGCATTTTTACGGAATGCTTCGTCCCACTCCAGCGCCACCGGCGAGCTACAGGCCACTGACGGCACTGAGGGCACGCAGCGTGCGGCACTGTCGGAAGGGAACAATTCAGTGAAGATGGAGCGGTAGAGGTACTCCTCTTTACTCAAAGGTGGGTTGATGGGGAAGCGGTAGTGCACACTCTCCATCTGCTCGTCGCTCACCTCACGTTTGGCAATCTCCTTGAGTGTGTCGATCCAGCCATATCCCACCCCGTCGGAGAACTGCTCCTTCTGACGCCAGGCCACCTCCGCGGGCAGGTAGTCGGCAAACGCCTCCCGCAGAATATGCTTCTCGATCTTACCGTTGCCGGCCATCTTGTCCTTCGGGTTAAGGCGCATCGCTACATCGAGAAACTCCTTGTCGAGAAAGGGTACGCGCCCCTCCACACCCCAGGCGGCGAGTGATTTGTTGGCGCGGAGGCAGTCGTACTGGTGCAGCTTGCCCAGCTTGCGTACTGTCTCCTTGTGAAACTCCTCCGCGCTGGGTGCCTTGTGGAAGTAGAGGTAGCCGCCGAAGATCTCATCGGCACCCTCTCCCGAGAGCACCATCTTCACGCCCATCGATTTGATGAAGCGGGCGATCAGGTACATGGGGGTGCTGGCCCGCACGGTGGTCACGTCGTAGGTCTCAATGTGGTAGATCACATCACGGATGGCGTCGAGCCCTTCACGGAGGGTGTACTCGAGCTCATGGTGCACCGATCCGATATGGTCTGCTACCTTCCTTGCCGCCGCCAGGTCGGGTGATCCTTTCAGTCCGATGGCGAAGGAGTGGAGTTGTGGCCACCAGGCTTCCTCACGGTTGTCGCTCTCGATCCGCCTGGCGGCATATCGTTTGGCGACAGCCGAGATGATTGAGGAATCGAGCCCCCCAGAGAGCAACACACCGTAGGGTACGTCACTCATCAGCTGTCGTTGTACGGCGGCCTCTAAAGCTTCCCGCAACTGTATTGCATCGGATTGGTTTCCCTTCACCTCTTCATAATCACTCCATTCACGTCGGTACCACTCTGTCACTCCCTCATCGGCACTATAAAAGTAATGTGCGGGAGGAAATTCCTCAATGATGTTACAATAACCCTCCAGTGCTTTCAGTTCGGAAGCTACATAATAGGCGCCATCACGGTCCCACCCCTGGTAGAGAGGGATGATTCCTATATGATCCCGCCCGATCAGGAAAGTATCATTCTCCCGGTCGTAGAGGGCAAAAGCGAAGATACCGTTCAGCTCCTCCAGGAAGGAGGGTCCCATTGCCTGGTAGAGTGGCAGAATCACCTCACAGTCAGATTGTGTCTGAAACGAGTAGATCCCCTCGTACCGCTTGCGTATCTCACGGTGGTTGTAGATCTCACCGTTCACTGCCAGCACCAGGTTGCCGTCACTGCTGACCAGGGGTTGTTTCCCGGATGCGGGGTCGACGATCGCCAGCCGCTCATGTGCCAGGATGGCATGGTTGCAGCTGAAGATACCCGACCAGTCGGGTCCCCTGTGACGCACCTTTTTAGCCATCTCCAGCAGTTGAGGCCGCAATTGTTCTTCTTCTCTCTTTATATTGAATGTACAGACGATTCCACACATGATAGTTGATTTGTTGATGTGATGATTTGTTGATGTGATGATGTTTGGAGTTTCTGGTTCATAGTTCAATGTTTGATGTTTCTGAACCAGGAACCAATAACCCAAACAGCTTACCGCTCATATTTTTTCGTTATTTTGCAACGATCGGTGGATATCTTCGGCGACCTTCCGTCCCGAGGCGATCGCCTTCACCACCAGGCTGGCACCCATCATCGCATCGCCTGTGGCGAAAACACGGGCCACACTGCTGGCATGCCCTTTGTCAACCGATACGTTTCCCCTCACATCGTAAGCTACTCCCAGCTCATTGAGCAATCCCTCCTGCACCGGGTGGACGAAGCCGAGCGCCAGTAGTACCAACTCCGCCCGGATGGTTTCTGTCTTGCCTGAGGAGATCATGCTGAATCGGTTGTTGGCATCCTTTTCCCAGCGGATCTCCTCCACCACAGCTTCCCGTACGCTTCCCCCCTCACCACGGAAAGCCAGCGTATTGACCTGCCAGCGGCGGGTGCATCCCTCCTCGTGTGAGGAGGATGTTTTCAGCACCTGCGGGTAGGGGTTAGGCCAGGGGGTGGCCGGGTTGTGACCCACCGGTGGCTGGGGCATGATCTCGATCTGGGTGACGCTCAGGGCACCCTGCCGCACGGCAGTGCCCACGCAGTCGGAGCCGGTGTCGCCGCCACCGATCACCAGCACATGCTTCCCTGCCGCGCTGATTCGCTCCTCACCGGGTGCTGTCTCTCCCTGGAGATGACGGATCTGTTGCGAGAGGTACTCCATTGCAAAGTGGATCCCTTTCAGGTCACGTCCCTCCGGGGTGATATCCCTTGGCTTGCCGGCGCCCACCGCCAGGCATACTGCGTCGTACTGTTCCATGATCGTCCTGCCGGCGATATCTCTCCCAATCTCGGTGCCGGTGACGAATTCGATCCCCTCTTCGCGGAGCAGTGCCAGCCGCCGGTCGATCACCTTCTTGCTCAACTTGAAGTTGGGGATGCCGTAGCGAAGCAGCCCCCCGGGGCTTTTATCCCGTTCATACACGGTGACGCTGTGTCCCTTACGGTTCAGCTGTTGTGCTGCGGCCAGTCCCGCAGGTCCCGATCCGATCACGGCCACCCTCATGCCGGTACGTCGTTTGGGTGGACGTGCCTTGATCATCCCCTCCATAAACGCCACCTCGGTTACCGAGGCCTCGTTCTCGCGGATGGTGACCGGTGCCTCGTGCAGCGCCAGCACACATGATTTCTCACAGGGAGCGGGGCAGACGCGACCGGTGAACTCGGGGAAATTGTTGGTCTCATGCAGCACCTCCACCCCTCTCTTCCAGTCCCCACGATAGATGTGGTCCTGCCACTCCGGCATCTTGTTGCCTAGGGGGCAGGCCCAGTGGCAGAAGGGGATGCCACAGTCCATACAGCGGGAAGCCTGTTCGCGGCGGTCTTCCCTGTTGAGTGTCTGCTCCACCTCCGCCTGGTCATATTTACGTTCGCTCACAGGACGATAACCGGCTACTTTCCGGCCGATCGTCATAAATGCTTTTGGATTACCCATACAATCATTTTTTGTGCTCCTTAACCAAGGAGTCTGTTAATAATCTCTCTCCACCACGGCGATCTTCTTTTCCAGCTCCGCGATCTTGCGCTCCTGCAATACCTTCTTGTACTCTATAGGGGTCACCTTGATGAACATTTCCAGGTAACGATCCCACTCTTCCAGGATGCGGCCCGCCTGTTGGCTATTGGTGTACTGATGGTGCTTCGCGATCAGCTCTTTCAGCTCTCGTATGTCGGAGAGCTCCTCCACCAGGGAGAGCTCCACCATCTCCATGTTGCAGTGGTAGTCGAAGTCGCCCTGTTCATCCAGCACGTAGGCCACGCCGCCGCTCATGCCGGCGGCAAAGTTACGACCCACCCGGCCCAGCACCACCACACAACCGCCGGTCATGTACTCACAGCAGTGGTCACCGGCGCCCTCCACGACGGCCAGCGCACCCGAGTTACGAACGCAAAAGCGTTCACCCGCCACCCCGTTGATGTAGACTGCACCGGAAGTGGCACCGTAGAGGGTGGTGTTACCGCAGATGATGTTCTCTTCCGCCCTGAGGGTACTCCCCCTGGGAGGGGTCAACACGATCTGACCACCCGACAGTCCCTTGCCGAGATAGTCGTTGGTGTCACCATGCAGGTAAAAGGTGACCCCCCTTACCAGGAAAGCGCCGAAGCTCTGCCCTGCCGATCCCTCGAACCAGACGGAGAGGGTGTGGTCGGGCAATCCCTCATGACCATGGCGGCGGGCAATCTCGCCCGAGAGCATCGCACCGGTGGTGCGGTCGGTATTGTGTATCTTCGACTTGATCCCCACCGGTTGTCGAAATTCGATGGCGGGAAGTGCTTCGCTGATCAGCCTCTTGTCGATCAGCTCCCCGGGTAGTTGATGACGGTCGCTCACCTTGCGGATCGCATTGTGTGACGCCTCTTCCGGGAAGAAGGCGATCCGCGATAGATCGATCTTCTCCGACTTCGGATGGTCCGGGTAGTGCTTCCGCAGGATCAGATCCGACCTGCCTACGATCTCATCAAGCGACCGGAAGCCCATGGCTGCGAGCTGCTCCCGTACATCTTCCGCCAGAAAGCGGAAGTAGTTTACCAGGTACTCATACCTTCCCACAAACCGCTTGCGAAGCTCCGCATCCTGTGTGGCGACACCCACCGGACAGGTGTTGAGGTGGCACTTGCGCATCATCACGCAACCCAGCACGATCAGGGCGCTGGTGGCAAAGCCATACTCCTCGGCACCCAACATCGCGGCGATCACGATGTCACGGCCTGTCTTCAGCTGCCCGTCGGTCTGCAGGGTCACCATGCCCCGCAGGTTGTTGATCACCAGCGTCTGTTGTGTCTCCGCCAGCCCTATTTCCAGTGGGAGGCCGGCATGCTTGATGGAGCTGGAGGGGCTGGCACCGGTCCCTCCCTCGGCACCACTGATGACGATCAGGTCCGCCTTCGCCTTGGCCACGCCGGCAGCGATGGTGCCCACGCCACTCTCCGACACCAGCTTCACGCTGATGACCGCCCGCGGGTTTACGTTGCGTAGGTCAAAGATGAGCTGAGCCAGGTCTTCAATCGAGTAGATGTCGTGGTGGGGTGGGGGGGAGATGAGTGAGATGCCGGGGATGGAGTGACGTGTCCTGGCGATGATCTGATCCACCTTGTAGCCCGGCAGCTGTCCCCCCTCACCCGGCTTGGCCCCCTGCGCAATCTTGATCTGCAGCTCATCGGCGTTGACCAGGTACTCGGTGGTGACGCCGAAGCGTCCCGAGGCGATCTGCTTGATGGCGCTCCTGCGGGAGAGTCCGTCCTCCTGTGGCAGAAAGCGGGCCGGATCCTCGCCTCCCTCGCCGGTGTTGCTGCGCCCGCCGATGATGTTCATCGCGATGGCCAGCGCTTCATGTGCCTCCCTGCTGATGGAGCCGTATGACATGGCACCTGTGCAGAACCGTTTCATGATTTTTTCCACCGGTTCCACCTCCGTGAGTTCAACGGGATCATTCCTGAAATCCAGCATGTCACGGATGAATGCCGGCTTCTCCTTCTCGTTGACCAGTTGCGTGTACTCCCTGAAGAGCGCATAGTTGCCGGTGCGGGTGGCTATCTGCAGGCGGGCTACCGTCTCCGGGTTCCAGGCATGGTATTCCCCCTCGATGCGATAGGCATACTGCCCCATGCTGGGCAGATGGAAAGGTTCATTCTCCTCCTGTATGAATGCCTCCCGGTGGGGCTGCAACACCTCCTGTGATACCTCTTCCAGGCTGATGCCGCCAATTTTGGAGGAGATCCCTTTGAAATAGCGGTCGAGCAGGGAGGAAGAGATGCCGAGTGCCTCGAAGATATGGGCACCCCGGTAGCTGCGCAGGGTGGAGTTTCCCATCTTGGAGAGCACTTTCAGCAATCCCTTGTTGATTGCCTGGATGTAGTTTTTCTTTGCCGAGTCGAAATCGAGCTGTAATGCACCTTTTTTCACCTGCTCTGCCAGCTCGGCAAAGACCAGGTAGGGGTTCACTGCGTTGGCGCCGAAGCCGAAGAGCAGGGCGAAGTGCATCACCTCCCGTGGCTCGGCACTCTCCACCACGATGTCGATCTGCATTCGCTTGCGTCGTTCCACCAGATAGAGATGAACCGCCGAGGTGGCCAACAACGAGGGGATGGGAGCATGTGTCTCATCCACACCCCTGTCGCTCAGTACGATGAAGTGCTTGCCCTCATCCACTGCCTGCTCCACGGAACGGCAGAGGGTATCGAGTGCCTCCTGTAACCCCTCTGCTTTTCTCTCCGGGTTGAACAGCATGGGAATTACCGCGGCAGAGAACCCTTTATATCGGAGATTGGTAAGGATGTCGAATTGGGTGTTGGTCAGTATCGGGCTCTTGATTCTGACGATGGGCGACAGTTCGGGGATGTCCTGGAGCAGGTTCTGGTGGATGGCACCGATGTATCCGGTGAGCGACATCACCAGCTCTTCACGGATGGGATCGATGGGTGGGTTGGTGACCTGTGCAAACTGTTGACGGAAGTAGTTGAAGAGCCGTTGCGGCTTGTCGGAGAAAGCGGCGGGGGTGACATCGTTTCCCATCGAGGAGACCGGTTCCTTGCCTTCAATGGCCATTGGTTTGATCAGCAGTTCCAGGTCTTCGGTGGTGTAGCCAAACACTTTGAGTAATGTCTCTCTGTTCACCACCTCATTGTTTACCTTCCTGCCGGAGGCGATCGCCTCCAATCGCAGGCAGTGGCTGCTGAGCCATTGCCGGTAAGGGAAGGCGGAGGCCAGTTCCTCTTTCAGCTCCTGATCACGGTAGATGCGACCTGTATAGGTGTCCACCATCATCATCTTACCCGGTTTGAGTCGACCTCTTTCTTTGATGTTCGAGCCTTCCATCTCCAGGGTGCCGGTCTCGGAGGCGAGGATCAGCATGCCGTCGTGGGTGATGGTGTAACGTGCCGGACGCAGGCCGTTGCGGTCGAGCATGCCACCAGCATAGCGACCGTCGCTGAAGAGGAGGGTGGCGGGGCCGTCCCAGGGCTCCATCAGCATGCTGTGGTATTCATAGAACGCTTTCAGTCCGTCAGAGATGGGGTTCTTGTCGTTGAAGCTCTCCGGCACCATCATTGCCATGGCGTGGGGTAGTGACTTGCCGGTCATCACCAGGAACTCCAGTGCGTTGTCGAACGAGGCGCTGTCGCTCATGCCCGGTTGTATCACAGGGTAGAGCTGCTCCATGTCGGGGAAGTGTGGCGAGGAGAGCACACTCTCGCGGCTCTGCATCCACTGCCTGTTGCCGCGGATGGTGTTTATTTCACCGTTGTGCGCCACCATGCGAAAGGGCTGTGCCAGATCCCAGGTGGGGAAAGTGTTGGTGCTGAAACGGGAGTGGACCAGTGCCACGCGGCTGGTAAAGTGAGGGTGGGAGAGATCGGGGAAGTAGCTGCGCAGTTGAAGAGAGGAGAGCATTCCCTTGTAGATCATCTGTCTTGTGGAGAGACTCACCACGTAAAAATCCCGATCCTCACCCAGTCCCGATTGTTGTATGGTTTTTTCAATTCTTTTTCTGGTGAGGTAAAGCTTCCTCTCCAGCTCCTCCCGGCTGCCGGGGCCGGCAAGAAACAGCTGGACGATGTGTGGCTCATTGGATAGTGCAATCTCGCCCAGGCAGCTGTTGTTGACCGGCACATCACGCAAGGCGATCAGCGTGAGCCCTTCTCCGGCAACGACCTCCCTGACTACCTGCAGGCAGAGGGATCTCTGCTTCTCTTCCTTCGGAAGGAAGATCAGTCCGGTGCCGTATCGCCCCTCCTCCGGGACGGCGATGCCCTGCAACAGAATGAACTCATGGGGGATCTGCAGTAGTATGCCGGCACCGTCGCCGGTGATCTGGTCAGCGCTCTCGGCACCACGGTGTACCATGTTCTCGAGCACCTGCATTCCTTTCTCCACGATGTCGTGCGATTTTTCACCCGTCAGGGTCATTACGATCCCCACGCCACAGGCATCATGTTCGTTGTCAAAGCTATACAGCGATTGTTGCTCGGTGTCGCTGAGCTGTCGGAAGATGTTATCTTGTTGCTTCATCTCATTGATTTTTTTAAATATTCGCCAAAAAATAGCAGATAATCACTTACCCGCTATTCCAAAACTGTTTGTAAACAGCTATCTGATTTATTGAGAATATCTCTCAGCTGATGAATAGCAGCTCTCTGTATTTGGGCAGGGTCCACATCTGATTGTCTACGATCAGCTCCAGCTTATCCACGTGGTAGCGGATGGTGTCGAAGTAGGTGTGAACAGTATCGTGGTAGGCCACCGCCTTTTCGCGGGCATCCTCCAGCTTGTTGGCAGCCTTACGGGCTTCAATCATGTCGTCGACGTTCGTTTTGATGGCGGAGATATGGTCCGCAATCTCTTCGATCAGCGCCGCATCTTCCCTGGAAAGGTAGTCCGCCTTCTCCTTGTCGAACACCGCCCGCATCTTGAACAGATTATCGAGCAGCATAGACTGGTACTCCGTAGCCACCGGGATGATGTGGTTCATGCATAGATCGCCCAGCACACGAGCCTCAATCTGGATCTTCTTGGTGTAGGTCTCCCATTTCACCTCGTTGCGGGCGTGCAGCTCCTTCTCATTGAGTACCCCGATCCGTTCGAACATATCGACCGACTGGGGGGAGGTGTAGGCATCGTAGATCACCGGCACGCTGGTCTCGCAGTCGAGTCCCCTGCGGCCCGCCTCCTCTTTCCACTCGTCACTGTAGCCGTTGCCCTCAAAGCGGATCGGCTTGGATTCCTTGATGTAGAGTCGCAGGGTGTCGAAGATAGCCTGTTCCTTCTTCATCCCCTTCTTCATCTTCTGTTCAACTTCCTCCCTGAAATCGGTGAGCTGTGCGGCCACCGTGGCGTTGAGGGCGAACATGGCGGAGGAGCAGTTGGCCGATGATCCCACCGCCCTGAACTCGAAACGGTTGCCGGTGAAGGCGAAGGGTGAGGTGCGGTTGCGGTCGGTGTTGTCGATCAGCACCTCCGGGATGTGGGCGATGCCCAGCTTCATCTTTTTCAGTTCATCCACGGTGATGTCATCATCCTCAGAGCTCTCTTCAATCTTGTCCAGTACGGCTGATATCTGCTTTCCCAGGAAGACGGAGATGATGGCTGGTGGGGCTTCGTTGGCACCCAGCCGATGCGCGTTGTTGGCTGACATGATGGATGCTTTCAGCAACGCGTTGTGCTTGTAGACAGCCATCAGCGTGTTGACCAGGAAGGTGACGAAGAGCAGGTTTTCGTTGGCACTCTTGCCGGGGGTGAAGAGACCGATGCCGGTGTCGGTACCCAGCGACCAGTTGTTGTGCTTGCCCGAACCGTTAATCCCTGCAAAAGGTTTTTCGTGCAGCAGTAGCTTGAAGTGATGCCTGGCGGCGATACGATGCATCAACGACATCACCAGCAGGTTCTGGTCCACTGCCAGGTTGGTCTCCCCGAAGATAGGTGCCAGCTCGAACTGGTTGGGCGCCACCTCATTGTGCCGGGTCTTGAGGGGTATGCCATACTTGTAGGCCTCATGTTCCACCTCTTTCATGAATGCTGCCACACGGGGTGGTACGGCACCGAAGTAGTGGTCCTCCAGCTGCTGGTTCTTGGCGCTCTCATGTCCCATCAGTGTTCGCTCGGTGAGGCTCAGGTCGGGACGGGCGGCGTAGAGTGCCTGGTCCACCAGGAAATATTCCTGTTCCCAGCCCAGGTAGGAGTATACCTTCTTCACATCGGGATGGAAGAGCTGACAGACTGCCGTGGCAGCCTTGTCAACAGCGGAGAGGGCTTTCAGCAATGGTGTCTTGTAGTCGAGTGCTTCACCGGTGTAGGAGATGAAGACGGTTGGGATACAAAGTGTATCATCGATGATGAAAGCAGGTGAGGAGGGATCCCAGGCGGTATACCCTCTCGCCTCAAAAGTATTGCGGATGCCGCCGCTGGGGAAGCTGGAGGCGTCAGGTTCCTGCTGAGCCAGGAGCTTGCCGGCGAAACGCTCGATGATGCCCCCGTCCGGTCCGTTTATGTAATCGATGAAGGAGTCATGTTTCTCTGCGGTACCCTCGGTGAGGGGCTGAAACCAGTGAGTGTAATGGGTTGCTCCCATCTCGATGGCCCACATCTTCATCCCGGCCGCCACATGATCGGCAATTTCGCGGTGCAGGGTGATGCCCTGGTCGATGGCTTCGAGTACAATTTTCATTGTCTCCTTTGAGAGATACTTCGACATCTGTGTCCGGTTGAAGACATACTTGCCATAATACTCCGATGGTAACTGTCCGGGGGAGGTTACTTCCACGGGTGCTCTCTTTGAGGCTTCCTCTACTGCTTTAAAACGTAATGTTGACATACTACACGAATTGATTGTGAATCGCGGTTTGATAACCAGTTGTTTTGTTACTTTGAATTGTTTTCTGATGCAAAATTAGACAAAATGTTTTAATCTCAAAATAAAAGTGATAAAAATGTCACATAAGAGTCGAAAAATTAACATAAAGGTCGAAAAACGACACAAAAACAATCAAAAGAACATACAGTTAGGGTTCTTTTGATTAAATGGTTCGGAATCCTGCCAAATCAGTGCCGTTTGGTTAAATCGCTCATCTATTTACTGGTGTGTTGGTTTCGGCATTGGTGAGATGAGCACCTTTCATCGTGGAAGGGATCTTTATCCTATTGTTTAGGAGGAGTAGGTGTGGATGCTCTGCTTTGCGGAGGGGAGGTAGTTGACACCGTACCAGCAGATCTGGAGCATCACGAAGGCGATGATCAGGATCACCATGGCGGTTTTGTTGGAGGAGGAGCGTTTCAGCCGGTAGTGGATGTAGATCAGATACGCGATCCAGGTGACCGCGGCCCAGGTCTCCTTGGGGTCCCAGCTCCAGTAGTGTCCCCAGGCCTCCTTGGCCCAGATGGCACCCATCAGCATGCCAAGGGTGATGCAGGCGGTGCCGGCATAGACCAGGTTGTCGGTCATCTCCATGATGCGTGCAGGTTCTTTGATTCGTTTTCCCCATGTCAGGTAGTAGAGGGCAATGAGGGTCACAGCGCCCAGGATGGCGTATGAGAACATGTAGATGATCACGTGGGGAGCGAACCAGGGGCTCTGCAGTGCCGGCATCAGCACCTTGTTGTGGATGTCGGGGTTGAGCAGGTTGACCATGATGAAGACCGCCGAGAGGAGGGTTGTGAAGGAGAGTATCCAACGGTAGTTCCAACGCAGGTAGGTAAGCAATCCCGCCACCGGCAGGAAGAGGGAGTACCAGAGGCGTGTCTCCCCCATAGTGCGGAGTGGGGGTCTCTCTAGAGACACCCAGAGTCCCGCGATAAAGAGGGAGAAGATCAGGAGCCCGGCAACGGTCAGCAGTGACGGCACAGCTTTGTGTCTCAGGCGATAGGCGAGTGCCGCACCTGTGCCCCACAGCAGCAGGGCGCCCATTGCGAAATAGATAAATTGATCCCAGCTCATGTTCTGCTTTTTTTAGGTCCTGCAAAAAAGAGGAAGAGTGCCCCTGCCAGCAGCATGAAGATGCCGGTGTATACAATTTTCAGCCAGGGATCGCGTACCAGCTCGAAGACCGAGGTGTCGGAATATTTTCCCATGGTGTCGTCGTAGCTGTACTGATAGATCATCCACTCCTCCATCATCACCGGCTTGTTCACCTCGATCAGGCTCTTGCGGGTATGTCCCTCCTCGGTGTAGAGGGTCACGTGTGAGGTGTAGCGTTTCACCTCCTGCAGGGGCATGGCGAGGCTGCGGGTCTCATCGATGCGAAGCAGGCTGTGGGGGTAAAGGTAGCTGCCGTTGCTGACCCATCCCTCTTTCGGTGCAGCTCCTCCTTCCGGGGTCACCTTCACCCGCAGGGCAACGGTGGCACCCTCCATCAGCATCGGCACTACCCGGGTGATGCTGTCGTCACTGAAGATGGCGGCATGAGGAAGGTGCTCCATGATCTCGACGACATGGCCTGCCAGCAGGGTGCTTTTCCCAATCCCTTCAAACATATAGCTTTCCGGCCGCGAGGCGGGGAGCATCCGGCCGCTCTCATGCTCAATCACCACCAGCTTGGGCGGGTACTCCTCCAGGAGGAAGCTGTCGAGCTGGATGGCCAGTGGCAGCTCCCTGAGTCCGCCGTTGGCATCAGCGCCACGCCACTCCACCTGTCCCTCCTGCACGCGCATGGTGAGCCGTTCCATGTCGGCGCTGCCCAGCACTCCCCCCAGCAGTGCGATGAAGAGACCCAGATGGTTGAGGTAGAAGCCGATGTCGCGCCATTCCTGCTTGCGGGTGGTGCGGCGCAGTGTGGTGAGACCCAGGATCAGCAGGAGGTAGAAGCAGGTCAGGACAAACGGCCAGGAGGTGGTCATCCGGTACCATCCCAGCGGAGTGAAGAGGTCGCCGGGAAGGGCTGTCTCGCTACCGTTCGGGGTTTGGGGGATCACTCCCAGGAAGATGCTGAGCAACAGGAGTAATGCCAATGCCGGGAGGGTGGCTTTGACGCCCGTGAGCCAGCGCCCCAGCGGCCGCTTGCGGGCGAGCAGGTGCATAGCAAGAAGCCCTGTCATGAACAGGGCTCCAATGATCAGGTTGAGGGGTGCGGCAAAGAGTGTGGGACGTATGTTGCCCAGTGTCAGCTGCAGGATCAGACCGGAGAGTCCGATGCCTGCAGCGATTAGAATGCCCTCTTTGTAGCCCCAGGGTTGTTCCCAGATCTGTCGGGAGCTGATCTTCATCCTCTTTATCCGCTATTGTGGTTTATTTCATACTGACCAGCCTGTTGTTTGCACGGGCGCTCTCCAGCCATGCCGGAACCTTCTCCTCCAGGAATCGCTGCTTGTTGCTTCTCACCTGTTCCATGTCGAGGCCGATGTAGCTCTGTGCTTTCTCCTTGGTGGAGATATCGGGCAACGGTACATCGCCGGTGAACCCGTTCATCGCGAGCACCTTCGAGATCTCGAAGCGGGCCTTGTGCGCACGGTCGAGGCTGTGAGAGAGAATACGCTGGTATTCCACCGGTGAGTGGAACGAACCGCCATGCGAGGCTACCGCATAATCCCAGCGCCACTGCGACTGGCGGATCAGCTGCAACGCCTCTTTCATCTGGGTTTCCGTGGCTCCTTTTTCCCAGGCGAACTGTGCCTCCAGGTGGGCGGCCGCCAGCTCCTGTTCCACCAGGTTGCGGATCTGGTTGGCGCTCCGCTGTCTTTCATAGACGGCGTTGCGCAGATCCTCCTCGGTTTCGCGGTGGCACACCTGGCAGGTGTTGTTCATGCTGGCCAGTGGACTTCTCTTGTGGTGGCTGCTATACTTGACACCACCCTCTGATACATAGGGCATGTGGCAATCGGCACAGGAGACACCGCGCTGAGCGTGGATACCGGTGCTGAAGATCTCGTAGTCGGGGTGCTGCGCCTTGATGATAGGGGTCTTGCTCAGCTTATGGGTATAGTCGGCGAAGCCGATCTCATCGTAGTACTGCTCCGCACCCTCCATGGTGGTGCCGTTGTGCCAGGGGAAGGTGAGGTACTTACCCTCCGGTGTGAAGTAGTACTCCACATGGCACTGTGCACAAGCGAGCGTGCGCATCTCCTGATGGGTGGCATCCTGCACGTTCTTGCCCATCGCCTCAAACCCTTCGATCAGCGCGGGGCGGCTGACCCTGAGGTTCATGGTCTCCGCCTCGTGGCAGTCGGCGCAGCCAATCGGGTTGACAATCTCGTGACCCCAGTGCGACCAGGGCTTGTCATAGAACGCGGCGATACCCACCGAGTCCATCAGGCGGGGTACGTCGGGACTCTTGCAGGTCCAGCAGGTGGCCGGCTGAATGTTTTCCTCTTCGGTAAAGGGAGCACCCGTACGGAGGGTATGGTGCATGTCCTCGATGGCATGCATGTGTCCGCGCGGTGTACTGTAATCCATCGAGAATGAGTAGCCGGCCCAGAGGATCACCATCTCGGGTCGTTCCTCCAGCACATCCACCGCCTGGCTTCCGTTGAACTCACTCTGGAAGGAGGTGTCGGCTGTTTGTGTCCAGGTTTCATACTCACGGGGATAGTTTTCCGCGAAGATCTCATTTCTCGCCTCGATGCCGGTGATCTCGATTTTCCTGTTGTTCATCACGCTGGCGATCTCGGCCCTGCGTTGCGTGATGGAAGCAGCCAGCATCCCCAGCAGAAATACCACGCCCATCGTAACGAAAAAGAGGAGCCATCCTACCCAGGGTTTCATCCCTGTTTGATTTCTGTTCCTGTTCATAGTGCTATTATTATAGTTGTCAGTTATTAGCTGTTAGCTGTTAGCTATTTTTTCTCTTCGTTGACCAGTTTCTGAAGCCAGTCCGGCACATGCGTCTCCGGCATGGGAATGCGTGCGTTGGGTGTGGAGGAGAGTGACCGGCTGCGGGTGTGCGGCACATCGCGGTGACAGTCCCAGCAGGCGTGACCACCCATCTCTTTCATCTCCTTGAAGCCCATGCGACCGGTGCGGATGAACTCGCTGTTGAGTTGTGTGTGGCACCTGACACAGTTCTCCATGATCACCTCCGAGCTGGCGGGTATTGCCTGCAGTGCCTGATCCTCCCCGCGGATGGTGAAGACGGCCGAGTGACGCAGCCCGTCTACCGCCTTGAAGTAATATCCTCTGATCTTGCTGTCCTGCGGCACATGGCAATCGTTACAGGTGGTGTTCCTGCCGTGGGAGCTATGCATCCAGGTGGCGTAGTAGGGACCCATGATATGGCAGTTGACGCAGGTGGCCGGGTCGTTTGAGAGGTAGCTGTGAGCGCGGGCAGTGAAGAAGGTATAGATAAACAGACCCACGAAGGCACCGCTGATGATGATGGCCGGATATTTCCAGCCACCGCGGGGCCTGATCTCATTCCAAAGGTTACGCAGTTTATCCATGGTGCGTGCATTTTTGATAATTCACCTTAACAAAGAAAGCAGATAAAAGCTAAAAATAGTGTAATAATTATGACGTTTGCATAAAAATGTCTATTTTTAGTTCGGTTAAGCTGTTCATCATCCCTTTTCACAGCAAGCGATAGAGCAGCCCATCCGCAATAATCGCATAAACAGGTTGAGCCTATGGATCCCATGATACCTCCCACGGATCACTCCCGTGCCATTTTTCAGTGTCCCCTCTGCAGTTCCGTGCCGGAAGAGCAGAGAGATGATTTTTTAGAGGATCTTCACTACTCGGTAAGAAGGTATGAGCAAGGAGATGTGGTGGTTACTCAGGGATCGCGATATGAATCGCTCTACATCCTGGTGAAGGGTGAGATCGTGACCGAGATGGCAGATGAGAAGGGCGATTTCATGAAGGTGGAGCAGCTCAGGGCGCCCAATCCTATGGCCACCGGCTTCCTCTTCTCGAGCGACAACCGGTCGCCCGTCTCGGCCATCTGCAGCGAGTCCTGCGTGCTAGTGGTGATTCCCAAGGAGAATGTCTATTTCCTGATGCGCAAGTATGAGGAGTTCATGATGGCTTTCCTGGCCTATATCTCCAACAAGGTCTCCTTCCTGTCGGAGAAACTACGGTTGGTTTCGTTGCGCACCATCCGTGCCAAGCTGGCTTACTATCTCCTGAAAGAGTCAGGCGGTGAGTGTCATTTTCAACTCAAGATACCAAAGGAGGAGATGGCCCGTCTCTTCAGTGTCTCCCGTCCCGCCCTGGTGAAGGTGATGATGGAGATGGCCGATGAGGGGCTCATCGGTGTGGATCGCCGTGAGATCACCATCCTTAACCGAAAGGCACTGCAAAGCATGTTCTGAAGTAGAGCCACAGAAGATTACTGTTTTCAACTTCTTCACACCATCCAAAAAGAGCTGACTCTTCACGAGACAGCTCTTTGATAGAATTGTTTTTTATTGTACAGATTCTATCATATTTTCCCTCTTGATGTCATACTTGCCTACTGAATAGGCAA
>DURL01000001.1 GCA_012837345.1 Bacteroidales bacterium
CGCTGCTCTCCGCCAGCCAGATCGCTGTGGGTGAGGCCAACGGCGTCAACATACGTGTATATGGCGAGAAAGCCAGTATGCGGTGGGTACAGATGGACCCCAACCGGCTGATCATCAAGAGCGGCGGAAACAGGGAGGAGATCATCCACATCGGCGGAAACCAACCCGACCTGGGCAAAGCAGCCCTGTGGAACATCCGTACCCCTGGTGGACACCCTGAAGGGTTTATCGAAGCGTTCGCCAACATCTACCGCAACTTCACCCTTACCGTGATGGCACACCGCTCGGGTGAACAACCCACTCCCGAGATGCTGGACTTCCCGAACGTGCAGGATGGTGTGCGCGGTATGCAGTTCATCGAAACCATCGTGAAAGCGGGATGGAACGATGAGCAGAAATGGGTGAAATGGATGGAATAACAGATTAAACTGCTACCTTTGCAGATTCATTTTAAAACTAAAAAGAAAAATGCTGACAGCAGAGATACACACCGGTAAAGGTGTAATGAAAGTACAGTTTTACGAGGAGGATGCCCCAAAAACCGTAGCCAATTTTGTGAAACTGGCCGAAGAGGGTTTTTACGACGGTCTCACTTTTCATCGGGTGATCCCGAACTTTGTGATCCAGGGCGGATGCCCCGACGGCACAGGTGCCGGGGGACCGGGTTACACCATCAAGTGCGAGCTGGATGGCAACAACCAGTACCACGATCGTGGCGTATTGTCGATGGCACATGCCGGTCGCGACACCGGCGGTTCCCAGTTTTTCATCTGCCACAGCCGCGACAACACCGCCCACCTGGACCGTCACCACACCTGCTTCGGGAAAGTGTATGAAGGAGTGGAGGTGATCGATCAGATTCGCCAGGGCGATGAAATTGAGAAAATCCTGATTTTTGAGGATTGACCATTGAACCATGGTAGAAATGAAGCAGGGTGATGAAAACATCCTGCTTTTTTTTATCTATCTTTGTGGATTGAATCTAAAAAAACTGTTCCCATGAAAAGAGCAGGCGTCATTCTATCCACTCTTCTTCTGATCATCCTCCTGGGAGGTTTCATATACCTGAACCCCTTGATGCCGATCATCACCGGCTATGCAGCCAAGAACCTGTCGTCGGGTATCTTCGTGGCCAACCGCACACAGGAATCGATGGAGGCGACCGATCTCAATTTCTCCTTCATACGGTTTGTGAAGAACAGCGTCGACAGCACTAGTAAAACAGTGAGAAGCCGCTTCCTCTGGCATACCTCGCGCACCACTTTCGTGAATGGCTATGGCAGCATCCTGCTGAACGACTACCCGGTGGGCGACATCCAGGCACGCCCCTACCCTGTTGTGCCGGTTTTGCCGGCAAACCCCGACACCATCGCCTGGCCCATGGGTGATCGGATTGTCGACACCATCCCACCGGGAATCGACCTGCAGCAACTCGATCTTGCCATGGATCGGGCATTTGCCGACACCATTCCCTACAAGGGGACCTTCGCGGTGATGGTCACCTACAGAGGTCAGCCCGTCGCGGAAAGATATGCCGAAGGATTTGGACCGGAGAACCGTTTCCTGAGCTGGTCGATGGCCAAGAGCTTCACCAATGCCCTCACAGGCATCCTGGCGAAAGAGGGGAAACTGGAGATCCATGCACCTGCCGACATTGAGGAGTGGCAGCAGGATGAACGGCGTAACATCACCATCCACCATCTGATGCAGATGAACAGTGGCCTGAAATGGAACGAAGATTACGGGAACAGCTCCGACGTGAACAACATGCTGCACAAGGAGGGTGATATGGCAAAGTTTGCCATATCGAAACAACTGGAGTATACACCCGGTTCTGTTTTTGAATATGCATCGGGATCCACCAATATTGTCTCATCCTTGTTGCGAAAGGCAATTGGCAACGATGCCGACTATTTAGCCTTTCCGCGGGAGAAGCTCTTCAACAGGATCGGCATGCGAAGTGCCATTTTCGAAGTTGACGCTTCAGGCACGTTCGTGGGCTCTTCCTACCTCTATGCCACCCTGCGTGATTACACCCGCTTTGGCCTGCTCTACCTCAACAACGGCAACTGGCTGGGTGAACAGATCCTGCCCGATGACTGGGTGGAGTACACCACCACGGCGGCCAACGGCTCCGACGGAACTTACGGTGCTTTCTTCTGGTTGAACAAATCGGGCAGCGACTATCCCGATGTGCCGCGCGACATGTTTTGCTGTAGCGGCCACGACGGTCAGTATATCTACATCATCCCCTCAAAAGAGCTGGTGATTGTCCGTACCGGTTTCTCCAAGAAAGGGGAGTTCGACCAGAACGAATTCATTGCCGGTATTTTGGATGCAATAAAATAATTAATTGAACTTTCGCATGTTCAAAAAATTAGACAGAAACAGATAAAGATGAGACCTACAAATGTTTTGTGGGGACCCATTGACCTCAAGGAACGTAAAAAGAGCAGCTGTTTGAAGCGAAGCAAGTTCTGCTCTTTTAGTGAACGAGGTCAAGTATGGGTCACAAAACATTGTCAGTCGATAATTTAACTGTATACATAGCATGTGAAACTTAGATAAGTATGAGAATGCAGCCTATGAATAGGGCGGCACAATTTGTTTGTTTAGTTTGAATCAATTAAAATCAATGAAAAGAATTTTATTACCGTTCGTAATTCTGTTATTTTTTAACCCGGCAAACCTGTTTGCGCAAGAGAACGATTCCATCCGCAACGTCATACTGAACAGTGAAACGAGTGATCTTGAGATGATCGCGAAAGGACGCTCGCTCACCCTGGATCATCTCCTCACGGGTGATCTTTATGCCCTGAAAGAGGTGAAAGAATATCTTACCGGTGAGAAAGGGAATCCTTACAGTGTCTATCTGCCGGTCGAATATTGGCTCCTCTCTTTCTGGACTGAGGAGTATCAGATCCTCCTGCAGGAGGCGAGACTGTTTGCCACCGACATCGACTGGCAGAACAGTGGCTACTGGGAGATGTCCGAAAGATTCAGACCCTCCTCCCTGTTACGCATGATCTCTGAGAACGACCAATTGTTGCAGGAGGTGGGCAGGAAATCGGCTGAATCCTATCTGCCGCTGACGGTCACCATCGATGCCGCTGAGCTGAGTGGTGAAGAAAAAGAATTTCTCAAACTCTGGCTCTACGCACTGCTCTTCTCACCCGAAAAGGTGGACAACGAAGCAGAGATGACAGAGCTGAACGGGATGGCAGACACCTTCCTGGAGAACTACAGGGAGAGTGATTATGCCGACTATACCCGTCGTTTTATCCGATACCGCTTCCGACCTGGCAATTGGGGCTTTGGCTACGAACTGTTCTTGGGATACAACACCTTAACGGAGGGACTCAACCGTCATTTCGGCAACAGTGTGGCAGGGGGATTTGCGTTCAACATGCTCTACCGCGACTTCGAACTCTCCCTTCGCTTTAATTACGCCTCAGCCAAAGCAAAACGGGAGGTGATACACCGGGATATAATATGGCCCACAGATGTGGGGGGGTATCTGGTGGGTGCCGATCTATCGCTACAGTATCCGCTCTATCAAAGCAGAGACCTCAAGCTGATGCCGTTCGTCGGCATCGGAGGAATGGGGATAGGCCCCACTGATGCTGAGATAAAGAATCACCCCGAGCTGGATGATTTCAGGGAGCTCTCCACGCTGAACTACCTGGTAGGGTTGGAACTGAAGCTGAACAGCTGGAACCGGGAGGTTGATCTCTCCCGTAGCGGGGGTAGCTACCTGGGCATCCGATACAGCTATTACATGCCCAACTACAACCGAAAACATGAACTGCTGGAAGGGAACATGCACATGATCACCCTCAGCTTCGGCGGTTTCGGTCGCCCCGTGAAAAGGGAACTCTGAACATTCTGATTCCGACATCAATCCACACGAGATCAGAGCAGAAGGTCTACACCTTGTCACTTTTTACTGAGTAATACATTTCCCTATTGCGATCACTCCCTGTACTTGCAGCAGGAGGGTAACGCATCGTAGACAGCCTGTTCGGCTTTGTCCTTGTCCGTGTCATGTCCTGCAGCCGCGATCACTTTGCTGATCGCTTCGAGATTGGTTTTGGCCGGATCGAAATTCATATGCAGTTCCTGCTTTTCCATATCCCAGCTTGCAAAAGTGACACCTTCCACACTCTTTGCGGCATTCTCGATCCGTTCCTTGCACATCTCACAGCTCCCCTTGACGCCCAGCATGGCATGTTCTTCGTCTTGGGCACCCTTCTGCATGTGTGCACCGTCATGCTGTGGATCACCCGTTGTCATCTGATTGATCTCCGTGTGTTCACGCTCTGATTGATGTTTGTTGGATGCGCCTGAATTACACGCGGTGAACAGGACTACACCCAGGATCATGATTGTTGTAATAAAATTTTTCATTGTTGTTGCATTTTTAAAGTTTATTGATTCAATGACCTAATCTCTGTATTTACAGCAGTCAGGCAAAGCATCATAGGTAGCCTTGTCTGCCTTGTATTGTTCTGTATCGTGCCCTGCTTTGGCAATGGCTTTGGCAACGGAATCGGCCGATGTTTGGGCCGGATCGAAACCGAGATGCAGTTGTTTGGTCTTCAGATCCCAGCTGGCCGTGTGGACCCCGTTTACTGCCTTCGCGGTTTTCTCGATGCGTTCCTTGCACATCTCGCACAATCCCTGTACCGTCAGCATCGCATGCTCACCCCCCATTTCATTGTTCATCATACTGAGCTTACCTGCCAGTTGGGCACTCGCATCGATGGTGAAGGCTCCATTGGTCACGATCTCATCACCATCGTTGATACCGGATAACACCACGTAGGCATCTCCCAGTGACGGCCCAAGTTCGACTTCCCGGAGCATGAACGCAGGTATTTCGGTGTCCGGCTGTTTCACGTATACGATAGAGCGCTTGCCGGTCCACAGGATGGCCGACTTAGGAATAACAACTTCATTGTTGTATAGTTTAAGCGGTGCGTCGATGAGGGCATTGGCATACATCTCCGGTTTCAGCTCCATACGCGGATTGGTTGTCTCCACCCGCACCTTTGCGGTACGCGTGGACGGATCGAGAATGGGATTGATAAAGGAGATCCTTCCGGAGAATGTTTTGCCGGGGAGTGACTGGAGGGTATATTCCAATCGGTCACCCACTTTCAGAAAAGGCAGATCTGACTCGTATGCATCGAAAACAGCCCAGACCTGCGAAAGGTTGGCCACATCGAACAGCACGGTGCCGGTATTCACATAGTCGCCCTGGTTCACATTTTTGGAGATCACAATACCGCTGGTGGTAGCAACCACATCGATCAACGGAGAAACTTCACCCGATTGTTCAATGCGCGCAATCTGCGCATCGGTCAGCTTCCACAATCGCAGCTTTTCTCTTACCGCTTGTAGCAGTGCGGGCTGCAGTTCCTGCATTTTCACTGCTTCAATCAGTTCCTGCTGTGCACTTAATAATTCAGGCGAATAGATAGAGGCAATGGGTTGCCCGCGGCGCACACTCTCACCGGTGAAGGTGACAAACAATTTTTCGATACGCCCGCTCACATGGGATGTCTGCGACTGCGACAATCGCTCGTCCACCTGGATGGTACCGTAGAGCTGCACCTCTTTTACCGGGTTTTGTCTGCTCACCACCGTCGTTTGTACATTGGCCAGTGCAGCCGCTTCGGCACTCAACTGGATGGCATCGGGATCAATCGAGGCATCGCCCGTGCCGGTAGTCTGAAGGGGTATCAAATCCATCCCGCATAGAGGGCAGTCACCAGGTTCATCCATCCTGATCTGCGGATGCATCGAGCAGGTCCAGATGGTTGATTCAGCATCATGATCATGTGCTTCTTCCACCGCAGCCGTTTGCTGTGGCGATTGCTTCCGGTTGCCGCCGGAGAATAGTAGCCAGCCGAGAAACAAGCCGGCCAGCAGGATCAATCCGTACCTGAAGTAAGGCTGATTGGTGATTTCTCTTATTTTATTCTTATCCATTATAATAGCTTTGTTTAATTGTTTGATGTGTTGAAGGAACGCAATTTTCGGATGGACGCCACCCTGGTGTTGTATTCGGCGATGGCTTCAGCCTCCCGCAGCTGGTAGTCGAGCAGCTGCCTTTGCACCTGGATCACGTTGGTGAGATCACTCTTTGCCGATATAAACTCCTGCACCACCAACTGATAGGTTGTCCGTGCCAGTTGTTCCTGTTTCCGGTAAAGCGTAATCTTCCGCTCCGCATCATCAAGCTGGTGTTTCAACCTGAACAGGTCCGACTGAAGCATGTTCAGCGTGTTTCTGTACTTCTCACGGGCCGATTGCCACAGAAAACGGCTCTCTCGTTGCTGTGCCTTGTATTTATTCCGATAAAGTGGAATGGAGATGGAAACCATCGGCATGATCATATCCATGCCAGTCATTTCCGGTTCCATTCCCTGCTCCATCTGCGCTGTCGCACTTTCGCCTATCAGCATGTACTGCAGTCCGATGCCGAACATGGGATAACTCATTTTTTGATCCATCTCCCCTTTTGCCCGGTAGGCCTGTTCCTCTTCGACCAGCATGTCCAGCATAGGGTTCCGGTTTTCAATCTCGCTCATGGTAACACCTTCATCAAAGAAAAAAGGTACTTTTGCGATGGAGTCGGGCAGGATGACTTCCCTGTCGGCAGAACGGTTCAACAACGCATTGAATTTCGCTTTTTCGGCTGCAATCTCCGAGAGGATGCTCTCGATGTTGTTTTCGATCTCAGCCATCTCCAGTTGCACGCGGAGCACATCTGACATACCCGGGGCAGTGTTTCCCATGCCAGATGACATCCCTGATGAAGATGAGGAGACCTTGCGCAGGGCCAGCTCCTCCAGTTGCTTCAGCAATTGCAGGTTCTCGCGGTTGTTCCGCAGCTGCTGCACCAACGTGGAGAGGAGATACCACTGGGTATATACCTCGAGGTAGAGGTTGTCCCTTGTCTCCGTGAATCGGGCATACGCCATTCTGGCCATATGCGTGGCTTCGGTCTGCGCAGCTTTTTTGGTGCCGAACCAGGGGAACATCTGCATCAGGGTGAAATCGGCTATTTGGCGCCCCCCCACAATATCCATCGGCTTCAGGAAAAAGCCGATGTCCAGCCTGGGATCGGACCAGGCACCGGCTTGCGGCACCTTTTCCAATGATGCCTTATAGGCCAGGAAATCGGCATTCAGACCGGGATTGTTCATCGCCGCTGTTTCCAGGTAACGGTCGAGTGAATCGGGTGTTTGCGCCATTAGAAGGTGGGGACCCATGAGTCCCAGCACCACCAGGAGGAGGCCGAAGAGGTTATATGGTTTCATAATCTGTCGTTTTAGCTTGTTGTTTTTCTTTATTCCGGATCGCGCCTTCCCGCCACCAGCATTGAAGGATGGGTACGATAAACATGGTCATCGACTGGATCAGCATCCCGCCAAAGGTGGGGATAGACATGGGAATCATGATCTCGGATCCCTTGCCCGTGGAAGTCAGCACCGGCAGGAGTGCGATCAGCGTGGTGGCGGTGGTCATCACTGCCGGGCGGACCCTCTTTAAACCAGCGTGGACAACCGCTTCCCTGATCTCCTCCCTTGTCTGCGGGTCTCTTTCCAGGAAGGTATCGTGGATATAGGTTCCCATCAGCACCCCATCATCAGTGGCAATGCCAAAGAGGGCGATAAACCCTACCCACACGGCAATACTGAGGTTGATGGGATGCATGCTGAACATATCACGGATATTGACACCGGCAACCGAAAAATTCATAAACCACGGTTCACCGTACAGCCATAGAAGGATGAATCCTCCGGACAGTGCGACGAAAACCCCCGAAAAGTGAATCAGCGAGGCAGTCACCGTTTTGAACTGAAAATAGAGGATGAGCAGGATGATGAGCAAAGCAACAGGTATGATGATCATCAGTCGCTTTGAAGCACGGGCCTGCTGTTCGTAGTTGCCGGCGAAGGTATAGGAGACCCCGTGAGGCAGGCTGATCTCACCGTTGCGCAGTTTCGCCTGTAACATCGCATCGGCCTCTTTCACCACATCTACCTCGGCCTTGCCAACCACCTTGTCAAAAATCACATAACCCACCAGGAACGTATTTTCACTCTGGATCATCTGAGCACCGCGGGTATATTCGATCTCCGCCACTTCTCCCAATGGTATCTGCGCCCCGGTTGCTGTGGGTATAATCAGCCGCGCCAACACATCGGGGTTCTCTCTCAGTTCACGCGGATAGCGCAAGCGTACAGGAAAACGCTCACGTCCCTCTACCGTGGTTGTTAACGGCATGCCTCCTACTGCCGCCCCAATCACATCCTGCAGGTCGGCCACCGTGATACCGTATCGGGCCATATGCTGCCGGTTCAGCTTGATTTCGATGTAAGGGGCTCCCACAGCGCGGTCATAGAATACGGTGGAAGAGAGGACAGAAGGCACCTGTTTCAAAGCGGCTTCCAGTATCTTGCCACCCTGCTCTATCGACTCCAGGTCGGGTCCCGACACCTTCACACCCATCGGTGCGCGCATGCCGGTAGAGAGCATCACGGTACGTGCTTCAATGGGTTGCAGCTTCGGTGCCGATGTCAGGCCGGCGATATGCGATACATTGATGATCTCCTGCCAGATGTCATCTTCATTCCTTATTTCCGGACGCCATTGCCTGAAGTAATCACCCCTTCTGTCGGGAACCAGGCTATCCACGGGTATGAGCCTGAATCCCTCTTCCGGATCATAGGTTGTCTGGTCGATCAGGATAAATTCTCCTTTCCGGTTGACCTTGAAACGTTGCCGGTTACCGTCTTCATCCAGGATATATTCGGGACGGTAGATGATCGTGTTCTCGAACATCTGGGTTGGTGCCGGATCGAGTGCCGAATTGACCCGTCCCCATTTGCCGACGGTCGTCTCCACTTCCGGAATATGGCTGATTCGCTTGTCCAGTATTTCAATATATTGCTGGTTCTGTTCAATCCCCGTATGGGGCATGCTGGTTGGCATCAGCAGGAAGGATCCCTCGTTGAGGCTGGGCATAAACTCCTGTCCGATTCCCGGAAAACGGTGACTTGCTGTCTGCCAGAAACCCGTCTGGCGGAAAGTATTCCAACCCACTGTTTCAAAACCTTTTGCCACAATACCGAATGTCTTGTCGAAACCCATCCAGATGACCAGTCCAAAAAGTACCGTTGCGATGGGCAGTGTCATGAACTTCCACCGGTTGGCCAGGCTCCAACGCAGAATCTTTTCATAATAGATCACCAACAGCCAGAGAAGCGAGAGAATAAGCGCGATAATCAGGATCACGAACAACAGGTTGCGGGGTAGACCTGTCTGTGTGCCCATGGGCAGCCATTCCATCGTTAGCAGGTAGACTACCGCCAGCAGGGCAATCCCGATATTGAGGAAAGTGGGTATTCGCGGGTTCTTCCACCGTGGGGCAAACAAGTTGTTCAGTGCGAACAGTGTGAATGCAATATAAAGGCCGTAGCCGGTGACAATTACCAGCGTCATGCCGGCAACAGCCAACAAGATATTGGCCCATTGGAGTACTTTCTTGGAAGTGATCCTGACTGAGAAAATGTAATAGAAGAGTGTGGGGAGTACTGCGATTCCAAGGAGGTAGGCGGAGATGAGTGCGAAGGTCTTGGTAAAGGCCAACGGTGTGAAGAGTTTGCCCTCCTGTGCTTCCAGAAAAAAGACAGGGAGGAAACTGACGACAGTGGTGAGCTGCGCGGTGAACACTGCTCCCGATACTTCACTGACACTCCTGTATATCAGATTGGTGAACGCTTTTCCCTTTCGAATACCCTTGTTCTCCTCCATCTCCATGTGTCGGATGATGTTCTCGACAAAGACCACACCGATATCAATCATAATCCCGATGGCGATGGCGATACCCGATAATGCCACTATATTGGCATCAATGCCTGCATATCGCATGATGATAAAAGCAGCCAGCACCCCCACGGGAAGTATACTGGAGATAACGATCGATGCCCTGAGGTTCAAAATGATAACGATGACCACGATGATGGCAATGAGCGTCTCATGGGTCAGCGCGGTCTCCAGCGTGCCGATGGTCTCATGGATCACGCCGGTCCTGTCGTAAAACGGAACAACGGTCACCTTCGAGACAGTACCATCGGCCAGTGTCTTTTGGGGTAATCCGGCTTCCATTTCCGAGATTTTCTCCTTCACATTGTTGATCACCTCCAGCGGGTTGGATCCGTAGCGAGCCACTACCACACCGCCTACGGCTTCCACACCTTCCTTGTCGAGGCCGCCGCGCCGCGTTGCAGGGCCGAGATTGACAAAGGCCACATCTTTGATTTTTATCGGCACTCCATTGCGGACTGTAATGACCGCCTCTTCAAGATCCGATACATTTTTGATGTATCCCAGCCCACGGACGAGGTATTCTACCTTATTAACCTCCACCGTCTCTGCACCAATATCGAGATTGCTCTTCTGTATGGCATTCATCACATCCATGATGGAGAGGTTGTAGGCGCGCATGGAGTTCGGGTTGATCTCCACCTGGTATTCTTTCACAAAGCCACCTACAGAGGCCACTTCGGCCACACCCTCAGCCGATGAAAGCGTATACTTTGCGTAGAAATCCTGAACGGTTCTCAACTCGTCGGGACCCCAACCACCAGTAGGTTCACCCGTATCGGGATTTCTGCCTTCCAGCGTGTACCAGTATATCTGGCCCAGGGCAGTTGCATCGGGTCCCAGGCTGGGTTGTACTCCTTCGGGTAATGTTCCCGATGGCAGTGAATTCAATTTTTCCAGAATGCGCGAACGACTCCAGTAGAATTCGATCTCCTCATCAAAGATGATGTAGATAAAGGACATCCCGAACATGGAGGTACTGCGGATGGTCTTTACACCGGGAATACCGAGCAGTGAGGTGGTCAGCGGATAGGTGATCTGATCCTGGATATCTTTGGGTGAGCGCCCCATCCACTCTGTGGCAACGATCTGTTGGTTGTCACCCAGGTCGGGGATGGCATCCACAGGCACCGGGTCACGTGGCAACAGGCTATACCAGTTAAAGGGAGCCGTGGAGATGCCCCATACGATGATCACGAGGAGTAACAACAGTGTGATCAGCCTATTGTGTAACAGGTAATGAATAACTTTTTGAA
>DURL01000070.1 GCA_012837345.1 Bacteroidales bacterium
ACCAACCTACCAACCTACCAACCTACCAACCTACCAACCTATCAACCTACCAACCTACCAACCTACTAACCTACTAACCTACTAACTTACTAACTTACTAACTTACTAACTTCCTAACTTGCGAACGTTTTACTTAAATACCTGGTCGATTCCGGAGAAGCCCATGAAAGCCATGGCGATGATACCGGCGGTGATCAATGCGATGGGCATCCCCTGCATCGCCTTGGGTACCCGTGTCAGTGAGAGCTGCTCCCGGACACCCGAGAAGATGATCAGCGCCAGCCCGAAGCCGATGGAGGTGGCTATGGCGTAGACGACCGACTCCAGCAGGTTGAAATCCTTCTGGATCACCAGAAGAGCCACACCCAGGATGGCGCAGTTGGTGGTGATCAGCGGGAGGAAGACACCCAGTGCCTGGTAGAGCGAGGGTGATATTTTTTTCAGGATGATCTCCACCATCTGCACCAGTGCGGCGATCACCAGGATGTAGGTGATGGTCTGCAGGTACTGCAGGTTGAATGGTGCCAGAATACCTTTATAGAGCAGGAAGGTGACCAGTGTGGCGATAGTGAGCACGAAGGTAACTGCTGCGCTCATACCGATTGCGGTGTCCACCTTCTTGGAGACACCCAGGAAGGGACAGATGCCGAGGAATTGTGAGTAAACGATGTTGTTTACAAAGATGGCAACGATGATGATTCCAATATATTCCATAATCAATTGTATCTTATCTGTTTATGCCTTTTTGTGCTGCAGCTTGTTGAAGATGGCGATCAGGAAGCCCAGCACGATGAACGCTCCCGGTGCCAGTACGAAGAGCAGTGATCCGTACTGCTCCGGGTAGATGGTCTGTGAGAAGATCTTCCCGGTACCCAGCAGCTCACGGGAAGCACCCAGCAGCGTGAGCGCCAGGGTGAAGCCCAGACCGATGCCCACGCCGTCGAAGATGGAGGAGAGCACGCCGTTCTTGGAGGCGAACGCCTCAGCCCTGCCCAGCACGATGCAGTTGACCACGATCAGCGGGATGAAGATACCCAGGCTCTCGGCCAGCGCCGGCACGTAGGCGTTCATCATCATCTCCACGATGGTCACGAAGGTGGCGATCACCACGATAAATGCGGGGATGCGCACCATGTCGGGGATCACGTTCTTCAGCAGTGAGATCACCGCATTGGAGCTGATCAGCACGAACATGGTAGCCAGTCCCATGCTCATACCGTTGATGGCTGAGCTGGTGGTCGCCAGCGTGGGACACATCCCCAGCAGCAATACGAAGATGGGGTTCTCCTTGATGATGCCGTTGATCAGTATCTTTACTTTCTTATTCATTGCCTATTCCTCCTTCGTTAGTCGTTTCTTCTGTTTCCTCATCCGTTGCAGTGGTGGCACCGGACCAGGCATCCTCCATGCTGCCGCTGTAGACTGTGTAGGCCCTGTTCACCGCCTCCATGAAAGCACGGGAGGTGATGGTTGATGCGGTGATGGCATCCACGTCACCCCCATCCTTGGTTACGGTGAGAGCTCCTTGTGAAAGATCCCTGCCGATCACCGACTGGGAGGGACGGGTGGCATCGCGGAACCACTCCATCATCTTGGAACCCAGTCCCGGGGTCTCGCCATGCTGCAGCACGGCGTAGTTGACGATGTGGTGCTCCATGTCGAAGCCCACCATGATCTGTATGTTACCGCTGAAGCCGTTGTTGGAGTAGCTGTTGATCGCGAAGCCCACCAGCTCGTCACCCTGCCTTGCCGGATAGACCAGCAGCGAGTCACCGCTGCCACCGGCCATCCGGTAGGCCTCAGCCACCGGGTCGTTGTCGAAGGCAGGCACCACCTCGCGGATGGCGTTCTGCAGTTTCATTGCCTTCGCTTCGGCAATGGGTGTCGCGGTCATCTTGTTCACCTGTGCCAGCAGTAGTGCCACAGTGAGACAGATGAGCGAGAGCGAAAGGAACATGTTCCTGAATGATGATTGTAGTTTAGCCATGTTTCACTGCCTCCCCGAATCGTTTAGGTGTGGTATAGGTGTTGATGAGCGGCGTAAAGGCGTTCATCAGCAGGATAGCGAACGAGATCCCCTCGGGGTAGGCACCCCAGAGACGGATCGCCACGGTGATGAAGCCGATGCCGGCACCATAGATGATCATCCCCTTTTTGGTGAGCGGCGAGGTGACATAGTCGGTCGCCATGAAGACCGCTCCCAGCATCAGTCCTCCCGAGAAAAGGTGGATCAGCGGGTTGTATTGCGGCAGGGGATCGATCAGGAAGAGGATGCCGGTGAAGAGCGCCACGGTAGCCAGGATGGTAAACGGGATGTGCCAGGTGATCACCCTCCTCCAGAGCAGGTAGACCAGTCCAAGCAGCAGCGCTGCAGCACTCATCTCTCCCAGGGAGCCACTTTCAAACCCCAGGAACATCTGTTGCAGGGCAGGCAGTGCCTCGGGTGAGTGCTTCAGCAGCCCCAGCACGGTAGCCGAGCTCACCGCGTCGGTGGCCTCACCGGCTATCGCCGTTGCCGGCCAGCTGGTCATCTGTGCCGGGAAGGAGATCAACAGGAAGATACGTCCCGCAATGGCGGGGTTGAAGATGTTGTTACCCAGTCCCCCGAACGAGAGCTTCACCACGCCGATGGCGAAGAGGGCACCCAGTGCCAGGATCCACACCGGCAGGTTGGAGGGGACGTTAAAAGCCAGCAGCACGCCGGTGATGATGGCAGAGCCATCGAGGATGGCAGGCTCCTTCTTCATGACAAACCGCACGATCAGGTATTCAAAACCCACACAGAAGAGCACCGAGAGGGCGGTGATCAGCAGCGCATCGAGACGGAAGGTGTAGAGTGCCACCAGGAACGCCGGTATCAGGGCGATCAGGACGGCGTACATGTTTCTAGGGATGGTGTCGCCGCTATGTACGTGCGGCGAGGGTGAGACGATCAGTTTTTGTTCCATAATCAGGTTTCTCCCTTGGTGTTAATTTTTTCTGGCTCTGATGATGCCGTTCACCTTGCCCTTGCCCAGACGGATGTAGTCCAGCAGCGGCCGGTCGGCGGGGCAGGTGTAGCTGCAGGAGCCACATTCGATGCAGTCGGTGATGGCGTTCTTCTCCGCCCTGTCCCACACCTCATACTCGGTGAGGGTCATCAGCAGGGTGGGGTTGAGGCCCATGGGGCAGACCTGCACACACTTGCCGCAGCGGATGCAATCTTTCATCGCCTTGCGTTTCGCCTCCAGCGTGGGCACGATCAGGATGCCCGAGGTACCTTTTGTGACCGGTATGTCGATCGATGCCAGCGCCTTGCCCATCATGGGGCCGCCGCTGATCACCTTGCCGGTGCTCTCCGGCACTCCCCCGGCAGCATCGATCAGTGTCGTCAGTGGAGTACCGATGCGGGCACGTAGGTTACAGGGGCGCTGCACCTCCTTGCCGGTGACGGTCACCACCCGCTCCACCAGCGGCTTGTTCTTCTGCACCGCCTCATAGACCGCAAAGAGTGTTCCCACGTTTTGCACCACTGCCCCTACCGAGATGGGAAGTGCACCGGAGGGTACCTGGCGACCGGTCAGGGCGTCGATCAGCTGCTTCTCACCTCCCTGCGGGTACTGCACTTTCAGTGGCTGCACCCCGATGCCGGGATAAGCTTTTGCTTTCTGTGTGAAGAGTGCCACCGCATCCTTCTTGTTGTTCTCGATGCCGATGATGGCTTTCTGCACGTTCAGTGCCTTCATCACAATGGTGATGCCCACCAGGATCTCATCGCTCTTCTCCATCATCAGCTGATGGTCGGAGGTGAGGTAGGGCTCGCACTCCACCCCGTTGATGATCAGCACTTCCGCTTTCATGCCGGGAGGAGGTGTCAGCTTCACATGCGTGGGGAAGGTGGCACCGCCCATGCCTACGATGCCGGCGGCAGCGATTTTATCAAGGATCTCCTTCGCAGTGAGGTTGCATTCGGTGACCAGCGCTTCCGATCGGTCGATATGTTCCTCCCATTCATCCTCCTCCACCTTGATGAAGACGGCGTCGCGTTTGTAGCCACTGGCATCCATCGCCTTGTCGATCTTCAGCACCGTGCCGGAGACCGATGAGTAGATCTGTGCCGAGACAAAACCGACACTCTTGCCGATGAGGGTGCCCACCTTCACCTTGTCGCCTTTCTTCACTACCGGCTGGCAGGGAGCACCGATGTGTTGTGAAAGCGGTATGATCACCTGTGCGGGAACGGCAATGGGTTGTATGGCCATTCCGGCTGAGAGCTTGTTCTCTTTCGGGTGGATACCGCCAATATGAAAACTCTTTAACATATGTCTCTTCTTAAGCGGTTGCGTTTGCTGCTTCCTCTTTGGCTGGGGGAGGTGTCTCCTTGCGGGGCGGGAAGTGAAGCTCCAGGATAGAGTGGGTGGGACAGACCACCACACACTTGCGGCAGAGACGACACTTGTCGTCGTCGATATAGGCCAGGTTGTTCTCGATGGTGATGGCGTCGAAAGGGCATACCTGCTGGCATTTGCCGCACCCGATGCAGGCCACGTTACAGGCTTTCTTTGCCACAGCGCCCTTATCCTTGTTGACACAACTCACGTAGATACGACGCGACTTGGGACCCTGCTTGCGCAGCTCGATGATATCCTTGGGGCAGGCTTTCACACAGGCTCCACAGGCGGTGCACTTGTCTTCCACCACCTCGGGCAGCATGGTCTCGGGGTTGATATGGATGGCATCGAACGCACAGGACTCCTCACAGTCGCCCAGGCCCAGGCAACCGAAGGAACAGCCGGTATCACCACCATAGAGCGCTGCGGCAATGGAGCAGTTGGTGGCTCCATCGTAGAGGTTCAGTCGGGGACGCTCCTCGCAGGTGCCACTGCAGCGTACTACCGCTATTTTTTTTGCTGTTTTGGATGCCGTTTGTCCCAGGATAGCTGCCACGCGATCCATCGTCTCCTGTCCACCCACGGGACAGTTGAGTTCTTCCAGGCTCTCCGCCTTCACGCAGGCGGCGGCAAAAGCGGCGCAGCCGGGGAAGCCGCAGCCACCGCAGTTGGCTGCGGGCAGGGCATCCTGCACCTCCTGGATGCGGGGGTCCTCCTCTACTTTGAACTTCTGACTTATCAGGTATAGGATGCCTGCGCTACCGGCACCAATGGCGCCCAGGGTGGCTACGGCAGTAAGGATTACACTCATAATTGCTGATTAATGGTTTTTTTTAATACTGAATTGAAAGGTGTGTGCCATTTTGTTTCGCAACAGATAGAGAAGAAGATAGTAGGGTGTCAGGGCAAGCAGCGCACTGAGTGCCGCTTCCATCTCGCTGAAGTGCCAGTAGCCTGTGGTCAGTACAAGCATGACGATAAGGATGATCAGCGGAAGCAGGAAGGCCCAGAAGACCGCCTTGTAACCGATCGACTCCTTGCCCTCAATGATCACCTGCTCATGCAGGGTGAACTGTCCGGTGTGATCGGTGAGTTCGACAATCTTCTCCTTCGAGTCGGCAGCCATGCACGCTCCCCTGGCGTGGCAGCTGCTGCAAGCCGACTGCTGCAGGATGCGAACGGTGATCTTATCACTGTTGATCTTCTCGATGATTCCCTTGTGCGTGATCATGAAACGATGGTTTTTTTCAGACGTCCCTTTCTTCTCTTTCCAATGGATTCACAAAGTTAAGGATTATTTTCGGGAATAAACCCCCTTTTTTTGAACATAAAAGGGCCTTGGATTGTTAATGTGCGCTTATCCCCCCAATCCCCGAACCTTAAGTCTGAATGCGATGAAGAATCTCCTCCGGATCCCCACTCAACGACTCCTGCGGCAGACCAATCCAATAATTCTCCCCTGTAGAGTTACTTAATCCTTATTTTAGCTCCTCACGGGCGAACATTTAGGCTTCCAAATTTGTTAAAAAGTGAAATTGCCGCTTTAAGCAACCATATTAAACAAAACATATTTAAACCACTTAACCCGTATGATTTTCGACATTGAAATGATTCGCAGGGTCTATGCGAATTTGCCCGAAAGAATTAAAAAAGCCAAAGAGAACCTGCAACGTCCGTTGACGCTCACTGAGAAGATATTGTTCTCTCATCTCTCCCCCGGAATACCCCTGATCAACTACAAGCGTGCATCAGACTATGTGGATTTTGCACCCGACAGGGTGGCGATGCAGGATGCCACCGCGCAGATGGCTCTGCTACAGCTGATGAACTCCGGCCGCACCAGCGTGGCGGTACCTTCCACGGTACACTGTGATCACCTGATACAGGCCTACCGCAACGCCGAAAGCGATCTGGAGACCGCCAATGTCACCAACCGTGAGGTGTATGAGTTCCTGCGTGATGTCTCCAACAGGTATGGCATCGGCTTCTGGAAGCCGGGTGCCGGTATCATTCATCAGGTGGTGCTGGAGAACTATGCTTTCCCGGGTGGGATGATGGTGGGCACCGATTCCCATACTCCCAATGCCGGCGGACTCGGCATGATTGCCATCGGCGTGGGTGGTGCCGATGCGGTAGATGTGATGGCCGGTCTGCCCTGGGAGCTGAAGATGCCCAAGCTGATCGGTGTGAAGCTCACCGGAAAGCTTTCCGGATGGAGTGCCCCCAAGGATGTGATCCTCAAGGTGGCCGGCATCCTCACCGTGAAGGGGGGTACCAACGCCATCATCGAGTACTTCGGTGAGGGGGCTGCATCTCTCTCGGCAACAGGAAAAGGTACCATCTGCAACATGGGTGCCGAGGTGGGAGCAACCACCTCCATCTTCCCGTTCGACGAGAAGTCGGCCCAATACCTGGAGAGCACCGGCCGCAAGGATGTGGCCGACGAGGCACGTCGCATCATGGAACATCTGCAGCCTGATCCGGAGGTGATGGCCGATCCTGCACAATATTATGACCAGCTGATCGAGATCGATCTCTCCGAACTGGAACCTCATATCAACGGACCTTTTACCCCCGACGCTGCTTACACCATTTCCGAGTTTGGTGAGGTGGTGCGCAAGAACAACTACCCCCGCAAGATGGAGGTAGGACTCATCGGTTCCTGCACCAACTCTTCTTATGAAGACCTCACCCGTGCAGTCTCCATCGTACAATATGCACGTGAACAGGGAGTGCCGGTGAAGGCACAGTTCCTGATCAACCCCGGCTCGGAACAGATCAGATATACCGCCGAGCGTGACGGCATCCTGGAGGAATTCGACAAGGCGGGTGCCACCATCATCGCCAATGCCTGTGGCCCCTGTATCGGGCAGTGGAAACGCGATGATGTGGCAGACAACCGCACCAACTCCATCGTCACCTCTTTCAACCGTAACTTTGCCAAGCGCAACGACGGCAATCCCAATACACATGCCTTTGTCACCTCTCCCGAGCTGGTAGCGGCACTCACCATTGCCGGTGATCTCTGCTTCAACCCGCTTACCGACACACTGCTCAACGACAAGGGGGAAGCGGTCAAATTGCCTGAACCGAGAGGTTTCGAGATGCCACCACTGGGATATGAGGTGAAGGATGCAGGATATCTGGCACCCTCAGCTGAAGGTGCCGTGGAGGTAACCATCGACCCACAGTCGAACCGTCTGCAGAAACTGCAACCCTTCCCCGCCTGGGACGGCAAGGACTATGCCGACCTGCCGCTGCTCATCAGGGTGCAGGGCAAGTGTACCACCGACCATATCTCGATGGCCGGGCCATGGCTCCGCTACCGCGGTCACCTCGACAACATCTCCGACAACATGCTCATAGGTGCTGTCAACAGCTTCAATGAACAGACCAATGCGGTGCTCGACCCCGAGACACTGGAGTATATGCCGGTGCCGGCACTGGCCCGCAAGTTCAAAAGCAAAGGGGTAGGCTCCATCGTGGTTGCCGAAGAGAACTATGGGGAAGGATCCAGCCGTGAGCATGCAGCCATGGAGCCACGTCACCTCAACGTGAAGGTGATCCTGGTGAAGTCGTTCGCCCGTATTCATGAGACCAACCTGAAGAAACAGGGTATGCTGGCGCTCACCTTCGTCAACAAGGAGGACTATGACAAGGTACAGGAACGCGACAAGATCAGCGTGGTAGGTCTGAGTGACTTTGCTCCCGGTCGGAACCTCACCATTGAGTTGTTGCATGCCGATGGTACGAAGGATCGTTTCGAGGCGGCTCACACCTACAACGAGCAGCAGATCGAGTGGTTCAAGGCCGGTAGTGCTCTGAACGCGATGAGGAGATAACCAAATCCAAAAAGAGAAAACCATGCAGATAACCAAACAGGGTGAGCGGCTTCTGGTACCCGACAGGCCGGTGATTCCCTTTATCGAGGGTGACGGCATCGGCAGGGAGATCACCCCCCACGTACAGCAAATTATTGATGCTGCCGTAGCGAAGGCGTACGGCGAAAAGCGCAGCATCGAGTGGCACGAGGTGCTGGCTGGCGAGAAAGCGTTCAACGCCGTGGGCAGTTGGTTGCCTGAAGCGACGATGGAGGCTTTCCGCACCCACATGGTGGGGATCAAGGGGCCGCTTACCACACCCATCGGAGAGGGGATCCGTTCCCTCAACGTGGCCCTGCGGCAGGAGCTGGATCTCTACGTCTGTCTGCGACCGGTACGTTGGTTCAGAGGGGTGGCCACACCGCTGCTGCATCCTGAGAAGGTGCATGTCACCATCTTCCGTGAGAACACAGAGGATATCTATGCCGGCATCGAGTGGGCGGCTGGCACACCGGAACTGAAGAAGGTGCTCCGATTCCTTCAGGAGGAGATGGGAGTGGCGAAGATTCGTTTCCCGGAGACCACCTCGCTTGGTGTGAAGCCGGTGTCGCTGGAGGGTACGGAGCGACTGGTGCGCGCCGCCATCGAGTATGCACTGGAGCATGGCCTGCCCTCGGTGACCCTGGTGCACAAGGGCAACATCATGAAGTACACCGAGGGGGGCTTCAAGAAGTGGGGCTATGCGCTTGCAGAGCGCGAGTTTCCCGATCGCACCTTCACCGAGCACAAGTTTCGGCAGATAGAGGCGGAGCGTGGTCTGGAGCAGGCGGTGGAGGAGTACAACCAGGCGGTCGCCTCGGGGAAGGTCTTCATCAAGGATGTGATCGCCGATGCGTTTCTGCAGAACACGCTCCTCAAACCGGAGGAGTATGCCGTGGTGGCAACCCTCAACCTCAACGGTGATTACATCTCCGACCAGCTGGCGGCCATGGTGGGCGGCATCGGCATCGCGCCGGGTGCTAACATCAACTACGACACCGGGCACGCCATCTTTGAGGCAACACACGGCACGGCACCCGACATTGTGGGGAAGGGAAAGGCCAACCCCTGCTCCATGCTGCTCTCCGGTGTGATGATGCTCGAGTATATGGGATGGCACGAGGCGGGTGCGCTGATCACATCCTCACTGGAGAAGCTCTTTGCTGAAGGGTATGCTACCGCCGACCTGGCGCGTTTCATGGAACAGGGGAAGGCTCTCACCACTGCTGCGTTTGCGCAAAAAGTGACCGATGCACTCCAATAAATTTGTGAGTAAAAACAAACAAAATGGGCTGAATGACTGTTATTTCAACATTCTATAACCATTGCCCAGCATTTTTACAGGTAACTGACAATTTAACAATCAAACATATCTAAAGATGAATAATGAACAAATAACGAAGACTTTATCTGACTCCATTGCCTTCACCAGCAACATCGACAAGGAGCTCTTTTCCAAGATGGGTGTGAAGCGTGGTCTGCGCAACGAAGATCACTCCGGTGTGCTGGCTGGCCTCACCCGTGTGGGTGATGTGGTGGGCTATGAACGTCAGGAGGATGGCACCCTCAAGCCGGTACCGGGCAAGCTCTATTACCGTGGTATGGATGTAGAGGAGCTGGTGAAAGGTGTACAGTCTGAAAACAGACTCGGTTTCGAGGAGACCGCTTTTCTGTTGCTCTCGGGACGTCTCCCCAGCAAGGAGGAGCTGGATGCGGTGAACGACATGATCGCACACACCATGCCGCTGAACCACCTGGCCACCATGAACATCCTCTCACTGAAGGGGAAGAACATCATGAACATACTTGCCAGAAGCGTGCTGGAGCTCTATGCCTACGACGAGAACCCTGATGACATCTCACCCGACAACCTGGTACGTCAGTCACTCAACCTGATCGCCAAGTTCCCCACCATCATTGCCTACGCCTATCAGGTGATGCGTCACGATCAGATGGGGCGCTCACTGCACATCCGTCATCCCTACGAAGACCGCTCCGTGGCGGAAAATTTCCTCTTCATGATGAAGGGACGCGACAATTACACCGAGCTGGATGTGAAGATCCTCGACCTGGCACTGATCCTGCATGCCGAGCATGGCGGTGGTAACAACTCAACCTTCTCGGTGCGCGTCACCAGCTCCACCGAGACCGACACCTACTCGGCCATTGCCGCCGGTATCGGCTCACTGAAAGGACCGTTGCACGGGGGTGCCAACATCAAGGTGCAGGGTATGCTGGAAGATATGAAGCAGAATGTGGATGACTGGACCAGCAAGGAACAGATCGATGCTTATCTGACAAAGATACTGAAGAAAGAGGCGTTCGACCGTACCGGTCTCATCTATGGCATCGGTCACGCCGTCTATACCGTGAGCGACCCGCGTGCGGGCCTGCTGAAGGAGATGGCGCGCGATCTGGCCCGTGAGAAGGGACGTGAGGAGGAGTTCAACTTCATGGAGCTGATCGAGGAGCGTGCCGTGGAGGTGTTCCTGGGCTTCAAGAAGCAGACTGCCAAGGCCCGCACCTGTATCAACGTGGACTTCTACTCCGGCTTTGTCTATGACGCCATCGGTCTGCCGGCAGAGGTATTCACCCCGCTGTTTGCCATGGCCCGCATCGTGGGCTGGTCGGCACACCGCATCGAGGAGATGAACTTCGCCAGCAAACGACTGATCCGTCCGGCTTACAAGAACGTTCGGGAGAAACAACCATTTGTACCCATCAACGAAAGATAAAGATACCGCATGCAGAAAATAAAAGTAACCCATCCGGTGGTTGAGCTGGATGGTGATGAAATGACCAGAATTATCTGGTCATTTATCAAAGAGGAGCTGATCCTTCCCTATCTCGACCTCGACATCAGGTATTACGACCTGAGCATCCAGCACCGTGATGCCACAGATGACCAGGTGACCGTTGATGCTGCCGAGGCGATCAAAAGATATAACGTGGGCATCAAGTGTGCCACCATCACGCCTGATGAGGCACGGGTGGAGGAGTTCGGCCTGAAAAAGATGTGGCGCTCGCCCAACGGCACCATCCGCAACATCGTGGGCGGTACCGTCTTCCGCGAGCCGATCATCTGCTCCAACATCCCCCGCTACGTGCAGGGATGGACCGAGCCCATCATCATCGGACGTCACGCCTTCGGCGACCAGTACCGTGCCACCGACAAGGTGATCAAGGGGAAGGGAAAGCTGACGCTCACCTTCACCGATGAGAAGGGTGAACAGACCAGCTGGGAGGTGTATGACTTCAAGGGTGACGGTGTGGCCATGGCGATGTACAACACCGACGAGTCGATCTACGGCTTTGCCCGCTCCTCGTTCCAGATGGCGCTCACCAAAGGGTATCCGCTCTACATGTCCACCAAGAACACCATCCTGAAGGCCTACGACGGCCGCTTCAAGGATATCTTCCAGGAGGTGTATGAGAACGAATTCAAGGATGCATTCGCGAAGGCAGGCATCACCTACGAGCACCGGCTGATCGACGACATGGTGGCTTCCGCCATGAAGTGGAACGGCGGCTTCGTCTGGGCCTGCAAGAACTATGACGGTGATGTGCAGTCCGACACCGTGGCCCAGGGCTTTGGCTCGCTGGGGATGATGTCCTCCGTGCTGGTGACCCCCGACGGCATGACGGTGGAGGCCGAAGCGGCCCACGGCACGGTGACGCGCCACTATCGCCAGCATCAGCAGGGCAAGGAGACCAGCACCAATCCCATCGCCTCCATCTTTGCCTGGACACGGGGACTGGCACACCGTGGCAAGCTGGATCAGAACCAGCCGCTCATCGACTTCTGCCACAAGCTGGAGCAGGTCTGCATCGAGACCGTTGAGGGGGGTGAGATGACCAAGGATCTGGCGCTGCTGGTGCACGGCAACGATGCACCGCGCGACAGCTGGCTCACCACACAGCAGTTCCTGCAGGCGCTGAAAAGGAATCTGGAGAAAAGCTTTTAGCTGTTAGCTTTTAGTGCGAATAAAAGAAGGGCAGTCCGTGCGGGCTGCCCTTGCTTTTGTGAAAACGAAATATAGGGTTGTCAATCTTCCTTCTCCTGCTCCTCGTAGGCCTTGAGCAGTTTATCCTGCACATCGGAGGGCACCAGCTCGTAGCTGGCGAACTTCATGGTGAAGGAGGCCCTGCCACCCGAGAGGGAGCTGAGGGAGGTGGAGTAACTGTTCATCTCTTTTAGTGGTACACGAGCCTTCAGCTTTTCAAAACCTTTCTCGCTCTCCATACCCATGATCATGGCGCGGCGTCCCTGCAGGTCGCTCATCACGTCTCCCATAAACTCACCCGGCACGGAGACCGTCACGTCGTACACCGGTTCCAGGATCTTGGGTCCCGCATTCTTGAAGGCGGTGCTGAATGCGTTCCTGCCTGCCAGCATGAAGGAGATCTCATTCGAGTCCACCGGGTGCATCTTGCCGTCATAGACGATCACCCGCACATCACGGGCGTAGGAGCCGGTGAGGGGTCCCTGTTCCATGCGGGCCATGATCCCCTTCAGGATCGCCGGCAGAAAACGGGTGTCGATAGCACCACCCACGATGCTGTTCACGAAGACCAGCTTGCCACCCCAGTCGAGCTCGATCACCTGTGTATCGCGGTTCTGTACCTTGAACTCCTGTCCATTGAAGCGGTAGACCTCCGGCATGGGCAGCCCTTCACTGTAAGGCTCCACGATCAGGTGCACCTCGCCGAACTGACCGGCGCCACCCGACTGCTTCTTATGCCGGTAGTCGGCACGTGCCGTCTTGGTGATGGTCTCACGGTAGGGTATCTTCGGTTCCAGGTATTCGATCTCTATCTTATCGTTATTTTCCAGTCGCCATTTGAGGGTGCGCAGGTGGAACTCACCCTGACCCGATACGATGGTCTGCTTCAACTCTTTTGAGACCTCCACGATCCAGGTGGGATCCTCCTCCTTCATACGGGTGAGCGCCTCGCTCATCTTCTCGGAGTTGGATTCGTTCACCGCCCGGATAGCACGACGATATCGCGGCTCCGGGTATCTGATGAAGTCGAACCGGTTATCGCTCCCCTTGGCATTGAGCGTGTTGCCGGTGCGCACGTCTTTCAGCTTCACTGCGGCACCGATGCTGCCGGCATGCAGCTCCTCCGCCTTGGTGCGGATCTGACCCGCCACGGTGTAAAGCTGAGCCAGACGTTCCTTCGAGGAGCGGTTGCTGTTGGCCAGGTCATCCCCCTCCTTCACGGTACCCGACATCACCTTGAAGTAGGAGACCTCACCGATATGAGGCTCGACAGTGGTCTTGAAGAAGAAGAGGCTGGCGGATGCGGTGGCGTCGGGTTTCACCTCTTCTCCTTCACTGTTGAGGGGAGCCGGCACCTCATCGGGTGAGGGGGCCACCATGTTGAGGAAGTTCATGATACGGTGCACCGCCATGTTTTTCTCCGCGGAGGCACAGAAGAGCGGGAAGAGGGTATGGTCGAGCATCCCCTTGTGGATGCCGTCACGCATCTCCTCCTCGGTGAGTGACCCCTGATCGAAGTACTTCTCCATCAGTCCCTCGTCATTCTCGGCGGCTGCTTCGAGCAGCACCTGATAGTATTCACCGGCACGCTCCTTCTCGCTGTCGGGGATCTCCAGCACCTCCGGTGCGGTGGCTCCCGGCGTCCATTTGTAGAACTTCTGTTTCAACACGTCGACGATGCCGTTGAAGGAGCTGCCGCTGCCCGTTGGATATTGCACCGGCACCACCTTGTTGCCGTAGAACTCGCGGAGCCCGGCCAGGGTATTGTCGTAGTCTGCCTTGTCGTGGTCCATCTGGTTCACCAGCAGTACCATCGGTTTCTTCATCTCATCCACGTAGCGGAACTGGTTCACGGTACCCACCTCCACGCCGTTGGCTCCATCGATGAGCATCAGCGCCATATCGGTTACATGGAGTGCGGAGATCACCCCTCCCACAAAATCATCTGATCCGGGACAATCGATGAAGTTCATCAGCTTATCCTTCCACTCATAGGAGAAAACCGTAGAGAAGACTGAGTAGCCGTAATCTTTCTCTACGGGGAAGTAGTCGCTCACGCTGTTCTTCCCATCCACGGATCCGCGTCGTTTTATCAGACCACTCTCGAAGAGCATGGCCTCTGCGAGGGTGGTCTTACCTGATCCGGCATTGCCAATGACAGCAATGTTCTTGATTTCATTTGTTTTGTACACTTTCATGATTAGAATTTTATTAAATGTATAATGTTGGTTGTTTGGATTAAACATCATACTGCTCACCTCTACTGCCTTTCCGTCAAGCAGATCAGCTGCGACGTGGCGATATGAAAAATGACTTTGCAACGGCGTGAGACCGGCAAAGTCAACTTGTCGTGATCAGCGTTGCAATTTATAAAATAAGGATGACAAAGAGAAATGTTACGGTTATGTTTTATAACATATCAGATTGGCCGGGTGGGGAGTCGTTCAGAAGGTAAACATTTACCGTTGTCAGTTGTTTATAAACCTGTCAGCGCCAACCTCCACCCGATACGGCAGGGGGGCAGCCACACCAGGAGATGAGATATCCAACAACCTAAAGAACAATCAATGAAACCCTATTACAGTCAGCCGGCAGATGAATTGCTGCGTCAGCTCAACGTTGATGCCGATTCCGGACTCTCAGATGAGGAGGTGAAACAACGGCTCGCAACGCATGGTCCCAATGAGCTGCAGTCAGAAAAGCAGAAATCGCTGGTTGCCATCTTCTTCGAGCAGTTCAAGAGCAGCATGGTGGTGATCCTACTCATCGCCGCCATCGTGTCGGGTGTGATTGGCGTGATGCATCAAGAGGGACTGACCGAGAGCTATGTGATCCTGGCCATCCTGATCATCAACGCGATCATCGGAACGGTACAGGAGCGGAAGGCACAGTCGTCGCTCGAGGCACTGAACCGGATGAGTGCACCGCAGACCAAGGTGTTGCGCCGGGGACAGGTGGCGGAGGTGGTCTCCACCGCCATCGTGCCGGGTGACATCGTGATCCTCGATACGGGTGATATCATCCCGGCCGACCTGCGACTGCTGGAGGCGGTAAACCTGAAGGTGCAGGAGTCGGCCCTCACGGGTGAGTCGGTGCCTGTGGAGAAGCATAACGGGTTACTGGATGAGGGTGAGGTGCCGCTGGGTGACCGCGACAACATGGCGTTCTCTACCAGCGTGGTGACCTATGGCCGCGGAAAAGGGGTCGTGGTGGGCACCGGCATGGAGACCGAGGTGGGTAAGATCGCCCACATGCTGCAGCATACCGAGAACACCGACACCCCCATGGGCAAGCGGCTGCATCAGCTGGGCCGCATACTGGGGTACGTGGCGCTGGGCATCTGTGCGCTGATCTTCGGCGTGGGCATCCTCTATGGCAACGACTGGCTGAAGATGCTGATGATGGCGGTGAGCCTGGCGGTGGCGGCCATCCCCGAGGGGCTGCAGATCGTCTCCACCATCGTGCTGGCCATCGGCGTACAGCGCCTGGTGAAGCAGAACGCCATCGTGCGCACCCTCCCATCGGTGGAGACGCTGGGCAGCACCACCGTGATCTGCTCCGACAAGACCGGTACCCTCACACAAAACAAGATGACCATCGTAGAGGGGTGGAGCGGCGGCAACCGCATCGACTTCCGCAATGCACCGCTGCCGGAAGAGCTTGACAAAGATGAACGGATGCTGCTGATGAGCTCGCTGCTCTGCACCGATGCCCATCTGAAGATGACGGAGGAGGGAACGCATGAGACGGCAGGTGATCCCACCGAGACCGCCATCGTGGATGCGGCACTGGAGCTGAAGATGAACAAGAACGAACTGGAAAAGCAATACCCGCGACAGGAGGAGGTTCCCTTCGACTCGGAACGCAAGCGCATGGCCACCATCAACCGGATGGAGGAGGGTCAGCTGCGTGTCAATGTGAAGGGTGGTCTCGACGAGGTGCTGGCGGTCACCACCGCCATCCTGATGCATGGCAAGGTGCGTCCACTTACCGACGAAGACCGGTCGACCATCCTCGAGGAGAACCATCGCATGGCGCAGTCGGCACTGCGTGTGCTGGCAGTAGCCTACCGCGATATCGACGCACTGCCTGCCGGGGTGAGTGCCGAGACGGTAGAACAGGAGCTGGTGTTTGTCGGCTTACTCGGACTGATAGACCCAGCCCGTCCCGAGGTGGTGGAGGCGGTAAGGAAGTGCCGCACCGCCGGCATCCGTCCCGTGATGATCACCGGCGACCACAAGGTGACCGCCGTGGCCATCGCCGATGAGATCGGCATCTACCACGACGGTGACCGTGCCATCACCGGCAGCGACCTGGCGGCGATGACCGATGAGTCACTGCGGCGTGATGTGAAGGATTATTCAGTATACGCACGGGTGGCACCCGAGCACAAGGTGCGCATCGTGCAGGCCTGGCAGTCGCAGGGCCAGATCGTGGCGATGACCGGCGACGGTGTGAACGACGCCCCGGCACTGAAGCAGGCCGATATCGGTGTCTCGATGGGGATCGTGGGCACCGAGGTGACGAAGGATGCCTCCGACGTGATCCTTACCGACGATAACTTCGCCACCATCGTGGGGGCGGTGGAGGAGGGCCGACGCATCTACGACAACATCCTCAAGGCAATACAGTTCCTGCTCTCGGCCAACGTGGGCGAGGTGCTGCTCATCTTCATCGCCTCCATCTTCAACATCGGCAATCCGCTCACCCCGATCCTGATCCTCTGGATCAACCTGGTGACCGACAGCCTGCCGGCACTGGCGCTCAGCATGGACCCGGCGGAGAAGGATATCATGACCCGTCGTCCGCGTGATCCCAAACAGGGATTCTTCACCAAGGGGATGATCTGGCGCATCTTCTACCAGGGTGCCACCATTGGCCTCATCTCGCTGGCTGCCTATCTGATTGGACTTCGCGATGGGAACGAGGCAGGACTCGAAGATCCGGAAGTGTTGGGGCGCACCATGGCATTTGCCGTATTGGGATTCTCCCAGCTGCTGCACGTGCGAAACCTGCACTCCAACAAACGCTCCTCCTTCCGCACCAGTATCTTCAGCAACCTGCCGCTGCTGGGTGCCATCCTCCTGTCGGCGCTGCTGCTGATGGCGGTATTGCTGATTCCGGCCGTAAGCCGCATCTTCGGAGTGATACCGATGGACAGCATCCATTGGCTCTACGTGGGTGCACTCTCACTGGTGCCTATCCTGGTGGTAGAACTGGTTAAATTGCTGCGGCTCAACCATACGAAAGATGAATACTGAATGCTGAAGAAAAGTCAAAGCATTTTAAAATAATAATAAATATGCTCATTTTGGGGTGCATTGTGCATCAAAGAGCATATTTTTTTGTATTTTTGGATAACAAAGTGCACACTCATTCCCGAGATCCGTTATAGTTCCAACAATCAGGTTATGCCGGGTTATCATTTCTGGAGTGTAAAAACTAAAATCTATGGAAAATATGGATGAAGCCTTAACCCTACTGGCTATAGGGATGATCATGGTATTTCTTATCCTCACCCTGGTAGTGGTGGTGGGCAACCTGGTAATCGGGATTACCAACCGATATATCAGGGAGACGCTGACACCCGTGAAGGGTGGTGACCGGGGCAAATCAATTCAACCCCGCAAACTGGCGGCGATCGCTGCCGTGGTAGATGTGATCACCCGTGGGAAAGGAAGGGTCGACACCATTGAGAAGAGATAAGAACCAAAAACAAATCAAACAATATTTTATGGCAAAAGAGATTAAATTCAGTCTCCTCTACAGAGACATGTGGCAGTCATCAGGTAAGTATGTCCCCACGGTGGAGCAACTCACCGAGGTGGCTCCCGCGATCATCGAGATGGGTTGTTTCGCCCGCGTGGAGACCAACGGCGGTGGTTTCGAACAGATCAACCTGCTGTTCGGCGAGAACCCCAACAAGGCGGTGCGCGACTGGACACAACCCTTCAACGATGCAGGCATCCAGACCCATATGCTGGAGCGGGGACTGAATGGCATCCGGATGAGCCCGGTACCCTCCGATGTACGGCGACTGATGTTCCGGGTGAAGAAGAAACAGGGCACCGATATCGCCCGTTCGTTCGACGGTCTGAATGATCCCCGCAACCTGAAGGATTCCATTGTCTTCGCAAAGGAGGCGGGCATGATCTCACAGGCAGCGCTCAGCCTCACCGTCTCACCGGTACACACGGTGAAGTACTACACCGAGCTGGCTGACACGCTGATCGGGATGGGTGCCGATGAGATCTGCATCAAGGACATGGCCGGCGTGGGACGTCCCGCCACCATCGGGAGGATCATCAAGAAGATCAAAGAGAAGCATGCCGACACCCCCGTCACCTATCACGGTCATGCCGGTCCCGGCTTCCAGATGGCTTCCATCCTGGAGGCGGCACATGCCGGTGCGGAGTATATCGATGTGGCGATGGAGCCCCTCTCCTGGGGTACCGGCCATGCCGACCTGCTGGCGGTGCAGGCGATGCTGAAGGATGCCGGCTTCAAGGTGCCCGATATCAACATGAAAGCCTACATGAAGGTGCGGTCGCTCACGCAGAAGTTCATGGATGATTTTCTGGGTTACTACATCGACTCCAAGAACAGGGTGATGAACTCGCTGCTGATCGGTCCCGGCCTGCCCGGCGGCATGATGGGCAGCCTGATGGCCGACCTGGAGAACAACCTCGCCTCGCTGAACCGCTGGAAGGCGAAGAACGGACAGCCGGAGCTGACACAGGATGACCTGCTGGTCAAGCTGTTCGATGAGGTGACCCATGTATGGCCCATGGTGGGTTATCCGCCACTGGTGACTCCCTACAGCCAGTATGTGAAGAACCTGGCGCTGATGAACGTGTTGCAGCTCGAGAAGGGCAAGGAGCGCTGGTCGATGATTGCCGACAACATCTGGGACATGATCCTGGGTAAGTCGGGCAAGCTGCCCGGTGAGCCGGCGCCCGAGATCGTGGCGATGGCGAAGGAGCAGGGACGCGAGTTCTACACCGGCAACCCGCAGGAGCTCTACCCCGACAAGCTGGATGCGTTCCGCGACGAGATGAAACAGCACAATTGGGAGTTGGGCCAGGATGAGGAGGAGCTCTTCGAGCTGGCGATGCATCCCGAGCAGTACCGTGCCTACAAGTCGGGTGAAGCCAAGAAGGCGTTTGAAGCCGATCTGGCAAAACGCAAGGCGGAGGCAAATGCACCGGCCGCAACCGCCGCAACCGCCGCCGCACCTGCTGCAGCTGCGTCTGACGCCTTCATGCCCAAGCAGCTGGTGGTGAATGTGGACAACGAGGAGTTCGTGGTCAACATCTCCTACCCCGGAAGCAACAACGGCGGGTCACAGCCCGCTACGAAGGAAGCAGCCCCCGCTGCACCCGTAGAAGCTGCTCCCGCAACGGGTGCGGTACAGGAGGTGCTCTCCCCCCTGGAGGGTAAGTTCTTCCTCACCAAGGAGTCGTCGGAGAGCCCGCTGAAGGTAGGTGACACGGTGAAGGAGGGTGACCTGATCGGCTACATTGAGTCGATGAAGACCTACAACGCCGTGACTGCCGAGGTGAGCGGCAGGGTTGCCGAGATCTGTTTCGACAACGGTGCCTCGGTCGATGAGGATGACATACTGGTTAAACTGCAATAGGCATGGGAGATATCTTTTCCAATATCGCGGAGATGACCGGGTTCAGCACCATGGGGTGGGAGACCATCCTGATGTGGCTGATCGCCTTTGTGCTGCTCTACCTGGGCATCAAAAAACAGTATGAACCGCTGCTGCTGGTGCCCATCGGTTTCGGCGTGCTGCTGGCCAACCTGCCGGGGGCAGGGCTGGGCATCGTCGACACATCGCTGGTTCACAACGCCGACGGCAGCTATATGAGTCTGCTCGATATCGCTGACAAGCATGGCATCATGAACTTTCTCTATTTTGCCCTGATCAAGACCGGCATCCTGCCTCCCATCATCTTCATGGGGGTGGGGGTACTGACCGACTTCGGACCGATGTTGCGCAATCTGAAGCTCTCCCTCTTCGGGGGGGCGGCTCAGTTGGGCATCTTCTCTGTGCTGATCGGTGCGGTGCTGATGGGATTCACCCTGCCGGAGGCTGCCTCACTCGGCATCATCGGCGGTGCGGATGGTCCCACGGCAATATACACCACAATCAAGCTGGCTCCCCACCTGCTGGGACCCATTGCCATCGCTGCCTACTCCTACATGGCGCTGGTGCCGGTGATCATCCCTGGCGTGGCGAAGTTGCTGATGACCGAGAAGGAGTTCAAGATCCATATGAAGAAGATGGACAAGCAGTATCCACCGAAGCATGAGATCAAACATATGAAGACGGTGAAGATCATCTTCCCCATCGTGTTGGGGGTAATTGTCTCGGTGTTGGTACCCTCGTCGGCACCACTGCTTGGGATGTTGCTTTTCGGCAACCTGGTGAAGGAGATAGGTTCGAGCACCGGTCGTCTGGCCGATGCTGCCTCAGGACCCATCATGAACACCGCTACCATCTTCCTCGGCCTCACCGTGGGCGCAACCATGACCTCAGAAGTGTTCCTTTCGGTTCAAACGTTGGGAATCATTGTGGGGGGACTGCTTGCATTTTGTGTATCGGTGGCTGGTGGCATCCTTGCAGTAAAGGGTTACAACCTCTTCTCCGCGAAGAAGATCAACCCACTTGTAGGTGCCACCGGACTCAGTGCGGTGCCGATGGCCTCACGCGTCGCCAATGAGATGGCGTTGAAGTATGACAAGTCGAATCATATACTGCAATACTGCATGGCCAGCAATGTCTCCGGCGTGATCGGCTCGGCGGTTGCTGCAGGGGTACTGATCTCGTTCCTGGGATAAATTTATAACTTGAGCGCAACGTAAGTTTAAACTTACGTTGCGCTCATTTTGTTGCAATCCTGACAAGCTACGCTAAAAATCTTATTTTTCAATGATCTCGCGAATCGCCTGCGCGATGAGGGGGATACCGCGGCGGATGGTTGCCGCATCGGTATTGCAGAAAGAAACCCGCATGTGGTCGTTTTGCACTCCTGCCGGGTCGAAGGTCTTACCGGTCACGAAGACCACCCCTTTTTCAATGGCTCTCTTCAGAATGATGGTGGTGTCGGTGCCTTTTGGCAGCTGAAGCCATGTGTAGAAGCCTCCACGTGGTCGCTCAAAAGTGACATATTCCGGTAGGTGCTCCTCCAGTGTGGCGATCATCGTTTCCCCTCTATTTTTGTATTCTTCCCTTATGCGGGCTGTATAACGGTATATCTCTCCACTGCGGATGAACTTATCGGCCAGCACCTGTGAAAGTGAGGGAGAGCAGGCGTCGATCGACTGCTTGATCAGTTCACACTTGCGGTATATTGCTTCGGGCACCAGCATCCATCCTAGTCGTAGGCCGGGTCCCAGGATCTTTGAGAAGGAACCGGTGAAGCATATGTCAATCCCCTCCGGGTTCATTGCCTTGAGATTCATCATCTCCGGCAAATCCTTCTCGTCGAACCAGATGTCGCTGTATACATCATCCTCGATTACTGGTATGTTCCTTCCACGTAAAAGCGCGATCATCTGTTGCTTCACCTCCATCGAGTAGATGATACCCGCCGGGTTGTGGAAGTTGGGTGCATAATAGAGGAACTTGGGCTGAGGCGATGCACTGTTCAGTTCCTTTGCCAGCAACGACATATCCATTCCATCGCCCCTGAGTGGGATAGCCCGCAGCTCCGCCTGACAGGCACGGAAGGCAGAAAGTGCCCCGATAAAAGAGGGATTCTCTACCAGTACCCGATCTCCCGGGTCAATGAATGCCCTCGCCAGTATATGAATTGCCTGCAGCGATCCGGTGGTGATCAGCAGCCGGTTCT
>DURL01000005.1 GCA_012837345.1 Bacteroidales bacterium
CCACCTGATTTTTGATAAATTCTTTCTCCGACATTGCGAAAAACGGTTATTTCGTATTACTTTTGTATCACTTCCACAAAGATGGTAATTTTTTACCTATTTGAGCACCCGTGCGGTTTTTTTATTAATCCTTTATCAAAAAAACTTGCAAGCTCAGCCATTGTGAAGTGAAGAGTGTAAAAAATTATGACGAAGTTAAGCGTTAATGTAAACAAGGTGGCCACGCTGCGAAATGCACGCGGAGGCAACATTCCCGATCTGGTGCAGGTGGCCGTCGACTGCCAGCTTTTCGGTGCCGAAGGCATCACGGTACATCCGCGTCCCGACCAGCGGCACATCCGTTACAGCGATGTGTTTGATCTGCAGGCCAAGGTTCACACGGAGTTCAACATTGAAGGCAACCCCACACCGGAGTTTGTCAACCTGATCCAAAAAATCAGACCGGCACAGGTAACCCTTGTACCCGATGCCCATGATGCGATCACCTCCGATGCCGGCTGGAACACAGTGGACCATAAGGAGTTTCTGAGCGACATCATCAGCGAGTTTCAAGCCATGGGAGTACGCACCTCCATCTTCGTGGATCCCGATCCGGTGATGATCCGGATGGCTTCACAGATTGGTACTGATCGTATCGAACTATACACCGGCCCCTATGCCATGCAGTACTCTATTGACAAAGAGAAAGCGGTGGCTCCCTTTGTGGAAGCGGCAACCCTGGCGAAGAGCCTGGGGTTGGGCATCAACGCGGGACACGACCTTAACCTCGACAACCTGCACTTTCTCTGGCAGCGGATCCCCTGGCTGAAAGAGGTCTCCATCGGCCATTCACTGATCAGTGATGCGCTTTACATGGGGCTCAAAGAAACAATAAAAGCTTATAAAAATTGTTTAAAAGAGTCTCCGGATGTGGTATGACCATCCAAAACCGTTATCTTTATCCATCGACATTCACAACCATAACAGAATCATTTAAATATGAATCTTTTGCAAATAGCTTCGCCGGCAGACAGCTTACAGACAATCTACAACACCATGCAGCAAACAGCCGCTGCGGAAGAGTTCGCAGTAAAAATGAATGCATTCGACCTGGCACTGAAGGGTGGATGGATCATGATCGTCTTGCTGGTGCTGTTGTTGATGACCATTTATGTACTGATTGAACGGACCCTGGTGATCAGCAAGGCCGGTAGAGAAGACAACTCCTTTATGAACCGTATCAAGGATTACATCCACGACGGCAAAATTGACGCGGCCCTCAACCTGTGTCACAATACCGACACTCCCTCTGCCAGGATGGTGGAGAAAGGAATCTCACGTCTGGGACGACCCATGGGGGATGTGATGTCGGCCATTGAGAACCAGGGCAACATCGAGATCTCCAAGCTGGAAAAGGGGATCCCCGTGCTGGCTACCTCCGCCTCAGGAGCCCCCATGGTGGGTTTCCTTGGCACAGTGACCGGTATGGTGAAAGCCTTCATGAGCATGGCGGGTGCCGGCGCCAACGTGGATGTGAACATCCTCTCCACCGGCATCTACGAGGCACTGGTCACCACCGTGGGTGGTCTGATTGTGGGCATCATCGCCCTTTTCGCTTACAACTACCTCTCCACGCGGATTAAGGGTATTGTCAACAGGCTGGAGATGCGGATCATGGAGTTCATGGATATCCTAAACGAACCAGCCATATAACGCTATTTGCTGATTGATCGACTTGCGGATTCATCACCAATCCTCAAATTCTCAAATTCTCAAATCACCGAATCAAACAGATATGGCACTCAAACAACGGTTTAGCATAGAATCGAATTTCAGCCTCGCATCGATGACTGATGTGATCTTCCTGTTGCTGATCTTCTTCATGATCACCTCTACCATCGTGGTACCCAACGCCATACAGGTGTTACTGCCACGATCGCAGCAACAGGCACAGGCCAAGCCGATCACCCGGGTTACCATCGACAAGGATCTGAACTACTATGTGGCCAACGCCAACGAACGGGAGCGACAGGTGCCCTTTGAAGCGATCACCCCTTTCCTGCAATCGGTATACAGTGCCGAACCGGATATCTTCGTGGCGCTCTACGCCGATGAGAGTGTTCCCTACAAGGAGATTGTCCGTATTTTGGATATCGCCAACCAGAACCGGTTCAAGATGGTACTGATGACAAGGCCCAACTGAAAGGACTGAATCGTTTCACCCACAGCGCAGACAACAGCAATGGAATTTACCAGAGAGAAAATAGGAGGCATTGCAGGAACAATTATATTTACCATATTGCTCTTGCTGATCCTTCTGTTCTCCTACTTCACCCTCAACACCCCAACGGAGGAGCTGGAAGGGATTCCGGTGATGTTCGGCAGTGTGGAGGATGCCTACGGGGCGGCCGAGCCTCCCATGAGTGAGCCCACCCCCCTGCCCACGCAACAACCCGAACCTCCGGTAAACACGCCCGAGGAACCACTGATCACCCAGGAGAGCGAGCCCACCATCGACATCACGGCACAACGCGAAGAAGCAGAACAACAAGCCCGCCTGGCAGCGGAACAACGCGCACGGGAGGAAGCAGAACGCCGTCGCCGCGAGGAGGAGGCCCGTAGGAGGGAGATCAATCAGCAGATGTCCGGCCTCTTTGGCCAGGAAGCCGAGAGTCGCGGCAACAGCGAAGGAAGCGGTACACAGGGGGTCACCAGCGGCAACGCCACGCAGGGATCACCCATCGGCACAGGCGGCATCGGGTCTTACGACCTGGGGGGGCGTTCGCTGGGCAGCGGGGGGTTGGTGCAGCCCCGCTATACTGTCAACGATGAAGGAACTGTCGTCATTGACATCACGGTTGATCCTTCAGGCAACGTGATTCGTGCAGAAATAGGCAGGGGTACCAATACCCCCAACACCACCCTGCGCAACGAAGCACTGAGAGCGGCACGCAGCACCAAATTCAATGCCATCACCTCAATGAACAATCAGCAGGGAACCATCACCTATCGCTTTAGACTTAATTAATAAAGACAATTTTGTTATGAAAAATGTGGCACTCTTTCTGGCAGACGGGTTTGAGGAAATTGAAGCACTCGCTACGGTTGATATCCTGAGAAGAGCGCAAATCCCCGTGACCACCGTCTCTGTCACCGGGAAAAATGAGGTTACAGGCGCACACGGCATTCCGGTCCTCGCCGACAGCCTGTTCAATGAGACCGATTTCTCGAAGGTGGGCTACCTGGTACTGCCGGGGGGCATGCCCGGGGCTAAGCACCTCGACGAGCATGAAGAGCTGAAAAAGCTGATCACCGATTTTGATAATCGCGGAGAACGGATCGCCGCCATCTGTGCTGCGCCCATGGTGCTGGGAGGACTGGGCCTGCTTCAGGATAAACAAGCCACTTGTTACCCCGGGTTTGAGGATAAGCTTTCCGGTGCAGAGATCACCGGGCTAAAAGTGGTAACGGACCATCACATCACCACCGGAAAGGGGCCGGGGCTTGCCTTCGACTTCGCACTGGCACTGGTGGAACAGATTGCCGGCAGCGACAAACGCAGTGAGGTTGCGCAGGGACTGCTCCTCTGACCAGCAACTTAAAGTATGCCGCAAAACCTGTTGTGTTGCGGGAAAATTTATGGTGCAAAGAGTTGGTTTTTAAGAAAAAAACAGCTACCTTTGCACCGCTTTTTTCTGTTTCAAGAAACAGGCTGCACAGGACCTTATCGGGGTTTCAGGCTGCCATAGCTTTAAATGGAAGGAAGGCACTGTACAACATAATGTCTCACTTATTTAATTTTTTATTACGCAACAAATGACTGAAAACCTAAAAAATGTGGCGCCCATAGAAGATTTCGATTGGGCCTCCTATGCTGAAGGTGATCCCTACAGCAAAGAGAACAGAGAAAAACTTGCTGAAAGCTACGACAACACGCTGAGCAAGATCAGCGACAAAGAGGTCGTGACCGGTATCGTTAGCTCCATGAACAAACGCGAAGTGGTTGTAAACATCGGATACAAATCAGACGGCGTGGTGTCGATGAATGAGTTCCGTTACAATCCCGACCTGAAAATTGGCGACGAGGTAGAAGTATACATCGAGAGCCAGGAAGATAAAAAAGGACAGCTGATCCTCTCACACAAGAAAGCACGTGCATCCCGCTCATGGGATCGCGTGAATGCAGCACTCGAAAACAACGAAATCATCAAGGGATATATCAAATGCCGCACCAAAGGTGGTATGATTGTGGATGTATTCGGTATTGAAGCATTCCTTCCGGGATCGCAGATCGACGTGAAGCCGATCCGTGATTATGATATCTTTGTAGACAAGACAATGGAATTCAAGGTTGTGAAGATCAACCCTGAATACAAGAACGTGGTGGTATCGCACAAAGCCCTGATCGAAGAAGAACTCGAACAACAGAAGAAAGAGATTATCTCCAAGCTGGAGAAGGGACAGGTACTCGAAGGGGTGGTCAAGAACATCACCTCCTACGGTGTCTTCGTCGACCTGGGCGGTGTAGACGGCCTGGTACACATCACCGACCTCTCCTGGGGACGCATTCAGCACCCCGAGGAAGTGGTGAAGCTGGACGACAAGATCAACGTGGTGATCCTCGACTTCGACAACGAGAAGAAACGTATCGCCCTCGGCCTGAAGCAGCTCACCCCGCACCCATGGGATGCACTGAGCGAAACCCTTAAGGTGGGTGACATCATCAAGGGCAAAGTGGTGGTGATCGCCGATTATGGTGCATTCGTTGAGATCGCACCGGGCGTAGAGGGACTGATTCACGTGTCGGAGATGAGCTGGACACAGCACCTCCACAGCGCGCAGGATTTCATGACCGTGGGTGAAGAGGTAGAAGCAGTGATTCTTACCCTCGACCGCGAAGACCGCAAGATGTCTCTCGGCGTGAAACAGCTGAAGCCCGATCCATGGGAAGACATTGAAGTGAAATACCCGGTGAGCAGCACCCATACCGCTACCGTTCGCAACTTCACCAACTTCGGAGCCTTTGTGGAAATCGAAGAAGGCGTAGAAGGGCTGATTCATATCTCCGACCTCTCTTGGACCAAGAAGATCAAGCACCCGAGCGAAGTAACTGAGATCGGTGCGCCGATCGAAGTACAGGTACTCGACATCGACAAGGAAAACCGTCGCCTGAGCCTGGGTCACAAGCAGTTGGAAGAAAATCCGTGGGATGTGTTCGAGACCATCTTCACTGTAGGTTCTATCCATGAAGGAACCATCGTGGAACTGCTCGACAAGGGTGCCGTGATCTCATTGCCTTACGGCGTGGAAGGATTCGCCACTCCCAAACACCTGGTGAAGGAAGACAATTCACAGGCACAGGTAGATGAAAAGCTGCAATTCAAGGTGATTGAGTTCAACAAGGATTCCAAGCGCATCATCGTCTCTCACAGCCGCATCCATGAAGATCTCTCGGGTGATGACTCACGCAGAAGGAGTAAACGTGGCGGAAGAAAAGAGAGTGGTAATGAGACAGTTGCCGCGATGCCTGCAGTTGAGAAGACCACACTCGGTGATATCGAAGAGCTGGCAGCCCTGAAGGAGAAACTCGACAACCAAAAGGTAGAAGCCTTCAAGAAGGAAGCTGCAAAAGCGGAAGCGAAGGCTGAAGCGAAGGCTGAAGCCAAGACGGAAGTAAAAGCTGAAGTAAAGGAGGAAGCAGAAGTCAAAGCGGAAATCAAAGCGGAACCTGAAGCGGAAACCAAAGCGGAAACTGAAGCAGAACCTGAAGCAGAACCCAAAGCGGAAGCTGAAGCGGAAGCTGTAACCGTAAGCGAGGTCACAGAAACCGAAGTGAAGGAAGAGAAACCAAAGGCAGCCAAGGCGAAAAAATCAGCCAAGGCTGACGATGCGGAAGCAGCTGAAGCAGAAGCCTCCGATGAGGTGAAGGAATAATTCATCACAATCTGGGAACTGTTTCTCACAGATAGATCTGTAAAGGAACCGGCTGTTAAGAGCCGGTTCCTTTTTTTTATTTACATAATCATCAGGGATAGTGCATGAGGCATTGTCCTCTTTTCTATTTTTCTTATCTTTGTTACAAAATATCACAGCAAGTGTTCACAAACGACAAGCCCTATCGTGACTTCGCCGACTACCTGGCGGCACGTTTTCACTATAAGGTGCAGAAGATATCGGTCAACGCCGGCTTCACCTGCCCCAACCGTGACGGCAACAAGGGTCGCGGGGGCTGTACCTATTGTAACAACCAAAGCTTCAGCCCGGGTTATGGTAAGCCCACCAAAAGCATAACAGAACAGATGGCCGACGGTGTACAGTTCTTCTCCCGCAAGTACCCGGAGATGCAGTACCTGGCCTACTTCCAATCCTACACCAACACCTACGACAGCCTGGCATCACTCACCGAGAAGTATGAAGAGGCGCTGTCATACCCTGGTGTGGTGGGGCTGATTGTGGGAACACGTCCCGACTGCATGCCGAAGGAGCTGCTGGATTACTTCGAGCAACTCAACAAGAAGACCTTCCTGCTGATCGAATATGGGGTGGAATCGACCCTCAACCGGAGCCTGGAGCGGGTGAACCGGCAGCACAGCTACGAAGAGTCGGCAGCGATGATCCGCAAAACGGCGGAGCGGGGAATCCCGGTGGGGGCGCACATGATCCTGGGCCTCCCCGGTGAGAGCGAGGAGGAGATCCTTTGCCATGCCGACCGACTGTCCGAGCTGCCGCTGACCACGCTTAAGCTCCACCAGCTGCAGATCATCCGCTACACCGCCATGGCACGTGAATACAAGCTTCTGCCCGAATCGTTCCGCCTTTTCGCACCGGAGGAATACATCGATCTCTGTGTCAGCTTTGCCGAACGGCTGCACCCCGACATCCACATCGAGCGGTTCACCTCACAGTCTCCTAAGCGACTGTTGATTGCCCCCGACTGGGGAATGAAAAACCATGAGATGACCGCCCGCATCATCAAACGGTTTCGGGAGCGGGATACCCAACAGGGACGTTTGTGTGACATTCGTGCATAAACCCATTCGGCAGGGTATTAAGAGATACAGGCCCTGCGAGAGATGTTTCAAAAATCCTTTACCCCTGAGTTCAAAAAGAGGCAAATATCACTAAAAGTAGTGATTGTAGAATCGTGAAGAAATGCTTTCCTTTGTGACAGGATGAGACAAACCAAGCCTGTGAACCTGAACCCATTCAACTGAAATTAGTCTGCATGAAAACTACCCGACTGAAACAACTGTTTTGGTGTGTGATGCTCTTTTTGTTCGTTTCCCCCATGATCAGGGCAAATGAGAGCGACTCGTTACGTCAGTACCATCTCGACAGTATCGTCGTCTCAAGCATCAAGCTGCCCCATGCTGCCTGGCGAGTGCCGGCAGCCTCCACCACGCTCAACGGTACCACCCTGCAGCGAAGGCAGCTCAATGAGATGAAGGATTTCACCGCCTCGATACCCAACTTCATCATGATCGACCGTGACTCCCGCCTCACCTCCTCGGTGTTCGTGCGGGGTGTGGGTTCACTGATCAACGCCCCGGGGGTAGCGATGTATGTGGATGGTATTCCCCACTTTGAGAAATCCTCCTTCGACATCAACCTGGCCGATATCGAGAAGATCGAATTCCTGCGCGGACCACAGGGCACCCTCTACGGCCGCAACGCAATGGGGGGCATCATCCTGGTGCATACCGCCTCCCCCTTCCGCCGGCAGGGCACGCGGCTGCAGCTCAGCTACGGCAGCCACAACGAAACAGGTATCACGCTGTCGCACCGCCGGAAAGAGGGGGAACAGTTTGCCTGGGGGTTCACCGGCGACTACCACCACTCCGACGGCTACATCATCAACCGCCACAACAACAAAACGGCCGACTGGCTCAACGCAGCCTCACTGGGCAACCGTCTGGAGTGGCGTCCCCGCCACAACCTGAGCTTTCGCCTGCAGCAGAGCCTGGAGAAGGTGAAACAGGGCGCCTTCGGTTACGGAACAGTGAACAGTGAAGGAAATGATGTCGATTCCGTCTCGCTCAACCACCCCAGTCACTATGAGCGGTTGATCTACGACGCGGGACTACAGGCCGACTACCACACCCCACGGCTCTGGCTCCGTACTCAGAGCTCCCTGCAGTGGCTGGATGACACCTACGAAGTGGACCAGGATGCCTCACCGCGCGACCTCTACCATGCCCTACAGGGAGAGCGACAGCGACTCCTCTCACAGGAGATCAACCTCAGAGACGTGTCAGAGGGAATCTATGGTTGGAACTTCGGGCTCTTTGCCTTTCACCATGACATCCGCAGAAGCACTGATGTCTTCCTGCAGATGGCCAAGCCACCCTATCAGTTGGAGAAACGTTACCACGACCGGAACAGCGGCATCGCTCTCTATCACCAGTCGGAGCTGCAGATCACTCCCCGGCTGGCACTGGAGGCAGGATTACGGTACGACTTCGAAAAGGCTCACTCGATTCACCACGAAAACAAGCTGACAGGTGGGACCGTAGAGTTGCGCAACCAGTATGACTCCCCCCTCACCTTCTCACAATGGACACCCAAGGTGACGCTACAGTATCACTTCAACGGGTTCGATCAACTCTACGCCACCTGGGCCAGGGGATACAAGACGGGTGGTTTCAACACCGTCTTCGAAGCGGAACATGAACGGACCTTCGACCCGGAGAAGAGCTGGAATTATGAAATCGGGGGAAAGACAACCCTCTTCGACAGCAGGTTGATGGCGGAGGCAGCACTCTTCTATATCGACATCCGTAACCAGCAGGTGAAGCAGCTGCTCGACCTGCAGGGGGTGAAGATCCGCAACGCGGGCCGCTCCATAAGCAAAGGTGCCGAGCTGTCACTGAAAATCGTGCCGTCAGAAGCAGCACTGGTCTATCTCACCTACGGGTACACCCACGCCACCTTCCATAGCTACCGCTACAGTGAGGAGATCGACTACAGCGGCAACTACCTCCCTTTCGTACCCCGTCACACCCTCACCGTCGGGGCGGAGCAGCGAATCGAATTGCGCTCCCCCGTCAGCGATCGACTGCTATTGCATGTAAGCTATACCGGCATGGGCGAACGCTACTGGAACGAGGACAACCGGGTGAGACAATCCTTCTATGGGTTGCTCAACGCCAGCGTGGCCATCGAGAAAGGATCGCTGCGGGTGACGCTCTGGGGCAAAAACATCCTGAACGAGAGACAGCTGGGCTATTACTTCGAATCTGCCGGACGCAGCCTGGGGAAACCGGGTAAACCCTTCACAACGGGGGTAACCATCGACTATTCATTTTAACGGCACTGGCATGAAACAGAAACTAACCGGCAACCTTTTCACCTTTTTCACCCTCTACATCGCGCAATCAATCCCGATGAGCTTCTTCGCCACGGCACTACCGGTACTGATGCGGCAAGGCGACTATTCCCTCTTTGCCATCGCCCTACTCAAGCTGATCAAGCTGCCATGGATCTTCAAGTTCCTCTGGTCACCGATGGTGGACAGGAGGACCGAGACCACGGCAGACTACAAGCGGTGGATCATCGGTTCGGAGATCCTCTATGCGCTGATCATCTTCGTGGTGGCGATGCTTAACGTGGAAACCCATTTCACGCTGGTCATCCTGCTGATCCTGCTCGCATTCATCTCCTCCGCCACACAGGACATCGCCACCGACGCGATGGCAGCCCGCTCCTTTGAACGCAGGAACAGCAGCCTGATCAATAGCATCCAGTCGATGGGCTCCTTCACGGGCAGCATGGTGGGCGGCGGTTTTCTACTGCTGCTCTTCCACCGCATCGGCTGGTCGCACCTGCTCCCCTGGGTAGCCATCTTCGTGCTGGTGGCACTGCTCCCACTGGCATTCAACAGGAGGATCACCCTTCAGGAACGAAAGAACAGGAAGAGAGCAACGCCCCGTGACATGTGGCTCTTCTTCACCCGGAAGCAGATCTGGCGACAGATCCTCTTCCTCATCCTGTTCTACGCGGGACTGATCGGCATCCTCTCCTCTCTCAGCCCCTACCTTGTAGACAAGGGCTACCAGATGAAAGAGATCGGCGCCATGGTGGGCATCTTCGGTGTCTCCACCGGTATCCTCTCCGCTTTTCTCACCGGCATCTTCATCCGCAGAAAAGGGAAACGGCGCTCCCGGCAAATCATCTCGGCACTGATCATCCTCCCCGCGGCCTACTTCCTATGGCTCACGAAAAGCGGCAGCGAGAGCCACACCCTGATTCTGGTGGGGGTGGCACTGGTCTGGGGCACCTACGGCATGGCCTCCACCATGATCAACACCTCTGCCATGGATATCGTGCGCGACGGTCGTGAGGGAACAGACTTCACGCTACAGATCGTGCTCACCCACCTCAGCGCGATGGTCATCACACTAGTAAGCGCCCGTGTGGGCGATATGACCGGCTATTCTGGACTGTTTACCATGGAGTTGTTGCTGGCCTCCCTATCCTTTGTTTTTATACTGTTTATCAATCCGTATCATCCGACTGAAAAAGAATGAGAATGAAATGAATCCACTGATAGAGAAATACAACGTACCGGTACCCCGCTACACCAGCTACCCGCCGGCCAATTTTTTTCACGAGGGGTACGGTGAGCAAGAGCTGATCCGGGCCATTGAGGCCTCCAACCGGCAGGAACCCTCGCACCTCTCTTTCTACATCCATCTGCCCTACTGCAATCGCATGTGCCACTATTGCGGTTGCAATGCCTATCCCCGCACGCGGCACAGCAGCGACAGCGACTATGTGGAAGCGGTGATCCGCGAGGCAGAGATGGTCTGCAGCCACATCGATCCCGACAGGAAGATCGCCCAGATCCACTATGGCGGTGGATCCCCCTCCACTTTCGACCCGGAACTGATCGCCGCAATCAACGAGCGACTCTTCAGCCGCTTCGGCGCGATCAACGACCCGGAGATTGCGATTGAATGTCATCCGGGCTATATGAAAGCGACTGCTTACGAGCGACTGGCCGATGCGGGCTTCAACCGGATGAGCATCGGCATCCAGGATTTCAACAAGGAGGTGCTGAAGGCATCGAACCGCCTTCCATCGCTGCTCCCCATGGATGAGCTGTTTGCCCTGCTAAGGGAGCGACGGATCCGCATCAACCTCGACTTCATCTACGGACTGCCACTGCAGACGGTAGAGAGCTTCCGCGACACCATCGCCAGGGCAATCACTCTGGAACCCGATCGGTTGGTCACCTTCTCTTATGCACATGTACCCCATCTCTTCCCGCGACAAAAGCTGCTGGAGCGGATAGGGCTGCCGGCAGGAGAGCTCAAAAGCGCGCTCTACCATGCCGCACAGCAACTGCTGTTGGAAGGTGGATACCGACAGATTGGACTGGACCACTACGTGAAGGAGGAGGATGAACTCTACCGGGCGTTGAGCAGCGGCACCCTGCACCGCAACTTCCAGGGCTACTGCACCCGTCGCACCACGGGACAGGTCTATGCCTTCGGCGTCACGGCCATCAGCCAGC
>DURL01000071.1 GCA_012837345.1 Bacteroidales bacterium
CTGGGGTTGAAGCTAAACGCACTCCTGGCCGGATCTGCAGCATTGCTGGTGGGTATCGGACTCGGTCTGCAAAACACCTTCAACAATTTGTCTCGGGCATCATCCTCCTTTTTGAGGGATCGATCCACATAGGGTATGTGCTGGAGATAGATGATGACGTGGTGCAGATCGAGAAGATCAGCCTGCGAACATCGAAAGCGATTGATCGTGATTACATCTCAGTGATCATACCCAACTCGCTGATCACCTCCAACAAGGTGGTCAACTGGAGCCACCAGGACCGTAAAACACGGTTTTGCATCAAGGTGGGGGTAGCCTATGGCAGTGACGTTGACCTTGTAATCAAAGTACTCAGGGAGAGCGCACTGGACCACAAGGACATTTCTGACAAGTCTTCCGTGATTGCCCGTTTCGTTGATTTTGGAAGCTCCTCGCTCGACTTTGAACTGCTCTTCTTCAGCGACAACGTGTTCCGCATCGAGAACGTGAAATCGGATATCCGAAAGATCATCAACGAGAAGTTCATCGAGCACAAGATCTCCATCCCCTTCCCGCAGGTCGACCTGCACTTTGTCTCAGACAAAACCGGTTTTTTTGACCGGAAAAGGGGCATAATAGGTTATGAGGAGAATAACGGGTAACGCAACCGGAGACGAACTGTTTCAAGAAGGGATGTAGTTGAGTGGTGACTCCGGTCCCAGAGGCAGTCCCAGTATGATCCAGACGATCATCAACAGCACCCATCCCACGAAGAAAGCGATGGAATAGGGCAACATATTGGCCATGATGGTGCCAAAGCCGGCCTCCTTCTGATACTTCTGAAAATAGACAATGATCAGTGCAAAGAAGCTCATCATTGGAGAGATGATGTTGGTGATGCTATCGCCCACCCTGAATACCGCCTGCGACAGCTCAGGAGAGTAACCCAGCAGCATGAAGATAGGGATGAAGATGGGTCCCATGATAGCCCACTTTGCCGATGCGCTCCCCATGAACAGATTGATAAAACCGGAGAATAGGATAAAAAGGATCACAAGAGGAATCAGTCCGATGTTCAGGCTATGCAGGATATCCGCCCCGTTGATTGCCAGCAGCACTCCCAGGTTACTCCATTGAAACCAGGCCACAAACTGGGCAGCGAAGAAGACCAGTACCAGAAAAGATACCAGCGACCTGAAGCTGCTGCTCATGCCGTCGATCACATCACCCGATTTTTTGAAGATACCCACGGTAAAGCCGTAGACAATCCCCAGTGTAGAGGCAGAAAGGAAGAGAAAAGCGATGAACCCTTTCAGTAGCGGTGAGTGGAGGATGGTGCCGTCGGCACCCCTCAACAGACCGTTCTCCGGCAGGATGCCCGCCAGGATAATCACTCCCCAGACAAGTGCTGTGATGCCGGTATTGCGCAGCCCTCTCCTTTCGGCATTCGTCAGTGGTATGATCTCCTCAGGAGCCACCTCACCCCGGTATTTACCCAGCCGCGGTTCCACCCATCGGTTGGTCACCCAGGCACCCAGGAAGGTGATCAAAAAGGTGGAGACTGCCATAAAGTAGTAGTTGGCTGTGGGCATCACATAATAGTCCGGGTCAATGATATTGGCAGCCTCTGTGGAGAGACCCGCCAGCAGCGGGTCGATGGTGCCGATCAGCAGGTTGGCACTGAAGCCGCCGCTCACACCAGCAAAGGCGGCGGCCATACCGGCGATGGGATGCCGTCCCAGTGAGTGGAAGATGGTACCGGCCAGCGGGATGATCAGGATATAACCGATGTCGGAAGCCATGTTCGACAACACACCGGTAAAGACCACCATCAGGGTGATGATGTTGCGGGGTGCCTTAACCAGAAGTGCTTTCACCCCGGTGCTGATAAGCCCGCTGCTCTCCGCCACACCGATGCCGAGCATCGCCACCATCACGATCCCCAGCGGGGCAAAGCCGGTGTAGCTGTCGATCATCTCAAGCAGGATACGGTGCAACCCGTGGCGCGAGAGCAGGTTCACCACATCCACACTCTCACCCGTTCCGGGATGGATGCCGGACCATCCGAGCCATGCCCCGACCCCTGATACAAACAGGGTGAGCAGGGCAAAGATTGCAAAGAGGATGGCAGGGTGAGGTAAGGCGTTACCGCCTTTTTCGATGAAACCTATAAACCCTTTTTTCGGAGGGGAAACCTGGATGTTGCTCATTTTTTGGATGGGTTAGGGAATGGGCATTTTAAGCCAAAAACAGCAATCGTAACAATCGAATTACCGGTTTGGTTCATGCCCCAATCACAAAACCCTCAGTTTTGCATTATCCTGAGAATATTCATGTTACTTTTGTATCTAACCCTATCATGCCATGTCAAGCATTCGTGACAAACTGAACTGTGGACGACAGATAATGCTGAAGCTATTTTTTATTATTTAATATTATTGCACCATGAATGGAATTACCAAAAACAGATTGAGAAAGTGGGCGATACTTTTTATCGTTTGGGGCTGGTTACTGCTCTTTGGCTCAGTGATGGGATATGTTGAAAAAAGCATGGCCTATTCATTCCTGCTGGAGGATATCATGAACATCCTGCAGATTGTGCTGCCCGTGATTGCGATTGCATTTACAATTTATTTCCTGATTCAGCAGAGAAAGGATAAAAGGGGGAAACGGTTGAGAATCTCATTGATATCCCTGTGGATTGCATTGGTGGTGAGTATGGTGATCGTAAACCTGATCCAGCAAAATGTATTACACGAGATCAACTTTGAGCTGCAACACCCACTCTTCATGGTTCTTACCGCTTTCGCGATTACAACGACAGCACTCATCTTACGTTACCGGCTCATGATCATTGGTGGCGTGCTGTTTGGGTTGTGTGCCCTGACGTCGTCCTACCTTAAACTGCCGGAGCAACTGCTTGTGGAGTCTCTGGCATGGCTTATCGCTTTCATTATTCCGGGACATCTGCTGTATGCACGAAATAAAAAAAACAATCAACCCAACGAACGTAACACAGTTCAGTAATTTCATCATTCAAGAAATTACCCCATGGCACCCTAAATCCTATTATTGCATGTTTCAACAATAACAACTATTATTGCATCATTCAGCAATCATTCGTACTATTGCATCATTAAATGATACAATGAGAATGATAGCCGTTGTAATTGTTGTTGGCACGATTCATTTGTATATAGAAGTGAAATGATTAAATCAGTTCTGATCGTCGGCCTGGGAGGTTTTATCGGTACGGCCCTCCGTTACCTGGTATCCCGTTATTTTCAGCTGCACATGGCAACGCTCTTTCCCTGGGGTACCTTTACCGTGAACATCCTCGGCAGTTTCCTCATCGGCATCCTCTACGGACTTTCGGAGAGGGGGAACCTGCTCACCCCGGAGTGGAGGATATTCCTTACCGTGGGTCTCTGCGGCGGGTTCACCACCTTCTCCACCTTCTCTAATGATGCCTTTATCCTGTTGCAGAGCGGCGAGTTCCTGCGCTTTGCCACCTACTCGGGGCTCAGTTTCTTTTTGGGGCTCACCGCAGTCTTCCTGGGGCGTCTCATCATCAAAACAATCTGATATGGAAAAGAATCAAACATCGCTGGTGCTACGCATCTACCTGAGCAGCACCGACAGATATAAAGAGGGGCTGCTCTACGAGCATGTTGTCTATAAGGCGAAGGAAGAGGGGCTCTCGGGTGCAACCGTGCTAAAAGGAATTCTGGGATTTGGAGCCAGCTCAGTTATTCATTCCTACAAGTTTTGGGAGCTGGGTGAGAAGCTACCGGTGGTGATCGAGATCATCGACAGTGAAGTGAACGTGAAACGATTCTACGAGTTGATCAAACCCCTCCTTTCATCTGTTCGTTACGGTTGCCTGGCGACCACCGAAAAGGTTGAGATCATTTTGCAGAAGCCGGGGGTGAAGAAGGGGATTGATTAACCTCCCTGTGACAGTTAAAAAAAACACCAGTTGGGTTGTCCAACTGGTGTTTTTTCATCATTTTAACATGTTTTATCGGCGTCTTTTGCTGATTGCTGCGTAGATGACCAACACGATTAGTGATCCGCCAATAGCAAGCAGAAGGGTTCTCAGGCTGAATTCATCCACCGTTCCCCATCCGAGGAACGAACCGATCCAACCACCCAGGAATGCACCCACGATACCAATCAGGATGGTTATCAACCAGCCACCGGGATCCTTGCCCGGACGGATTGCCTTAGCAATTGCACCGGCAATGAGACCCAATAAAATCCAAGATAAAATTCCCATAACAATGATATTTTAGTGTAAGAAAAAGTTTTCACCTGGTTTACTTATATAACACGCCCTTGCTAAAAATTGTTTAAGCATACTTCCATTTAATAAGATATTACTCTCTGCTATCTGCGGCTAATCTCCCCTCATGTCTTATCAGAAGGGTATCTCCCGGATTCACTTTGATCTCCTGTACCGATGTTCCTACCTCGGGTTCTTTTTTTCTCTTTTTGGAGAAGAGACGAAAGATCCAGCTGTTGGCAATGGTCTCAGCCGCACGCGTTACCTGCACAACCCCATGATCGACCTTTGCTATTGCCGTATCCACATTCAAACCCATCTCTTTATCGTGTAACAGCCGTGGCAAAACACCTTCACCATGATTGAGAGAGTAGGATGTCTGATGCAGCTCGTTCACCAGTGAATCTGCCCTTTGGGTGGTGATACTCAGGCCGGCCATGATTCGGTTCACCTCTGTGGTGATGGAATCACTTTGAATCAGTTTCCCAAGATCACCTTCACCATTACTGATTTTCCCGGTAATGTTGTTGATATCTGCCAGGGATTCGTTCAATCGGTCGGTGGCCGTTTCGAAACCACTGGTCAATGACTGTTCATTCAGCAGACGGGCGATATCGCCCTCCCCATGATCCATCTTGTCTGCTATTGAGCGAAGGCTGGCCACCGTACCTTTCGCCTCTTCCAGCATCTCCGTTGCCTGGGCGATCATTGCCTGTATGTCGAGACCATCGGCCACCGGCAGGTAATCATCTTTTTCCACCTTACCGGTAGCTGGATCACCTGTGGAGATCAGCACGATCTTGCCCCCCATCAACCCCTCCTGCCCGATCTGTACCTGTGAGTTTTTATAGATGAAGTCGGTGTAATCGTCGCGAATGGAGAGGGTGACCACCACAGAGGAGTCGGCCACAATGCGGATATCTTTAACGGTACCAATGTTGATGCCGGCAAAGCGCACCAGGTTACCCGGCATCAAACCACGGATATCCTTGAAGGAGGCATGGAGGTCGGTATTGGAAGAGAAGAGATTCTGCTTGCTCCCGATCAGATAAACCGCCACCACAAACAACAACAGTGCTGATGCCACAAAAATGCCCAGTCTCAGTGCCTGTTTGGTTCTTTTCATTTTATTTCCTGTTATGTGATCATCTAAATAAAATAGTCCCGTATCTCTTTCTCCTGTGATTGACTCAACTCATCATAAGTGCCTTCCCTCACAAAAATGCCCTCTTTCATGATACGGATGGTATCGGTGGCGATTCTGGCACACTTCATGTCGTGTGTGATGATGATGGCAGCAGTCTGATACTCTTCCCGTATTTGCTGGATCAGCTCACTGATCTCCCCTGAGGTCACCGCATCCAGCCCCGTAGTCGGTTCATCATAGAGGATGATCTGGGGTTTCAGGATCAGCGTGCGGGCAAGAGCTATACGCTTCTTCATCCCTCCCGAGAGTTCCGATGGCATCTTGTCGATGGCGTCGAGCAGACCCACGCTGCGTAGCGATCGTTCAATCAGTTCTTCCGGTTCATGTTTTCGGTCCACGAACTGTGTTCTTCGGACAGGGAACAGGAGGTTCTCACGCACGCTCATCGAATCGTAAAGCGCCCCTCCCTGAAAAAGATATCCTACCTTCTTGCGGAGTTCATTGAGCTCCTCCCCATCACAGCTCACCACATCCGTTCCCAGTACTCTGATGCTACCGGCATCCGGCTCGATGAGTCGTACAATGCACTTGGTCAGCACTGACTTGCCGATACCCGACTTGCCAACGATTCCCAGGTTCTCCCCCCTGTGGAGAATCAAATCGATTCCCTGAAGAATATGCTTCTCCCTGAAGGATTTGTAAAGCTTCTCGATCTCAATTACCTTTTCTCTATCCATGAGTCATTACAAGATACTGGTGATCAAAACAAAAATCAGGTCGATCACGAAGATGGTGAGCGAGGAGGCCACCACAGCCGAGTTAGCCGACAATCCTACTGACTCGGTACCCCTTCCGGCAGTATAACCCTTGTAAGAGCCTATCAGACCGATAAAGAAGCCAAACAGCACCGTTTTGAGGGTGGCCGGAAAGAGATCGATGAAACCCAGCATGGAAAATGCGCGATTCATGAAGAGCGTGGTCGAAGTATCTTCAAAGATGTTGACCGCAAGAAAGGCACCCAACAGGCTGAATGCATCGGCAAAGATCACCAGCACCGGCACCACGATGGTAGTAGCCATCACCCTTGAGGCAACTACATAGCTAAGGGGACGTGTGCCAGAGACCTCCATCGCATCAATCTGTTCTGTCACACGCATGGCTGCTATCTCCGCGCCGATGCCGGAGCTTATCTTCCCGGCACATATCAGCCCCGTGATGACCGGCCCCAATTCCCGCACCATGGAAACGGCAATCACCCCTGGCAGCAATGTCTGTGCACCAAAATCGGAAAGAATGGGATTCATCTGCATGGTGAGCACCAGTCCCATGATAAAGCCGGTGACCACGACCAGTGCGAAGGACTTGTTTCCAAGGAGAAAACCCTGTTTCACCAGTTCCCGGTGCTCAAAAGGTGGTTGAAACAATTGCCTGACCACGTTTCCGGTAAAGATGACCAGTTCACCCAGATCAATAAAGATCCCGTTATAGAAGTTACGGGTCTCCTCTTTCACCCTTAACTTTTGCCTTAGGTTCAACTGTTTCACAGGTAGATGATATTTCGTCATAAGATTTAAAAAAACTGCTCAGGCACCACACAATCAATATGAATCAGTTTTCTTTAAATGATTCAGGATCACATTTTGTTCACAATTTCATCTATTATAGACATATTTTTTTTTACAACTCGGTTTTTTACCGTTTTTTGTCCAAATAATTTCGTTAAAAAGAAAAGATTTTGTATTTTTGTAACGCAAACAATAAGATGGTTTTTAGGATCGTTTCAGACTACCGGTATGTACATAATGTCACCAGCAATGTTGTATTACTCTGTCTAATAAACGACATTCAACAGAGAACACTTTTACAAATAAATTCAATAAAGTATGATTAAAGTAGGTATTAACGGATTCGGTCGCATCGGACGCCTCGTGTTCCGTGCAGCTCAAAACAGAAATGATATCCAGGTTGTGGGTATCAACGACTTGCTCGATGTAGATTACATCGCTTATATGTTAAAATACGACACCATCCATGGTCAGTTCAACGGAACGGTTGAAGTGAAGGATGGCAACCTGGTTGTGAACGGAAACAACATCCGTGTTTCTGCTGAAAGAAACCCGGCCGACCTGAAGTGGGATGCCGTTGGTGCTGAATATGTAGTGGAATCAACCGGCCTCTTCCTCTCCAAGGACAAGGCTCAGGGTCATATCGACGCAGGTGCCAAATATGTGGTGATGTCTGCCCCCTCAAAGGATGACACACGCATGTACGTATGCGGTGTGAATGAGAAAACATACACCAAGGGTGAGCAGTTCGTATCGAACGCCTCCTGCACCACCAACTGTCTGGCTCCCATCACCAAGGTACTGAACGACAAGTTCGGCGTGCTGGAAGGACTGATGACCACCGTTCACTCTACCACTGCTACACAGAAGACTGTTGACGGTCCTTCTGCAAAAGACTGGAGAGGCGGCCGTGCAGCTTCTGCCAACATCATCCCCTCTTCCACCGGTGCAGCCAAGGCTGTGGGCAAGGTGATCCCCGAACTGAACGGCAAGCTGACAGGTATGTCGATGCGTGTTCCCACCCTCAACGTATCCGTTGTTGACCTGACCGTACGTCTGGCCAAGGAGACTTCCTATGCTGAGATCTGCGCTGCCATGAAGGAAGCTTCTGAAGGCGAACTGAAAGGCATCCTCGGTTACACCAATGAAGATGTGGTATCGAGCGATTTCATCGGCGATGCACGCACCTCGATCTTCGATGAGAAGGCAGGGATCCAGCTAAGCCCCACCTTCGTGAAGGTGATCAGCTGGTATGACAACGAATGGGGTTATTCAAACAAGGTGCTCGACCTGATCGCGCACATGAATACGGTGAATGCATAATCATACACCCTACAAATCTTAAAACGCCCCTTCCCGGGGCGTTTTTTTTTGTCTCTGTGCAACAAAAAAGCCGAACCGGAAGTGGTTCAGCTTTTTGAGTCCCTAACAGATGAGAGTTCCGTCTATTTATGCCGGATGAATTGCTTCAGTGGGGCATACCTCTGCGCAGGAACCGCAGTCGGTACAAACTTCAGGGTCAATCACGTAGATATCACCTTCCGAGATAGCATCAACAGGGCATTCGTCGATACATGTTCCGCAAGCAATACAATCTTCATTAATTACGTAAGCCATAATAAAAATAAGTTAGTTAATGTATGTGGATATTTGATTGTTGTTGCAAAGGTATAAAGTTTTTTGAACAATGAAAAAAGAATCCCGATATCTTTCCAATTCTCCACACAATATCCCGGTGAGGGATTCGTTTTAATCAGGTATGAAGATTGCATTTACACTCATCCTGCTGTCGTCGCTGCTATCAGCAAGCAACAACAGTTATGGGCAACAGCGTAGCCTGCAACATCGTCCTTACGCCGATCAGCAGCTGTTCCACCTGGGATTTACAGTGGGCTTCCACACCCAGGATCTGATCCTGACCCAAACGGGTTACCGCAATGTGAACGGAGAGGTCTGGTTTTCCGAGATTCCGGATTATGCACCCGGATTTACAGTGGGTATGATCGGTGATCTATATCTGTCACGACACCTGAACCTGCGGATGATACCCACCTTAAACCTGGGCGGAAAGAGTATAATATTCAGGGAGCAGGCATCAGGTGAAGAGTATGAATCGCCTCTCCGCAATAACTACCTCACCCTGCCCCTGCACCTGAAGTTCGCGGGCATCCGAATCAACAATTATAAACCCTATTTCATGCTGGGAGGGTACGGTAGTATCGAGCTGGCATCGAAAAAAAACCGGGCGGTGTTGCTGAAACCGTTCGACTGGGGAGTAGAGATTGGTGCAGGATGCAGCTTTTATCTTCCGCTGTTCACGCTCTCACCTGAATTGAAATTCAGCTTCGGGCTGACCGATTTAGTGGAAAAAGATCGCAGCGACCTGAAAGACAAAGATTTGATGAAATACACCCTTTCTCTCTCGAAAGCCACCCAGCGGATGATCACCCTCAGTTTTCATTTCGAATAGCATCATCCCCTTTGCGAAAAAGCGAGCCATAGGTTCGTTTGTTGCGCAGGTAGTATGCAATAAGGATGCTTCTCCGGTATTCACCCGGCAATTCACTTACAGTAGTCAGAAGCAGATTTTCCTGGCGTAAATCCCGATATGTGGGTCTCATCTTCCAAAAATCATGGTAAGCCTCAACCACGGCTTGACTGCTCTTCACCTTTCCCTGTATCAAAAGATGTACTGTCGCCAACAAATCGAGCATAAACCGAACGAAAAATGTGGAAAAGAGTCTCCTTTGGGGCAGATTCTTGTATAGCATCAACAGGTTGTTGCGGAAATTGAGGTAGAGCTTACGGGGATCATCCTTACCCAGAGATGCAGCTCCTATGTGATAAACCTGAGAAGAGGGTACTGAGACCACTCCCCTGCCCCTGGCATTGAGACGCCAGCAAAGATCGATCTCCTCCATATGAGCGAAGAAGCGCCCGTCGAGCCCACCAGCTTTCAAATAATCACATCTGCGGATGCAGAGACAGGCCCCTGTTGCCCAGAAAACCGGGATCTCATCCCTATACTGGCCCAGATCCTCTTCCACTACATTCAGGATGCGCCCCCGGCAAAAGGGATAACCATAACGATCAATGAAACCGCCACAGGCACCGGCATATTCAAAAAAATTCTTTTGACGATAGGATCGAACAGCAGGTTGTACGGCTGCTGTCTCCGGATGATCATCGAGGTAAGAAGTCAACGGGAGCGTCCACCCGGGTGTGGTCTCCACGTCTGAGTTCAACAGGATTACATATTCGGAGTCCACCTGTTGAATCGCCTTGTTGTAACCATCGGCAAATCCATGGTTGCGATCAAACAAAATCAGTTCGACCTCGGGATAATGTGTTTGCAAAAAGGCTACTGAACCATCGGTTGAGCCGTTATCTGCCACAACCACCCGGCACTCATCTCCATTTGTATGTGTGGTCACTGCCGGCAAAAACTGCTTCAGCAGCTCCTCACCGTTCCAGTTGAGTATAATGACCGATGTTTTAGTCATGTTTTTTGAATTTCCACAGGTTGTGCGACCAAAGATAATTTGCCGGAGCACGCATCACTGTCTCTTCCAACAGGCGCATATACTTTTCCGTGAGGATGTGCTCCTGTTCAAGCGCTGCATTGGTGGAGAGAGTGACAAACCGCCCACGATAAAAACCCCGCTTCACCCTTTCGATATCCAGATAAACCACCGAGAGGGAGAGGGTGCGGGCAATCTTCTCCATGCCGGTCTGAACCGGTGTATCCTGATTCAGGAAAGTAGTCCAGTACTTATCAGAGATTCGCGGGGGACGCTGATCAGTAAGGAATCCCACCACGATTGTCTGCTCCTCACTCTTTTTCCGTACAAGGGTTCGCAACACGCTTCTCTTCTCAATGGGCAGTGACCCGAATCGGCCTCTGATTTTACGGAACAACTGATCGAATGCTGTTGAGTGCAGTTGCTTGTAGACCAGTCCGGCTTCCACTCCGGGCATGAGATGGAGCACGATGGAGGGCACCCACTCCCAGTTGCCGTAGTGACCCAGGCACACCAGACACGATGAGCCCTCTTTCATCAGCCGGTTGAGCAACTCCGGATTTTCAAAGTGCATTCGCTGCCTCATCTCTTCTTCCGAGAGACGCAGTACTTTCACCGTCTCCACGAAATAGTCGCACAGATGATGATAGAAGGCTTTTTCAAGTGTGATGATCTCCTGCTCGTTTTTATCAGGCAAAGCGTGAAGCAGATTCTTTCGCACCATTTTCCTCCGGTATCGCACCAGATGATAGACCAGTGGGAAAAGTAGATCTGAAATGACATAAAGCGCCCTGAATGGTAGCAAAGCAATCACTCTTGCTATAGCAACCAACAGCACGGCACCCTTATTCTCCTTTTGTCGATCTCCCATCAGATAATTGCGTTCATTGCCATCTCCTCGTCACTATACTCACCTACCGCAACCTCGGTGATCCGATTGATCAGCGACGGATCGTAATCGGCATACAATTTCAGATAATTTTCCGTGAAGCCGTACATCTTTCCCCCTCTTTTTGTATGCTCGAAGAGCACTTTTCTTCTCGTTCCCTTCTGTGAAGCGTAAAAACAATGCAGCTTCTCATCCGAGATATCCAGCAGCAGTTTGCTGCGTACATGCTTCTGCCTGGGGTCCACGGCATAGTCTATTTGCAGTGCTTGCGTACCGGGACGCTCGGAGTAGGTGAAGACATGCAGCTGTGACATGTCGAGCGACTCGATAAACCGTTTACTCTCCTCAAAGTAAGCGTCGGTTTCACCCCTCACCCCCACAATCACATCAACCCCAATAAACGCGTCAGGGAGAATGGTTTTGATCATCTCCACCTTATGGCGGAAGAGAGCGGTGTCATACTTACGTTTCATCAACTGCAACACTGCATCCGAACCGGCTTGCAACGGCATATGAAAATGGGGTGCAAAACGACGCGAGGCCGCAACGAACGAGATGATCTCATCGGTCAGCAGGTTGGGTTCAATGGAGGAGATACGATATCGCTCTATCCCTTCAACCTGGTCAAGTGCATGCAGCAGATCAATAAATGGCTCCTTGGTGGTTCTTCCGAAATCACCAATGTTGACTCCTGTGAGCACAATCTCCTTGCCTCCCTCCTGCACTACCTGTTCTGCCTGCTTCACCAGGTCAGCGATGGAGCCGTTACGACTCCGGCCTCTGGCAAAGGGAATGGTACAGAAGGAGCAGAAATAATCGCACCCGTCCTGAACCTTCAGGAAGTAACGCGTACGGTCATCAGCAGACAACGAGGGTACAAAAGAACGGATGCGATGTGTTCTGGAGGTGATGATCTCCCCCTTCTCTTTCTTATGCAAATCATCCAGGAACTTCACCACGTCGAGCTTCTGTTCGGCACCCAACACCAGGTCCACCCCATCAATGGCGGCGATCTCCTCCGGTTTGAGCTGCGCATAACAACCGGTAACCACCACAAAGGCGGAAGGGTTCTCCTGGATCGCTTTACGAATGGCTTGTCGTCCCTTTTTGTCTGCCAGTTCGGTCACGGAACAGGTGTTGATCACACAGATATCTGCCGTTTGTCCCTTACGGGCACGGGTCACACCTGCGTTGAGCAGTTGCCGTCCGATCGCAGAGGTCTCGGCGAAGTTCAATTTGCAACCCAAGGTATAATAGGCTGCTCTCTTATTTTGAAACAGGGTTTGATCGATCATAATCAGTGTAATGTCCGGTGCAGATCTGCAGTGTATGAACGCCCGAACTGCCTTAATTCTTTATTTTTAATTCTAAAGGCACAAAATTACAATTTTTATTGCCATTTACATCCTTGTTTGTTTTGTAATATGGAATTCCGGTTGTACTTTTGCACATATTTAGCATAAATGTGCATTTATGATCCAACAGAATTTCATTCAATTATACGAGGATAGTTTTAAAAAGAACTGGGATTTACCTGCCCTGACTGATTACAATGAAAACACAACCTACAGTTACGGTGAACTGGCCCGTGAGATTGCCCGGTTGCATCTCCTTTTTAAAGAACTGGGAATTGAAAAGGGAGACAAGATTTCACTGATAGGCAAAAATCACTCCTCCTGGTCTATTCTCTTCATGGCTACCATCACCTATGGAGCAGTCATCGTACCCATTCTCCATGAATTCAATCCGGAAAGCATGGAGGAGATCATCGCACATTCTGATTCACGACTGGTCTTTGTCAACGAATCACTCTGGAGTAAGCTGAAGCAGGAGCAGATCAATGTGCCGGTACTGGAAATACCAACCTTCTCTTTACTTAAATCAGACAATGACAAAGTGAAGGATGTTATGGATTCACTGGACAATCACTTCTCAGATCTCTACCAGGGAGGTTTCACCAAAGATGATATTCGCTATGCCGATGTGAGCAATGAAGAGGTGATCTGCATCAACTATACCTCCGGCACCACAGGGTTCAGCAAAGGAGTGATGCTCACAGCCAATAACTTTGCCGGAAATGTGACCTATGCACATAAACTGGACCTGCTCTTCAACAGAGAAAGAAACCTGGCATTCCTGCCTATGGCACATGTGTACGGGTGTGCTTTTGACTTTCTCTACGCCCTCTCGGCGGGGGTACACAGCACCTTGCTGGGGGTGATACCCACCCCGCAGAACCTGATCACGGCACTGCAGGAGGTGAGACCGACTTTGATCATCACGGTGCCGTTGATCTTTGAAAAGATATACAAGAAAAAGATACTACCCATCATCGACAAACCAATTGTTAAGGGTTTGATGAAGATCCCCGGCATCGACAGATTCATTCTTTCGAAAATCAAAAAATCACTGATCAGATCGCTGGGGGGTAACTTCCGAGAGGTAATCATTGGCGGTGCTGCACTTAATGCAGAAGTGGAAGCCTTTTTTCATAAGATGAAGTTTCCCTTCACCGTGGGATATGGCATGACTGAATGTGCACCCCTCATCTCTTACGACCATCACTACGATTTTGTACCTACCTCATGCGGTCAGGTGTTGGAAGGCATCATGGAGGCACGCATCGATTCCCCCGATCCGGAAAAAATTCCGGGTGAGATCCAGGTACGGGGTGAGAATGTGATGAAGGGGTACTATAAGAATCCCGAAGCAACCTCTGCCGCCTTCACCGATGACGGCTGGTTGAAAACCGGTGATTCCGGAATTATGCTAGGTAATCGGCTATTCATTAAGGGTAGAATCAAATCGATGCTGTTGACCGCCAATGGGCAGAATGTCTATCCCGAAGAAATAGAATCACGACTGAACAATCTGCCCTACGTGGCGGATAGCCTTGTGGTATTGCGAAAATTCAGGTTGGTGGCACTGGTCTACCCCGACATGGCTGCAATCAGCACTAACCAGGTTACACCTGAGAAGCTTGCCCTGATCATGCGGGATAATCTGGTTACCCTCAATAAATCGGTTGCCGGCTATGAGAAAATAAGCACTATTGAGCTGGTAGACAGTGAATTTGAAAAAACACCCAAGAAAAGCATCAAACGTTTTCTCTACAGTTAGAGACCATTCAACCGATCTCTGATACATCGATCCATCTCCAAAGGAGTATCAAAATTAATATTTAGCTTTATTTAACTATAAATTCTGGTCGAAATATGTTTCACAACATGTTTTTGCATTACATTTGCATCGTTTTTTGGTAAACAAATTTATTTATCGTTTAAAATCATTAAAGAATGAAAAAAGTATTGTTATTGGTTGCTATCGTTGCAACATTGGGTTTGGTTTCTTGCAACAATGCTCAGGTTCAAGCTGAAAAAGCCAGATTGGACAGTCTTGCTGAAGTAGCTCGTCTTGACAGCATTGCAAAGGCTCAGGCCGACAGCATTCAGGCTGCCATTGAAGCTGCAGAAGCTGCAGCAGCAGCTGCTGCTGACACCCTGGGTCAGGTTGTAGAAGAAGCTGCCGCTTTAACAAATCAATAAAGCTGAAGCGACAATTGATCGGTTCCGCCATCCCATCCGGGATGGCTTTTTTTGTGTGATATTGCAGCAAATGTCGTAACTTTGTTTCAATTGTATATGCTTATCTCTATGAAAAGAATCATCCCGGCCGTTTTGTTACTCGTTGCCCTGCTAGCTGTAGGATGCAGTCAGCGTGCCAATACCTACTTTGAAAAGAAACTGACATTTCCCGATATTCTCACTTCCGACCAGAAGGTGAAGCTTGCGGCTTATATCGTACCCACCCCACAACAGTACGCATGGCAACAGCTTGAACTTACTGCGTTCATTCATTTTGGCATGAACACCTTCACAGGACGCGAGTGGGGTGATGGCACAGAAGATCCGGCTCTGTTTCTTCCGACCGACTTCAATGCTGAACAATGGGTTGTCGCTTTGAAACAGGCTGGATTCAAGATGGTTATTCTCACAGCCAAGCACCATGATGGTTTCTGTCTGTGGCCCACGCAAACCACTGCTCATTCGGTCGCTGCATCCCCCTGGCGTAATGGTCAGGGAGATGTGGTCAGGGAGGTAAAAGAGGCATGCGACAAACATGAGATGAAGTTTGGTATCTACCTCTCCCCATGGGACAGGAATGCTGCAAGATATGGAAACAAAACCAAATACAACAATCTATACACCTCACAGTTAACAGAGCTACTCACCCAATACGGAGAAATACATGAAATTTGGTTTGATGGCGCCAATGGTGAAGGACCAAACGGGAGAGTACAGGAATATGACTGGAGCCGTTTTTATCATGTGATTGACAGTCTTCAGCCCAAGGCTGTGAAGGCCATCATGGGTGATGATGTACGATGGGTTGGTAATGAGGAGGGATTAGGGAGGGAGACCGAATGGAGCGTGACTCCTTTGAATCCTGATATCAACGAATCGATCTTAAGTGAAAATGAGCGGCTGAATTTATCACCCACCACAAGCGATCTGGGAAGCCGTGAGTTGATCACTGACGCCAAAACCCTATACTGGTACCCCTCAGAGGTCGATGTATCGATACGTCCCGGTTGGTTCTACCACGAGGATGAGGATGATCAGGTAAAAAGTTTGCAGGAGCTGGCAGAGATCTATTTCCGTTCGGTGGGGATGAACTCGGTGCTGCTGCTCAACGTGCCCCCCGACAAAAGGGGGCGGTTGCATGATACTGATGTGGAGCGTCTCCGACAGTTTGGCAATTGGATCTCATCCATCTTCCAGGATGAAATACTAACCGATGGGGAAATAGCCTGGAAAGCCCGTTCAGGTGCTTACAAAGAATATATGGTGAATGGCAACAGCGTCATTAACACTCTCCTGCTCCAGGAGGATATCCGGAAAGGACAAAGAGTGGAATCATTCAAGGTAGAGGGATGGATTGATGAGTCCTGGACTACACTTGCAGAAGGGACCACCATCGGGTACAAGCGATTACTCCGCATTTCGGATGTGGCACCCTCCAAATTGCGTATTACCATCCATAGAACAAGGGACGATGCCAATATCAAAAAGGTGGGAGCCTATTATGCTCCTTCGCTGGAATGATCAGTGAGACTCATCTCTGTTTAGTGTGCAAAATGTGATTATATTAATATGAAGACAATACTTATCTCTTTCCTTTTCATGTTGTCATTGTCAACCTCAGGGCAGACGGTCAGTGACCTTTTCAAATCGATGCCCACTGATTTGTTACCAGGAGTATCAGAGGGGAACAAGACGTTGCTTCTGGTCGATACTGGTCAAACCTCTGTTCCCTATGTCCTGGGTGAAATCAGCAAGATCGCCCATAGTGATGATTTCCTTTACATACGCACATCAGATGTGGGTGATATCCAGTTAAAACTGCTTCCCCTGAGCAATGATTCTCTGATTGTATGTCTCATTCAGACTGTTTGCACGGATGTGTGTGACAGCCGGATCAACTTTTTTACCACTGAGTGGAAGAAACTCGATCCTCAACGATATCTCACACAATTCACGGCAGAAATATTCTTTAATTCTTCCCAAAAAAATTCGGATAATTACAAATATGCCGTATCTTTGCCGGACATTTATCCGATCTCGGCCAGATTCACCAAAACAGGTACAGATCTCACGCTGAAACTACATTACAGGGAACGGCTGACAGAAGATCAAATTGCTGAAATATCACCTTACCTGAAAGATGACACGGTCATCCTGCAATGGAATAATGGCTCATTCAGATAAAACAGAGAGGCACCCGTAGTTCAATGGATAGAATACCGGATTCCGGTTCCGACGATGCGAGTTCGATTCTCGCCGGGTGTACTAAAA
>DURL01000072.1 GCA_012837345.1 Bacteroidales bacterium
AAACAGACTCTTGTATACTCTGCTTTATGTCTTATCAAAATGTGTATGTAAATATCTAAAGATCGCTTCTTGCTCGCTTTTCCCTGAGGCGTTCCTCTCAAAAGCGGGTGCAAAGATAGGGACTATTTTTCAAACCCCAAAACTTTTTGCAAAGTTTTTTTTCATTTTTCTTTTCCTTTCCGAAAACCAAATTGAAAATCAATCTGTTTGACTTGAACCGTTGTCGCTACAACGTTTCCGCACAATTTCCTTTTTAAGCGAAAGGGCTACAAAGATAGTAAAGATTATTGATATCCTCCAAATAATTGAACAGTTTATTCAAGAAATATTTTCGGTCTTTCTTGCCTTGAAACGGGCTTCACAAGGTAATAAATTCATATCCAAACCAATAATCATTCAGCATGGATGTGTGAACTGGTGATCACCTGGGGAGTGACGGCAAAACTCATTGGTTGACCGTTGCGCTCAATATCAATATTGATGGTAAGGGGTGTCTGCCAATCTACATACTGATTGAATCCGAAAAGGTAGGAAAAGGCAGCCTTGTAGCGTCTGTGGTCGGCAACAGCCTGCGAAACGGCATGATAATTGGCAACATCCCAGAACATGCAATCCCTGAAACCATTTGAATCGGTATAACGTGTTTTCTTATCGCGAAGAGGCATTGTCTCCGAGAGAAAACGACGGTACCCCTCGGTGAGTGAGCGGGAGGAGCTGTGAGAGAATGGTTGTCCCTGGACACGGGTCACCACATCACCCGGGAGGATTCCCGCCAACTGCGCTGGCGAACCGGGATCAACCGATACCACGCTTTTCAGGTCGTTCATATCGTAACCGATACCGGTATAATGATACTTCAGATACTTTACCTCAAAGGTAGCAAAGGAGTGATTACCCGGATAGGGAAACTTGAACAGCATCAGGGGCAGGTTCAGCTCCAGGTAGTCAGTCAGCGGGTAATGCTCCGTGAGCCGCTCCTTCACCTCACCCTCCCAGATCAGGCTCATCTCCCCAGGAGCTACGTACTTACGATCGAAGAAACGGTAGCCGAACTCAAGGTTGAAAGCGATATCCTCTATTCTCACTGCTTCAGAAGGATCGTAAAGAGGCAGACGCACTGTTCTGTGGCTACGGGTATCGAAACGCCAAACCGGCTGATAACTACCCAATGTAGGTGATTCCGGTTTGAAAAGCGAGTTGCTTTGGTAACTGTAATAGGTCTGGATGATAAAATCGGGATCCACGGGATCATGGGTCAGCCCCTTCTCCGTAAGGGCGCGAATGAAGATCGCATTGATCCGTTCATCCAGTTCCCTGGTAGCTTCATCGGCCGGGGCAAAGTCAAAAGTGCGGTAGCTGTAAAAGAGGGCCTCCTCGTTTTTCCGGGTCTTCACCGGTATCAGGAAGCGTCGCTCCTGTACATCTTCCAGGCTGTAGAAAGCAAACACCGGTGCCAGTTGTGCCTCACTGATGGCATCGGGGTGACGGCAATCCTTGCTGAAGGTAATCTCCCTGAAGGCATGGTTGAAATTACGAATGGCCAGGGTAACCTCCTCATCGTTCTCGGCAAACCAGGATCTCAGTTTCTGAAACGACTGCCGGTAGGTACCATGTCCGTTTACGGAGAGAAGGATGTCGTTCAGTTTCAACCCTGCCCGATCTGCCGGCGATCCGGGAGTGATGTGCACCACCACCGGCTCCATGTATCCCCAGCTTTTGTCATTGCTGATTTCAAATGCAAAACCGAGCGTACAGGTCGACCCATCCTCCTGGGCCCATAGAGACCCCATGCACATTAAGAGTATCAATAGAATATAAACAAATCGCTTCATGAGCAATACCTTTTATTATATGTAGACGAATGACAAAGATATGGCTTTTTTTTTCAAAATTCCTGATGGTATTCTATTTTGAAGATCAAAAGGGAGCGAAGTCAATGCAAATTCGTTATCTTTGTCCAAAAGGATCACACATTAAAACCAGGCAGCTATGATCATTGACAACCTGGCTAACGCAGCCAACTATTTTAACCTGCATCCCTTGTTTGAAAAGGCTTTCGAATATTTCAACCAGCTTGACATTAAGGAAGCTGAAACAGGAACGACTGATATTGAAGGCAACCTTCTGAAAGCTTCAGTAGTAGAGACACAACTGAAACCGGAAACAGAAGCACGACTGGAGACACACCGGAAGTACATCGATATACAGATCCCCCTCACCGGTGTAGAAAGCTACGGATGGCGATCGCTGGCCACACTCACCGACTCAGAATCGGGATATGACGAAGCCCACGACATCGAGTTCTTCCACGAACGACCCACCACACTGGTGACGCTTCAACCGGGGGAGTTTATCATCTTCTCACCCGAGGACGGTCATGCCCCTCTGGTGGGTGAAGGAGCGATCAGAAAGATCATCTTCAAGGTAGCCCTGTTGTAACATACATTAAATAACGATCCGCCATGCTGGATATCATCAAGAACGATCCCTGGTTGTCACCCTATGAAAAGGCTATTGAAGGACGCCACTCTTATTACCTGAAACGCCTCGCCGATCTCACTCAGGGTGAAAAGATCACCCTCTCCGACTTTGCCACCGGCCATCTCTGGTTTGGACTGCACCGTACGGCTGATGGTTGGGTATTCCGTGAATGGGCACCCAACGCCACCGAGATCTTCCTGGTGGGCACTTTCAACCAGTGGCAACGGATGGAGTCCTATCGCCTGAGAGAGAGAGAGGGTGGCGTCTGGGAAGTGAAGATCCCTGCCGAACGTATCAGCCATGGCGACCTTTATAAGTTGCATGTCTCCTGGCCCGGTGGGTCGGGGGAGCGGATCCCCGCATGGGCAAAACGAGTGGTGCAAGACGAAAAAACCACCCTCTTCAGCGCACAGGTGTGGGAGCCGGAACAACGTTACCATTTCAGGAACACCCAGTTCAAGGCTGACACCTCCCCCCTACTGATTTACGAGACACATGTGGGGATGTCGACCGAGGAGGAGAAGGTGGGCAGTTACAATGAGTTCCGTGAAAAGGTGCTGCCACGGGTGAAGGAGAACGGCTACAACGCCATCCAGATCATGGCCATCCAGGAGCATCCCTACTACGGGTCGTTCGGCTACCATGTCTCCAGCTTCTTCGCCCCCTCATCGCGCAACGGTACACCCGAAGAACTGCGAGAGCTGATCGACACAGCCCACGCGATGGGCATCGCCGTGATCATGGACATCGTCCACTCACACGCAGTGAAGAATGAGGTAGAGGGTCTGGGACGCATGGACGGGTCGTACGACCTCTATTTCCACAGCAGCCCGGAAAGAAGATACCACCAGGCGTGGGATTCGCTCTGCTTTGACTATGGCAAGGATGAGGTGCTGCACTTCCTCCTCTCCAACTGTAAGTACTGGCTGGATGAGTTCCGCTTCGACGGCTTCCGCTTCGACGGAGTCACCTCGATGATCTACCGGAGCCACGGCCTGGAAGAATCGTTCAGCAACTACAGTGACTATTATAACCTGGGACAGGATGGCGATGCCATCTGTTACCTGACGCTGGCCAACAAGCTGATCCACGAGGTCAACCCACATGCCATCACCATCGCCGAGGAGGTGAGTGGCATGCCGGGACTGGCGATGTCCACGGAGGCAGGGGGGTATGGCTTTGACTACCGCATGGCAATGAATATCCCTGATTTCTGGATCAAACAGATCAAGGAGAAGAAGGATGAGGAGTGGTACCCCACCGCTATCTGGTGGGAGACCACCAACCGGCGTGCCGACGAGAAGACCATCTCCTATGCTGAGAGCCATGACCAGGCACTGGTGGGCGACAAGACAATCATCTTCCGCCTGATCGATGCCGACATGTACTGGTATATGTCGAAGCTGATGAGCAGCTCCATGGCTGTGGACCGCGGCCTCGCCCTGCACAAGATGATACGACTGGTGACAGCAACCACCATCAACGGCGGCTACCTCAACTTCATGGGAAACGAGTTCGGACACCCCGAATGGATCGACTTCCCCCGCGAGGGGAACAACTGGTCCTACCGTTATGCCCGTCGCCAGTGGCATCTGGCTGACGACCAGAATCTGAAGTACCACGAACTGGGGGAGTTCGACAGGGCAATGATCCATCTCATCCGTTCTGTTCCTGATTTTCAATCCACACAGCTGGTGAAGATCTGGGACAAGGATGATGACAACATCCTGGCATACATGCGTGATGAACTGCTCTTCGTATTCAATTTCCACCCTCAGAAATCATACAGCGACTACGGTATGCTGGTTCCCCAGGGTAAATATCAGATTATACTGGACAGCGATGACAAGGCGTTTGGCGGCTTCGGACTGAATGATGATTCGATCCATCACTTCACCCAGTACGACCAGCTCTACGCATCGGACAACAAGGGATGGCTCAAGCTGTACCTTCCTGCCAGAACGGCCTACGTGATGAGACGCACATGATGCGTCCACAACAGAAACAGACTCGAATTAAAGATTCAAACAGTGAACAAACCAATTATGTCAACGAATCAAAACATCAATCAGAAAACAACAGAGAATAACAGGCTCTATCCACTAATCTTCAAACCAATCCTCAAGTCGGTGATCTGGGGAGGATCTGACATCTGCCGCTTCAAACAGATCAAACCGGTACAAGACGGTATTGGCGAGAGCTGGGAGATATCAGGTGTACCCCACAGCGTATCAGTTATCGCCAATGGACCTCTTGCAGGAGAATCACTCGACCAACTGCTGGTCAGGACAAAAGAACAACTGGTGGGTAAAAGGAACTACGACCGCTTTGGTGATACCTTCCCCCTGCTGATCAAATTCATCGATGCCCGCGATGACCTCTCAATCCAGGTGCATCCTGACGATCGTCTGGCAAAGGAGCGACATGACTCGTTCGGGAAGACTGAGATGTGGTATGTGATCCATGCGGCACCGGGTGCATTTCTCTATTCCGGGTTCGATCAACAGATCACACCCGACGAATACATTCAGACAATACAAGACAACACTTTCACCGATAAGCTAAAGAAGCATGACGTGAAAAAGGGAGATGTCTTTTTCCTGCCGGCAGGAAGGGTACACGCCATTGGTGCCGGTTGCTTCATCGCCGAGATACAACAGACCTCAGATATCACCTATCGGATCTACGACTTTGACCGGAGAGATGCCGCGGGTAACCCCAGAGAGTTGCATACCGAACTGGCTAAAGAGGCCATCGATTTTAAGCTTCATTCCTCATACAAAACCGACTACGAACATAACAAAAACCATCCGGTGAAGTTGGTAAGTTGTCCCTACTTCACCACCCACCTGCTCGAAATCGACCGGCAGATGGAACGCAGTTACGAGACACTCGACTCCTTTGTGATCTATATCTGCATGGAGGGAAGTTGCCTCTTGCAGGACAATAAAGGGAACAGGGTAACCCTTCGTCAGGGAGAGACATTGCTGCTTCCCGCGGACACCGCTTCTGTTACCATTCAACCGGGAGAAGTGACCCGCCTGCTGGAGACTTTTATTGAATAATGGATAGCGGATGCTGCATCACCCGCCAGAAGAGATAAACGACATTTATGAGAGGTATATTACTGGTCAACTTAGGCACACCTGCTGGCAATAACAAAGGCGACGTCAGACGGTTCATCGGCGACATGCTGTCAGACCCGCATGTCACCGGTCTATCTGAACAACTCTCCTCTATTCTTGCCCGGAGAATCATTGCACCTCTGTCGGCTTCACATTCTGCGACGAAATACAATTTGATATGGCGTAAAGAGGAGCCGATGATCTCTCCTCTTTTATACCATATGCAGGAGCTGGCAGCAGCGCTGGAGGCCAATAAAAACATCGCCGTGGAGATTGCCATGCGCTATGGTGAACCGGATGTGTTGCATGCCTTCAGGGAATTGGAACGCAAATGTCCCCTTCTGCACGAGGTGGTGGTCTTCCCTCTCTATCCCCACTACGCACAGTCGACCATCGAAACAATGAAGGATGCAATCGGTCGCATTTTTCTCAGCCGCCCCCACTCCTTCCGGATCAGGTTCGTGGAACCCTACTACAACCATCCCGCCTTCATCAAGGCGTTGGCCGATCAGGCACGGCCCTACCTGGAGGGCATCGACAAGCTGGTTTTCACCTATCACAGTCTTCCCGTCACACAGGTAGAGGCAGCATGGAGAAAAGGCAAAGAGTATGATTATGTCTATCAGTTGAAGGAGACCAACCACCTCTTTTGCAAAGCAGCAGGCTTAGATCCGCATGACACCTTTCTCTTTTACTCCTCCCAGAGGGGGAGTAAATGGTTGAAGCCTTTTCTGAACAAAGATATCGGGGATCTACCCAAACTGGGATGGAAGAAGGTGGCTGTGATGGCTCCCGGCTTTCCCATCGACAACATGGAGACGCTCTACGACATCGATATTGAGGCACGTAATCTCTTTATGGATGCTGGGGGTGAACGATTCACTTTTATCCCCTCCCTCAATGACCACGAGAGTTGGGTGGAGGCCATCTGGAAGATCATTGAGAAATCAAACCATACACACCATTGACCCATGAAAAAAATTATTCTGATCCTGTTAACCATGTCATTCCTCATACCCATATCCGCACAAAACAGTGAACCGGTCACCAGTGAACTGGTCCTGCTAAACGTACAGAACGGTAAGGAAAAAGTGATCCTGCGTGAAGAGCGTCACTTTGAAGCACCCAACTGGTCACGCGACGGTCACTACCTGATTATCAACGCCGGAGGGCTGCTGGAAAAGGTGTCGGTGAATGGGGATAAAAAGGGGGTGATCAACACCGGTTTCGCAGACAACTGCAACAACGACCATGGCCTCTCCTTCGATGGCCGCTGGTTGGTGGTCAGCCACAACGACCCCAGGGTCTCCTCATCGGGTGGCAACTCACGCATTTTCATCCTGCCGGCAGTGGGGGGCGTACCCCGTTTGGTTACATCCAACTGTCCGAGTTACTGGCACGGTATCAGCCCCGATAACGAGTGGGTGGTCTACTGCGCGATGCGGAATGGTGAGTGGGATGTCTGGAAGGCCCATACCATCCGTGATGAGGAGGTGCGGCTGACCGATGCCGCGGGACTGGATGACGGTCCCGAGTACAGTTACGACGGGCGGTGGATCTACTTCAACAGCCACCGTACAGGGCGGATGCATATCTACCGGATGCGACCCGACGGTAGTGGGCAGGAACAGCTCACCTCCGACGGGTATGACAACTGGTTTCCTCACCCCGGACCCGACAACCGGAGCATCGTATACATCTCCTACCTGGAAGACCAGCAGGGAGGCCATCCGTTCGGGAAGGATGTAAAGATACGACTTCTTGATGTGGAGAGCGGTGAGAGTCGCGACCTGACACCGGTCTTCTACGGGGGACAGGGATCGTTGAACGTGCATAGCTGGTCTCCTGACGGACGTCAGATTGCCTATGTGCGCTATATCCGTCCCTAGATATAATACTCCACCGGGTCAGCCAGCCCGGCCTGTAGTGCATAGCGGGTCACCTCACTGAGGCTGTTGACCCCCAGCTTGCGGTAAATGTTGCGGCGGTGTGCGTTCACCGTGTGAAAGCTGAGATGCCTCTCAATGGCGATCTCCTTGGTGGTCTTGCCCAGGGCGATCTCCCGCAGTATTTTCTTCTCGGAGGGGGTGAGTGGTTCGGCTTTCTTTCCAGATGGTACCCCCCCCCTCATCACCGATTCGGCATATTCGCAACGATACAGATCCCCTTTCGATACCGCCAACAGTGCCTTCCGGATCGTTTCCAGGCTATCCTGCTTGGTTACCACACTTATTACCGGGTCAGCCAACAGGAGCCGCCGCAGAAAATGCTCATCCGGCTCATCAGTGAAGAGCAGCCAGGAGCTTTCTGCAGCACCGCTCTTCATGTTAATCATTTGCGAGAGTGACTGAAAATCGAACAGTGAATAGTCGACCACCACCAGCGAGCGCGGATAATGCCGCAATAGCGCCTGAAGATCGCGGTAGCCAGCCACCTCCTCTATCACCCTCTCAGTCATCAGCTCCTCCAGAAGGGCTATCACACCCCGGCGGGTGATACTCTGGTTATCGGCAAGGATGATATGGGGTATCTGTATCATTTTCGTTGTTATAAGCCACAAAAGTACACAATTCTGATGCTTTATTGGCAAAAATAACACAAATGTGCTATTTCAGGTGATGGTGCAACCCCCTACCTTTGTCCAAAATTACAAATCAGAGAAGATATGACAAAGATAGCAGAGAAATTGACAGATCTGGTAGGCAACACCCCTCTGTTGCGGCTCAGCCGACTGGAATCATCCGAAGGAGCAAAGGCGGAGATCATCGCCAAGCTGGAGAGCTTTAATCCCCAGGGGAGCGTGAAAGACCGCATCGCGCTGGCCATGGTGGAGGATGCGGAGAAACGGGGCTTACTCAAAAAGGGCTCGATCATCATCGAACCCACCAGTGGAAATACCGGCATCGGACTGGCGTTCGTGGCCACCATCAAGCAATACCGTCTGATCCTCACCATGCCGGAGACGATGAGCCTCGAGCGGAGGAATCTGCTCAAGGCACTCGGCGCCGAGCTGGTACTGACACCCGGCCCGGAAGGTATGAAGGGTGCCATCGCCAAAGCAGAGAGCCTGAAAAGTCAGCTCTCCGATGCGGTGATCCTGCAGCAGTTCCAGAACACGGCCAACCCTGAGGTACACTACCGCACCACAGGAGAGGAGATCTGGCGCGATACCGATGGAAAAATCGACATTCTGGTGAGCGGCATCGGTACCGGCGGTACTGCCAGTGGTGCCGGCAAACGACTCAAAGAACTCAACCCGGCCATCAGGGTCTATGCCGTGGAACCCTCCGACTCTCCGGTACTCTCCGGAGGCCTCCCGGGTCCCCACAAGATACAGGGCATCGGTGCCGGTTTCGTACCGGGCACCTACGACAGCCGAGTGATCGACAAGGTGCTCACCGTCAGCAACGACGACGCCATTCGTACCGGCAGGAAGCTGGCCTCACGGGAGGGACTGCTCGCCGGCATCTCTTCGGGTGCCGCTGCCTACGCTGCCCTTCAGCTGGCAACGAAAGCGGAGAATGCAGGCAAGAAAATCGTGGTGATCCTGCCTGACACCGGAGAACGTTACCTCTCCACCCTTCTTTACGCTTTTGAGGAGTACCCTCTTTAAGGAATTGAAAAGGATTGATAAAATGCTGATAGATTAGTGCTTACGGCATATCGCTAAGTGCCTGCCGGATATCTGCCAGCAATGAATCCACACTCTCCAGTCCCACCGACAGGCGGAGTGTGGTTTCTTTTATGTCCATCATGTCACGCTGTTCCGCGGTGAAGGATCCATAGATGGTGCTTGCCGGGTGGAGGATCAGTGATCGGTTGTCGAACAGGTTCGTGGCGCGTCGGATCAGCCTGAGGCGGTCCAGGAAACGGAAGCACTGCTCCTTCGACGCCAGGTTGAAGGTGAGCATCGCACCGGGGTAATCACCAAACTGTCGTTTGCTTACCTCAAAGAATGGGTTGTCAGTGAGGCCGGAATAGTTTACACCAGTTACTCCGGACAGAGAGACAAGCTGCTCGGCAAGAGCAGAGCAGGTGGAGGCATGGCGGTTGTAACGCACCGGCAGCGTCTCAAGGCCCAGAGACTGCAGGTAAGCCACCTCGGGTGTCATGTAGGCTCCCAGGTTGCGGTGTATCTCGCGGCGCAGCTTGTCGTGAAACGCTGAGGGCGAATCATCTGCCAGCATTTGCAATCGCGGCGACCGCGACCAGTTGAACCTACCGTAGTCGATAATCAAACCTCCCAGGCTGGTGGCTCCACCAGAGATATACTTCGTGCTGGAGACCACCTCAATGTCAACCCCGAAGTCGGCGGCAGCAAAATGGGAGAATGGGATCAGTGTGGTGTCTGCCACCAGAGGTACACCCTTCCCATGTGCCACCCTGCTGAGCGCCATCAGATCGGCCACCTCCATCTGTGGGTTGGTGATCACCTCCACGAAGAGAGCGCAGGTCTGCCCGTCGATGCTGGCAGCCACCTCATCCGGGTTGGTCAGGTCACAGAAGCGCACCTCTACACCAAACGCATTGAGTGTATTCACAAAGAAGGAGTAGGTGTTGCCGAAGAGATGACGGGATGTAACGATGTTACAACCGCTCCATGCCAGTGTCAGAAAGGTGTTACTGATGGCGGCCATGCCCGAGTTGAGGGCTGTCACACCATGTGCATTCGTGATCTCCTTCACCCGCTCTTCCAGATGCTGTACTGTAGGGTTGGTCACCCGCGAGTAGGTATGCTCGCTGGTACGACCGCAAAAGGCATCTTCCATCTCCGCAGCGGTTGCGAACTCATAAGCGAGTGTATGGTAAACCGGCATGGAGAGTGAGCCGTAGGGATCATCCTTAGGATAGGACTTGTGAAGCAAGCGTGCTTCATATTCTAGTCTGTTCATGGATCGGAATGAATAGATGTCGTTATCGGAGTGTCAATAGGCGGATGCCACGATGGCAGGTGAATCACATACCACTACAGGGGTGATCTCAAACGGTTTCCGTACGGCGTAATGTGCCGACAGCTGAGCGATCAGCGCCTGACAGGGTGTGATCGCTTCGGGCAGAAAACTGTTGCCCACCACCGACTTACCGAAGAGCATCTCGTACCAGGCGCAAGAAGCGGTATATCTGCCATAAGTGAGTTCCAGATGATAACCATCGCGACAGAAGCTGTCACCCAGGGGACTGGTCCTGCCGTTCTGTATGGCGGTCCCTGCCGGTATAATGATGTCGATGCCCGCCTGATGGGCGACACGTCTGGTAGCATCCACGATGGCATGGTACATGGTCAGCTGATCCTTGCCATAATTGGCAAAACCATCGTGTGTGGAATCACCGGCATATGCCCAGGTGGCATGCAGGAGGAACAGCACATCCTTATTCGGGGTATGTTGCCGCGCGTACTCCATCAGAAACGGGATATAGGGGAAGAAGGTCTCGCTGCGTCCCGATAATGCGCTCATCTGCTGAAAGGAGATAAAATCCCACTCTTCGTCGGCGAAAGCATCCGAGAGCTTATAGTTGGGGGTCACATTTTTCACACCCTCCACAATCTTACGGTAGGAATATGCGGCAGCATCGCTACGAGCGTTTGTGTAGTGTTTCTCGAGTGAGCAGCCACCGATGTACATGTTACCGATCACGATGGTATCGCCATCGGCAGCCACCAGACCATGCAGGTAATGTTCTACGGCATCATCAGAGAAGCTGTTTCCAATTGTCAATAACCGGATCTGCCGGGGGTAAAGAACCCCAATTGAGAGAAAGAGGAGGAGGAATAAAAGAATACTTTTTTTCATTTGATTGTCTGTTTGCTATTCCATCACACAAGGAGAGATTCTTACAATCAGTCTATGTTCACAATCATATCGTGACTGTAACAAATCCCGCTTCAGTGATGTAGAAAAACCCCAACCTCTGTGTGAAGCCGGGGTGTTCATATTGTTTTCACTTAAAATCGGGAAAACGATATCTGTCAACCGGTGGAACCAACTTCCTGCGTGCTTTGTACATCTGGCAGACCCAGTAAAGCAAGAAACCAGCTACAACATTTGTTTTGAAAGACATAATCGTTTATCTTTTTAAAATCCATGCATCCCTGTGAGCAGGGTATTCATTGTGTAACTTTCTGAGCGCATTTTCAGCCTCCTCCCTTTGGGTGAAGGAGACAGCATATACATCGATACGTCCGGGACGTTTCATCCATCCTCTTTCTGAGAACCCTCTGTCGAGAAGATTCTCCATCATCTTCTCAGCTACCTCCTTCACCTCGTAGACACCTACAACAATGTAATATCGAGGCTGGTTCACTTCAGCAACCCGCGGCTCCGGAGCTGTTGCGGGAGCTTCTACTACCGTTTCCGGTTGTATCGCTGTCATCGACAGCGCTGCCGGCACCTCTGCTACAGGGGTTTCGGATGTGGCCTCATCACTGTTGATGGGTTGTGAACGGTTACCGAAGAGATCGGACTCCGAGATAATTTGCGCAGACTGCCGCACGATGGTGCGATCACCTACCGGCAGAAGAAACATCATCAGCAACAGTATAGCTGCCGCAGCGGCGGTGATGCCGACAGAGCGATGAGGAATGGGTCTCTGTGCCCTGCGAGAGGGAGTGGTGACAGGTTGCATCTGTATGAGTGGTTTCAGTGATGCAGTACCCAGACCGAAATAAGCTGGTTGTACGAAGTGTGCCGGTTTGTATACAAACCGTTTTTCATCGTTGGTGGCGAAATAACCCAGACTACCCAGATCCACCCTGTGTGTATCTCTGAGTGTCCGTATCAGTTCCTCTACAGCCAATTCAACCTTGACCATTGCTGCCTCAAAGAGTATTCCTTCATTTTTCATGTAGGCTTGAGCCAACAGTCCGTCGTTATATGTGAGATCACGGTTGAAGACCAGCTCACACGAGGGGGGGTGGAAAGTGGCGATACCATCTCTCCGGGCAGGTGAAGTGTTCACAACAAAGCCTCCAAAACCGGGGATGATCACGCAGTTGTGTTCATGTAACAGCAACTCAATGTGTGAAACCAATTCTTTCATACGACCGTTTTTAATTTTTTGGGAGACTTACTCCTGTACCATACTGAAGGAAACAGGATCTCTTAATCACTCTAGCAAAGATAAAAAAAATGAAGAGAGTTTCGTGTAGTAATCCTGAAAAAAAATCTATTTTTTCACCTTATCCTGATTTTTTGTGGCATAATCCTTCCAGTCTCTGTATTTCTTATCACCAGTAGTGACTCCCGACTGATAAAAATGACATAATGCGGCTGCCAGTCCGTCGGAAGCATCGAGCTGGGTTAACATGTTCTCATCGGGGATATGGAGAATCTTCTGCAACATGTAAGCTACCTGCTCTTTTGCAGCCTGTCCGTTGCCGGTGATGGCCATCTTGATTTTCAATGGTGCATATTCAAAGATGGGTATGTCACGCGATATGGCGGCCGCGATGGCGACACCCTGCGCGCGTCCCAATTTCAGCATGCTTTGCACATTCTTCCCGAAGAAGGGAGCCTCAATAGCCAGTTCGTCCGGTAGAAACTCATCGATGAGTCCGATCACACGGGTGTAAATCCTGGCCAGCTTCATGTAGTGGTCGCCATACTTGCCCAGCTCCATCACTCCCATGGCCATCATGGAGGGTTTGTTGTCCAGTACACGAAGGATGCCATAGCCCATCACCTGTGTGCCCGGGTCGATACCCATGATGATTCGTTCTTTCTGCATTGCTCAATAGGTTATGGTCTGCATCACAGTGGAGAATCCGGCCACCTTCTCTTTGAACCTCTCCAGCAAGGGTGTCACCACATGATTACTCTCCTCGCTGTTCCACTTTTCGAGTGCTGCAAGGTCCGCAGCGACAAACTCCATGGCATAAGAGAGTCCCTCCTCCCCTTCCTGTCCGAAGACACGCGCCAGGCGAGGTGAGGTGAGCAATCCGCTACGCGTGGAGATGGGGATAAACACCTCCAGCATATAGTCCACAAATTCCTCATGAAGAGAAGCATCCACATGGAAGGTGGTATTGAAAACAATCATCTTTTCTCTTTTTAAAATTTTTCAGCTCATTTGATTGCAAATATAAACAAAATCTCTATCTTTGCACCACCAAAAATCATGGGGGATTAGCTCAGCTGGCTAGAGCGTTTGACTGGCAGTCAAAAGGTCATCGGTTCGACTCCGATATTCTCCACACTCAGAATAACAAAATTCACAAAGGGGTCTCGCTTTTAACGTGCAGACCCTTTCTTCGTTTAAAGAGCTGTATCCATTCACTTTCCTCAAACAAAGACCGACTCTTTGATGCAGGTTGTAATCAATCTCCTTCAACTCCAGAACCAAACATTGTAATTGAATCATTATTGGCGTAATTTTGTGTTCGTTGAAATAAGTACTTATGCTTATACTTGTATTTAAATTACTGATAAGAACATGAAAAATAACAATTGCCTGTCAAATTATGTAACAAAATTCCGCTAATTGGTTCAAAGGTGAAATTCATAACAACGAATAATCATGAAAAAGTTTGGAATTGTAATCACCCTGGTGCTCGTCGTACAGCTTGCATATTCACAGCAGGCAATCATAGTTGAAAAAAGTGGAGCAGGCACCGTCCTCCTGTTCCTGCCAGGATTCACCACTCCCGGGACAGTATGGAATGAAACCATAGAAAATCTCGACGGAGACTACGAGAGTCACATTGTTTCGTACGCCGGTTTTAACGGTCTGTCACCCATAGAATTTCCATGGTACGAAACGGTAAAGAAAGAACTGATAGCCTACATAAAAAAAGAAAAGCTTTCGGATGTCACCCTCATTGGACATAGTATGGGAGGAAATCTGGCTGTTGATGTCGCTGTAGCACTACCCGGGCAGATCAAGGGACTTATACTCCTGGAGTCTATTCCCTGTATGCTTGAGGTGATGATGCCCGGGGTCCCGGCAAGCGCCCTTCAATATGACACTCCCTATAACAATCAGATGTTGGAGATGTCTGAGGAGGATTTCATAAAGATGGCACAGGCGTCAGCTCAAAACATGACCAACGACCCGTCGAAAGCAGCATTGATCACCGAGTGGACGGTTCATTCAGACAGGAAGAGCTATGTCTACGGTTATACCGATTTATTGAAACTGGATCTCAGAGAGAAGCTCATCGACATTGAGATCCCGACGCTGATTATTGCGTGCTCTCTTCCTGACAGGGAGGTAGTATCCGCCAATCTTGAGAAGCAGTTCCGCAATCTGAAGCAGAAGGAGATCCTCCTTGTGGATGACAGCAAGCATTTTGTCATGTTCGATCAGCCTGAATGGTTGTACACACAGATAAACAAATACCTAAGGAGCAATGTCCGATAACAAAGAGATATTCGAATCTCTCTATCATGAATATCATCCCATGGTACTGCAGTTGTGCAGAGGATATATGAAAGGGGATGTAGATCTGGCAAGGGATTTGGTGCAGGAGGTATTTATCAATACGTGGAGTGCCTTGCAAAAATTCAGAAATGAAGCCGCTTACAAGACATGGATCTACCGGATCACTGTCAACACATGCCTGAATTACATCAGAGACAGGAAAAATAAACTTTCGTTTCAAATAAACGAGGATCAATATGCATGTCCGGCTGAAGAGACAACCTTCTCATCTGAGAAGCACCATGAGATATTGTACCATGCCATAGGTCAGCTCAAAGAGGTAGACCGACTGATCATCATGATGGTTTTGGATGAGCTGGCATATGAAGAGATCTCAACGATTATGGGAATGAGTGAAGGAGCAGTAAGAGTAAGAATCAGCAGGATCAAGAAGAAACTTAAAAAAATAATGGAAAATGGATAACCAGATAGAGACTCTAAAAAACTTATGGGAGAATTCCAGGAGCAAAGAATCGGGTGATTCGGCAAATACCGGTCACATCATCAAAATGGCAAAGGAGAAAATGAAAAGAACCAGGAGGATGCAACTGGGTACCAGCCTTATATTGAGCATCACCCTTGCCATCATTGCACTCTATTTCACCCAGGTGGTGCAGTTAAATGAAACCCTCAGTCGGATAGGAGCTGTGCTGATGACCGGTGGTCTGGCGGTGCGTATCCTCATTGAATGTTACAGCATCTATCTCTCATCGAAGGCAGATCCGACCGACAGTGCCTTCAACTCAAACAGAGCCACCCTGGTGTATCACCGCTTCCGCAAGCTCATCAATGGTCCCGTTACCGTTGTCATCCTCCTGCTCTACTCGGTTGGATTTTACATGCTGACGCCTTTGTTCTACCGGATTTTCAATTTGCCCGTTCTGATACTGATCGACGCATCGTACGGGGTGATTGCCATCATCTTTATCGGATACATAAGAAGAACCATCCGGCAGGAGATGTCAATACTACGGGAGATCATGCAGATTGAAGAAGAGTTGAGTGACCCTCAGCCCTGCTTGGATAAAGAGATTGACTAACGCATCAGAGGATCTCAATCCCATTCTCCCTGCATAGTTCGAGTGCCATCTCCCGCAGACGGAACTTCTGAATCTTCCCGCTGCCGGTCATCGGAAAGACATCCACCACAAAAACGTAGCGCGGGATCTTGTACTTGGCGATATGCCCCTTGCAATAGTCGCGCACATCCTCGGTGGTGAGGTTGTGGCCCTCCTTCTGAATGATGAAGGCGCCCACATCCTCGCCATATCTGTTTGAGGCCACCGCCACCACCTGTACATCCTTCACACCCGGCATCCGGTAGAGGTAATCCTCCACCTCTTTCGGGGAGATGTTCTCACCTCCCCTGATGATCATATCCTTGATACGTCCCGTGATGCGGTAATTGCCCTTCTCGTCCTTCACCCCCAGGTCGCCAGAGTGCATGTACCCGTTGGCATCAATTACCTGTGCTGTCGCCTCCGGATTCTTGTAATAGCCCTTCATCACATTGTACCCACGGCAGCACATCTCACCGACCACTCCCACGGGACACTCATTTCCTGTCCCGGGATCAAGCACCTTCACCTCGGTGAACTCATAATCGCTACCAACGGTTGAAAGGCGCACCTCAAAGGGATCATCCACCCGGCTCTGTGTCATGCCCGGTGATGTCTCGGTCATCCCGTACACGCTGGTGAGATCCATGAACATCTGCTCGTTCACCTGCCTCATCAGCTCCTCGGGACAGAGTGCCCCGGCCATGATGCCGGTACGGAGAGAATGCATGTCGAACATCGGGAACATGGGATGGTGGAGCATCGAGATAAACATGGTAGGGACACCATGCAACACGGTACACCGTTCCTTGTGAACCGATGCCAGCGTCACCAGCGGGTCGAACCGCTCTACCATCACCTGGGTGCTGCCATGAGTGAGGCAGCACATGGTGGCAAGCACCACACCGAAACAGTGGAACAGCGGCACACAGATACAGCATTTATCTTCCGGAGTGAATTGCATATGCACACCGGTAAGGTAACCGTTGTTGGCGATGTTGTGGTGGGTCAGCATCACCCCCTTGGGAAACCCTGTAGTACCGGAGGTGTACTGCATATTGACCACATCATCACAGACAGAGAGGGCACGCAATCTCATGAACTCGTCGTCCGGCACGTTCTGTCCCAGCAAAAGGACCTCAGCCGTGTTGTACATGCCACGATACTTCTCCTGTCCGATGTAGACCACATTCTTCAATGCGGGGAAATGTTCTGATTTCAGCTTTCCACGCTGCGTCGTTTTCAGTTCCGGTAACAGTTCATAAATAATGTCGGTGTAGTTGCTCCCCGGCACCCCGTCGGTCATGCAAAGCGTATGCATATCAGAGTTGCTCATCAGGTAGCGAAGCTCTTCAGTGCGATAACTCGTGTTGACTGTCACCGCCACGGCTCCGATCTTGGCAGTAGCGTAGAGAAAAGTGAGCCAGTCCGGCACGTTCTGAGCCCAGATACCCACGTTGGTCCCTCGTGTCACACCTATTGCGATCAGTCCCCTGGCCATATGATCCACCCGTTCGTTGAATTGCTTCCAGGTAAAACGAAGATCACGGTCGGAGTAGACGATGTATTCCTTGTGGGGCGTTGTCACAGCCCAATACTCAAGCCAGTCGCCCAGGGTGCGGTCCGACAATGCGATTTCAGTCTGTTTGTGCATGCTGCAGAAGTTTTAGGCAGGGGTGTAGATCACGCCCAGAATTTTCGCCTCAGTGGCACCGGTGGCCGTCACCAGGTGATCCACAATGGAGTCGTAATAGATGCTGTCGCCTTGTTGCAGGGTATACTCCTCCCTTCCGTAGTGAACCGTGATGGATCCCTCCAGCACATAGAGAAACTCCTCCCCCTCGTGTGAAGAAAAGCTCTCCTTACCGGTACCTGATTTTATCTGCACCAGGAATGGCTCCATATTTCTACCCGCCTTTCTTCCTGCCAGTGAAACGAAGTCCATGTGCGCATTTTGGCTGGTCTGGTGGCTGGTGAAGGTTGCCTTCTCATTTTCAAAGGAGCGCCGATGGATAACCGGCCCCATCTCTTCGCTGTCGTCCAGAAAGGTACCCAACCGTACGCCCAGTGCCCGCGCTATCTTTATCAGAGAGGCAAGTGAGGGGATGACATCACTGTGGCAAATGCGGTTCACCTGCTCTATGGTCAATCCTGCTCCCGTTGCCAGTTCCACTTCCGACAGTTTCCTATCGGCACACAAAATCCTTATTTTTTCCGTTACGGCACTCATATGGTTCAATTTTAGAAGATGCAAAATTAACAGAAATAAAGCAATATAGCAATATAAATCACGATATGTTCATTATTGACTCTATTTTATATTAATTCTATATTATACGGGGTTATTTTCAAACATCTTTATTAAAGAAAGAATAAAGTTGGATTCCATTAATTATTTCTCTATTTTCGTGCCATATGATCCAAAATGAAACAGCTGAACCGAAAAGACCATGAGAGAGATTGATAACATCACTTTACAGTTTCTAAAATTAGAGGATTATGGTGATTTGAAACAGGCAATGATCGAAGCCTATCCCAACATACCGGAGCCTTTCTGGAAGGAGAAACAGTTAAAAGTATTGGTGGAGAACTTCCCGGAAGGACAGATAGTCATCATGATTGACAACGAATTTGCAGGCTGTGCACTATCTCACCATTGAGGGGGCAAAGATCCCTTCCCGTTTTCTTCAGGTGCACAAACAGACAGAGGTGGATACTGCAGGATATGATGCCGGCGCGGAGATCCTGTATGATTTCTTCCGGTCGGAATTGCAGAAATACCTTGTACCCGGCCTGCATCCCACCGGCCAGCGCATCATAGAGACCTGCCTGCGGGGAGGCAGTGTGGAGGAGTATCTGGAAATTATTCCGATGGATTATCAATATACATTTTCCAATAGTGATGATATGCATTGAGGAGACCGGTCGAAGAACAAGGTGTAGGCAGAGCCATCATGGACAGGATCAACATGGTGGTATACCAATACAAGAAAGAGGCATAACCATGTGAGTACGGACGTGGGAAAGCCAGGAGCATCTCCCAAAGCAATATCAAGCGAGTCGCTGGTAAAGATTTTTCAATACTTGATGTTCTTGAACAGCACGCGGTTCTCGCGTGCTTCGTTCAGGCGGGTGAGCATCTTCTCACGGCTGTAATTCGGATACTCCGCCTCACCACTGCCGGAGATGAGGCTGAGCAGGGCACGCAGCTCCTCATCCGAGAACTGAGCCATGATCTCATCGAACGGTTCTTTGGAGCCGATCTCAAAGCGGATGAAGGCCAATCGCGACTTGGCAGTGGGGAAGTCGGGAGCGATCTCCAGCAGTTCCTCCAGATAAACAGCCGCCTGTTCGAATTTCTCCTGTGCCACGCTAATGTTTACAAGGCGGTCGAGGATCTCCTCGTTTCCCTCGGAGATGAGAGCCGCTTTCATGTAGGCTGTTTCAGCCCTTTTTAAGTCGTTGTCGTGGAACGCCAGTTCACCCTCCAGCATATAATAGTCGAGGGTCTCTTTCTCCGCGTCGGGTATCTGCTCAAACAACTCCTTCGCTTTGTCGATCTCCTCACGGTTCATATGCACAAAGGCTCTTTTAGCCAGTACACCCTCGTTACCAAAGAGTGCCTCTTTCTTATCAATCAGTTTCATCATCTCGTCATACTGCTCCATCGCCTCATAGGCCTCGAGCAGTGAGTCATAGAGTGATTCGTCACCGGGTGCCTTATTCAGGCACTGCTCGAAGATGGCTACCGCCTCGCGAACGTTGTCGTTCAGGTAGAGCGACAGCGCCTTCATCTTCATCACCGGCAGGTCATCCTCGCGGATGGTGAGGGCGAAGTCGAACGCATCGATCGCCTTGTCGTACTGCCCGTTCATGGAGTAGAGCTTGCCAATATTGACCCACCCGTCATAGGAGTAAGGATCGATATCCAGCAGCCGGTTATTCTGTTCGATGGCTTTCTCCAGATCACCCTTCATCTCATAGGCATAAGCCAGATCAACGATGGCGTCGACATTGGTGTCGTCGATCTTCATGCTCTCCTCCAGGAAGGTGATTGCACGGTCGAACTTGTCCAGATCGTTGAGCAGGTAAGCCGCCTCGGTGATGAAGTAGTAGAGGTCATCCATCACCAGATCCTCCTCCAGTGTCTCGTTGATCAGTCGGTCTGCATCATCGTATTGTTCAAGATGAAGCATCGATTCAATCCGGAGCAGGGCATGCTCCACCCCACCTTCATCGGAGATCAGCCGCAAGTATTCGAGTGCCTCTTCATACAACTCCGCGAAAACCAGTGTCTTTGCTCTCAACAGCATGAGCCCCGAACTACCAGGATGCATCCTCAACCCCTCGCGGATCAGCTGCTCAGCCTCATCGTTGTCCCCTTCAGCGTTATAGTACTCAGCCAGCAGTGCAAACTCATCGGCATCGAAGTAAAAATTCCTGCCGAGGGCACGCATCTGCTCGTACTTCTCTATCAGGGCGGTGATATCGGTTTCGTTCTCTTCCATGCTTTTTATCGTTTAACGGAGTTCATGACTCTCTTCGGGCAACCCGTATCAGCCGTTCTGTTTCTTCCAGGAGTCTTTCAGAGCCACAGTTCGGTTGAACACCAGATTGCCTTCGGCGGACTCTTTGTCCACGTTGAAGTATCCGATTCGCTGGAACTGGAAGCTGTCAAGCGGTTTTGCCTCTTTAAGGTACGCCTCTACCTTGCAACCGCTCTTGACGATCAGCGATTCGGGGTTCATCAGTTCGCGGAAATCCTTCTCTTTCTCAGCCGAGGGGTCCTCTACCATGAAGAGACGGTCGTAGAGCCGCACTTCGGCGTTAAGGCTGTGGGGTACGGATACCCAGTGGATGGTGCCCTTCACACGGCGACTGGCCTCCGGCATACCACTTTTTGTTTGCGGATCGTACTCGGCGTACACCTCTGTGACGTTACCCTGCTCATCTTTCCTGCAGCCGGTACATTTCACGATGTAGGCGTTCTTGAGTCGTACCTCGTTCCCCGGCGTGAGGCGGAAATATTTTTTCGGTGCATCCTCCATGAAGTCGTCCCGTTCGATCCAGAGCTCGCGGGTGAACATCACTTTTCGGGTGCCCATCGACTCGTCTTCGGGGTTGTTGATCGCCTCCATCTCTTCCGTCTGGTTCTCAGGGTAGTTGGTGAGCACCAGTTTAACAGGGTCGATCACACCGGAAACGCGCATAACCCTCTTGTTAAGATCCTCGCGCACAGCATGCTCCAGGAGGGAGATATCGTTCATGCCATCATATTTGGTATAACCGATCCTGTCGATGAAGTTGTGGATCCCCCCCGGTGTGAAGCCGCGGCGGCGCATACCGGTGAGGGTGGGCATGCGGGGATCATCCCATCCGGAGACCAGCTTCTCCTGCACCAGCTGAAGCAGCTTGCGCTTGCTCATCACGGTGTAGGTGAGGTTCAGGCGGTTGAACTCGGTCTGGCGGGGACGGTAGTCGCTGTCGGCCAGCTGGTCGATAAACCAGTCGTAGAGCGGACGGTGAACCTCGAACTCGAGCGTACAGAGCGAATGAGTCACCCCTTCGAAGTAGTCCGACTGCCCATGAGCGAAGTCATACATCGGGTAGGCTTTCCAGGTGGTGCCGGTGCGATGATGCGGTATGTGGATCACGCGGTAGATGATCGGGTCGCGGAAGTGCATGTTGGAGGCGGCCATGTCGATTTTGGCACGCAACACCATCTTCCCCTCAGGTATCTCACCGCTGTTCATCTTCTCGAAGAGCTCGAGCGACTCCTCAATCGGACGGTCGCGAAAGGGACTGTGGGTGCCGGGAACGGTAGGTGTACCCTTCTGGCGGGCGATCTCCTCAGCCGACTGTTCATCGACATATGCCTTACCTTCCCGGATCAGTTTCAGGGCGAAGTCCCACAGTTGCTGGAAATAGTCGGACGCATAGTAGACGTTCCCCCACTGGTAACCCAGCCATTTGATATCCTCCAGGATGGAGTCAACATATTCCACATCCTCCTTCACCGGGTTGGTGTCATCGAAACGGAGGTTGCAGACACCGCCATATTTTTGTGCAATCCCGAAATCGATGCAGATGGCCTTGGCATGGCCTATGTGCAGGTAACCGTTCGGCTCGGGCGGGAAGCGGGTCTGTACGCGTCCGTCGTTACGCCCTGCTGCCAGGTCTTTCTCTACCATTGCTTCGATAAAATTGAGGCTCTTCCTGTTCTCCTCAACGGCATTGTTTTCTTCTACATTCATACTATCTGGATAATTGTTTTGTTTGCTGTTATCAAATGGAGACTCTCGCGTAAGGAGCCACCTCCGGTCCGCAGAACTCGCCACGGAGATACTTGTAGTAACCCGTGATGGCCACCATGGCGGCATTGTCGGTGGTATAGGCAAATTTGGGGATATGGATCTTCCAGCCGTAACGCCGGCTGTATGCTTCAAAGGCGCTTCTCAGTCCCGAGTTGGCAGAGACACCGCCTGCTACCGCTACCTCTTTGATCTTTAAATCTTTCGTGGCATGGTAGACCTTGTTCATCAGGATATCGATGATGGTCTGTTGCAGGGAGGCACAAAGGTCGTTCTTGTTTTGTTCGATGAAATCGGCGTTCATCTTCAGCTCATCCCGAAGAAAATAGAGGAATGATGTTTTCAGTCCGCTGAAGCTGTAGTCGTAGCCGGCAATGTTGGGTTTACTGAAGGTGAACCGTTTCGGATCACCCTCCTTAGCCAGTCGGTCGACCACCGGTCCCCCGGGGTAGCCCAGTCCCATCACCTTGGCACACTTGTCGAACGCCTCGCCGGCCGCATCATCGATAGTCTGCCCGATGATCTCCATCTCGCTGTGCGACTTAACAAGGATGATCTGTGAGTTACCGCCCGAGACGAGCAGGCAGAGAAACGGAAAAGAGGGCTGGTCCGTGTCATTTTCATCCTCCTTGATGAAGTGAGCCAGCACATGTGCCTGCAGGTGGTTCACCTCGATCATTGGTATGTCGAGTGCGGAGGAGAATCCTTTTGCGAAGGAGGTCCCCACCAGGAGTGATCCCAGGAGACCCGGTCCGCGGGTGAAGGCGATGGCAGTCACCTCCTCCTTTGTGATGCCTGCCTGCAGCAGGGCGTCATGTACCACCGGAATGATGTTCTGCTGGTGTGCACGTGATGCCAGCTCGGGCACCACGCCACCGTAGCGCTCGTGTACCGCCTGTCCGGCAATCACGTTCGAGCAGATCACCCCATCGCGGATCACCGCTGCCGAGGTGTCGTCGCAGGAAGACTCTATGCCTAATATTGTTACCATCTACCCAATGTCAATCATATAAATGTCTGATGCGTATCAACGATCATACCATAACAATGTGTCGTGATCATAGATCGCAATGAGGGTACAAAGATAATACAAAAAAAACGTTTCGCAGACCAACCGTGAAACGCTTCCTCTTATTTGTTTACATCCGATGCATAGCAGACGGAGGGGTATTTTTTTCAATTGCTGTACTTGCTGCTGACTATCCCTTTTGTCTCAATCAGCAACTCACGCGAGACGTGGGCGATGTTGTAGATCAGTCCTGCCTTTCTGTTGGCTTCATCCTGTTGCAACTCCTCAATGCGATCTTCCCAGCAGTTGGCTTCCTGAAGCACTGTTTCAAGCTCCGTGTGGTCGGTTTCACCGGTCAGCAACCCGGATGCATAATGCAGTACCCTGCTCACATTGTCACAAAAGGATCGTTCCTGCTCAGTCAGATCCTCGGCATGCTTGTGTACACCGAAGGCAGAGATATAGGAGAGCAGTGCATGGTTCAGGTTGGTGAGATTGAATGCCCGTTCCTGATAAAGGCGGGTGTGCTTTGGTTCAAGACGCATACCTTTCCAGGCGGAGGTGAGCGCATTGTCAGCATTGTAAGCAGTACGTCGGTTATGTTGATACTCATCCTCGCCTACAGTGCCGTCGTAGACGCTTTCAAAGTAGCGTTTGTTCTTCACCACCGCAGTATGCAGTAACGAGGGGAGCTGTTTGTACTGCCAGTCGGGCCATACAAAACGCACCACCAGGAAAGCAATTGCTCCACCTATAAGGGTGTCAATGATCCGGGGAAGCATCACCTCCACGCCCTGGCTGGAGAGCAGGTTAAAGACTGCAAGTACGAAGGTGGTGATGAAGATGGCAGCAATGGTGTAGTTCTTCTTAAGCCAGTAGAAAAAGGCGTAGATCGACCCGAGCAGTAGCAGGATATGCCCCGCGTGGGTGGGCAACAGCTGCGCCAGTGTCACCCCGAGGATGACTCCCAGCAGTGTACCCAGCACACGGTGGAAGAGACGCATACGGGTGGCGCTGTAGGTCTGCTGAAAAACGATCAGTGAGGTGAGCAGGATCCAGGCCCCTTTCTCGAAGTGGAGCAACTGCATCATCCCGTACCCCAGCAGCCAGCCGAGGGTAAGTCTCACGGCAAAGCGAAAGCGGGGATGGGTGGGTGTGAAGAGCTCCTGCAGCCGTTTCCTCTCCGGCTTACGTGTATAGAATGCGGCAAGATCGATCTGAGAGACCGATGCATCATCACCCCGCAGATTCTTCTCCAGTCCTGTCAGGTTGCGCATCAGCAGGGAGAGTGTCAGGTGGTGTGCCTCCCTCTTTTCATCCTCCAGCATCCGCTGCATGGCCGTGAGGGTCCACCGCAGCGAGAGGGGATGACGGTAGGGTTGACCGGTGATCAGTGATTCCGCATACTGTGCAATGGCACCGGACAGCTCCCGCATCAACTGACCGAAGCCCTCAATCAGGTCGCTGTTCTTCACCTGCTCCGACAGCAGGTCGTACTGCTCATGACTGGAGATGGCCCGCTCCTGCATCTCCTGGAGGAGGAACCACTTCCTGTAATAACTGCTCAACAGAGGTTGCATCTCGTGACTGCTCTCCTCCGAATAGCTATAGAGATCATTCTTGCATGCTTCTATCTGCTGTGCCAGCTGGGTGTTCTTCTGTGCCAGCTGGTTGCGTATAGAGCGTTGCATCGCGGGGTTGCTGGGAAAGAGACCTGCCTTCAGTTCAATATATTCAGCCAGATAATGAAAGCCACGCGACAGCTGGTCGGTCAGCAGTCGATAGGGACGGTGATAGAGCAATAGGATTGAAACAGCCGAATAGCACAGTGCTCCGCCGGTAAGGAGCAGCGGCTGATGAACCCAACTGTCGCTGTTGCCCGCCCCCAGCATGGTATAGACCAGGATCAGGAGGCTGCCGAAGGTGACCCCCTGCAGACGTGAGTCGATGCCACCCATAAGCACCAGGGCAAACGCCATGATGCCCAGGACAGGAGCAAAAAGTGCCGGATAGGGAAGAGTTAGCTCTGTGATGCTGCTGGTGAGGAAGAAAAAGAGCAGGGCGATGCCGGCCGACTTCACCCTGCCCCGCGGATGCACATCGGTCTCACCCAGTGCCATGGCCACCACACCCAGGGCGAGCGTGGTGCCGATAAATGAGTTGTGCAGGAGCAGCTCTGCCGGCAGCAGCAGGAAGGCGATGGCGAGGGTCACTTTCAGCGCCCAGAGATGGGGTGGGTTCCTCCAGAACAGGTTGCTCCAAATGTCACCTATGGCGCTCATCATATTGTCAACCTTCTTTTTCATGTGCTTCTGCCGATGATTACAAACTCCTCATTTTTTCACAGTGTGACATCCACCCTGATCTTACCCAGCAAGGCATCGGGATGATCGCGGTAGGTGAAGCGGTGCACATACTCCACTCGCAACAATCCCAGGATGTTGGTGATGCCGATGGTTCCTTCCAGGTAGGGAGCAGATCCATAACGATGGGAAACGAGTGGAAATTTATACAGCTCCTGCGACCGCTCCGGGTCGTTCTTGTCGCTCAGTCGCCCGTAGGAGGCTCTCACCGAGAGCAACTCTCTCAGACCCAATCGATCCAGCAACGCCACCTTTGAAAGCAGCAGGTCGTCACCCACGAAAGTGGTTCTGAGGGTATACTGCTCGTCGGCCATAAATTCGAGTGCCTGGTTCAGAAAGAAAGCGTTGTTCTCGATATGGTGTCGTTGTCGCTGGTTGGGATAAACCAGCAGTGGGAAGGGTACCGCATTCCAGATCTTCGACACCTCTCCCACTGCATCGAGGCGACCGGCTGTTCCCAGTAGAAAACGTTTTTGTACCGAGAACTCGGAGCGATGAAAAGGTCTATCCTTATCCGGAGAGCTGAGCCATCTCTCTCCATCGTAGTTGTAATATCCTACCATGTGAGTGAAGAAGAAAACGGGACTGGTCATCTCTATAGGCTGTCGTTTGCGCTTTTGCTGTCTGTATGCCTCCCGCACAGAATAACGAAGCTGCAGCCCCAGCTCTGAAGTATAAAGGGCATCATCATTGAAAACCATGCCCTCGATCTGGTTTTCGAAACGCAATGTCCCCTGAGGCACCATCCTGGCCCTTCTCACCCATACCATCTGGGCAAACCCGTTCTTGTATTCCCTTTCGTAGTTGATCTCCGCAAAATTGCGGTAGGTGGCCTGATTCTCCGAACGGCGGTAGGTGATCAGCAGCAGGTTATTCGGTGAGCGGGGGTGCATCTCACCGGGTGAGTAGAGGTCGTTCTCATAAACCAGGCTCAGGTTGTTTTTCGGGAACTCCTCCTCGTGGTAAGCCTTCCTGTCGAACGACCAGGTTGCCTCACCCCGGTACTTGAACTGTTCATCTCCCAAACCGTAGGCCAGATATCCCTTCAGGAAGAGATGAGGAGTGAGGCGGGAGTTGGAAGCCACCCCTGCCCTGAGACGCACACCCTCAATGGGGTTGTAGGTGGGTAAGGTCTGGATGCGGCCGAAATCAAACTTGTTGGTCTCGGGATCACCCAGCGGGATCCAGTCGTTCAGCACCAACTGTATCGCCTTATTGAGAAACGATCCGAAAGCACCCTGATCACCCGGGTTTACGCCCAGTGGTGATGCAGCAGCGCCGGCTGTACCCTGTGGTTGCAGTGCGATGATCATGGCTGCCGGTTCATCCACGTTGGAGGAGAAATAGGCAATGGGATAGCCGTCCCCTACTCCAACAAGACGGTGGTGCCGGAGTGAATCGGGTACCCGGAACGAAAACTCGCCCACATTGTCGGTTACCGCACCAAACTGGGTGTACTCGACAAACAGAGAGGCATAGGGTACCGGTGTGTGGTAAACCGCATCAATCACCTTGCCCTTGTAATGGGTATACTGCCCATAGAGTGTCGTCTGAAAAAAAAGAATCAGCACAACAAATATCAATTTTCTCATTCTGTTTGGTTTACGTTTCATGCTATCCCTGACTCATCATCTCAGTAGCACGAATGGTTTCGGATCAGAAGCCACAAAGATAATAAACAATATGTTACAGTTTCCTGTAGCGTACCCGTTTCGGTTCCACGTTGCCGAGACGCATCTTCTTGTTCTCCTCATACTCGCTATAGGAGCCTTCGAAATAGAAGACCTCCGAGTTTCCCTCGAATGCCAGGATATGGGTACAGATACGATCCAGGAACCAACGGTCGTGCGAGATCACCACGGCACAGCCGGCGAAATTCTCCAGTCCCTCCTCCAGCGCACGCAGGGTGTTCACGTCGATGTCGTTGGTAGGCTCATCGAGCAGCAGCACATTGGCTTCCGCCTTCAGCGTGAGGGCCAGATGGAGACGGTTACGTTCACCTCCCGAGAGCACGCCGCACAGCTTCTCCTGGTCGGCACCGGTGAAGTTAAACCGTGAGAGGTAGGCACGGGCGTTGATCTCCCTGCCGCCGACGCGGATGAACTCCGCACCGTCGGAGACCACCTGGTATACTGTTTTGTCGGGATCGATCGCCTCATGTTGCTGATCCACATAGGCGGTCACCACGGTCTCACCCACCTCGAAGGTTCCCTTATCCGGTTTCTCTATCCCCTCAATGAGACGGAACAACGTGGTCTTGCCTGCACCATTGGGGCCGATGACGCCTACGATGCCGTTGGGGGGAAGCATGAAGTTAAGATTGTCGAACAGCAGTTTGTCACCGAACGCCTTGGCCACGTTCTGTGCTTCAATCACCTTGTTACCGAGACGGGGACCGTTGGGGATGAAGATCTCCAGCTTCTCCTCCCGCTCCTTCTGATCCTGGTTGAGCAGCTGCTCGTAGGAATTAAGACGCGCTTTTCCCTTGGCATGACGTGCCTTGGGAGCCAGGTTGATCCATTCCAACTCACGCTGCAATGTTTTGCGGCGCTTGCTTACCTGCTTCTCCTCCTGCTCCATCCGCTTGGTCTTCTGCTCCAGCCAGGAGGTGTAATTCCCCTTCCAGGGGATCCCCTCACCGCGGTCCAGCTCCAGGATCCAGCCCGCCACATGATCGAGGAAGTAACGGTCGTGCGTGATGCAGATCACGGTACCCTTGTATTGTTGAAGGTGCTGCTCCAGCCAGTCGATCGATTCGGCATCGAGGTGGTTGGTAGGCTCATCGAGCAACAACACATCCGGTTCCTGCAGCAGCAGGCGGCAGAGCGCCACACGGCGACGCTCACCTCCCGAGAGGTGACGGATCGACTCCTCTTCAGCGGGGCAGCGCAGTGCGTCCATCGCGCGTTCCAGGCGGTTGTCGATGTTCCAGGCGTCGGCAGCATCGAGCTTATCCTGCAGCTCTGCCTGACGGTCGAACAGCTTGTTCATCTTCTCCTCATCCTCATAGTATTCCGGAAGACCGAACTTAAGGTTGATATCCTCATATTCTGCCAACAGGTCCATGATGGGCTGCACTCCTTCACGCACCACCTCTATCACCGTCTTGCTGTCCTCCAGTTTAGGATCCTGCTCCAGGTATCCCACCGAGAAGCTTTTATCGGAGACCACATCACCCTGGTACTCCTTCTCTATTCCTGCGATGATCTTCAGCAGGGTCGATTTACCGGAGCCGTTCAACCCGATGATGCCGATCTTGGCACCATAAAAGAAGGAGAGGTAGATATCCTTCAACACCTGCTTGTGTGGCGGAAATGTCTTGCTGACCCCCACCATGGAGAAAATAATCTTCTTATCGTCTGACATTGAATCTATATTTATTGTTGTTTTATACTTTGATCGTTCGGTGTCTGGAAAGCAGAAGAGCCTTTTTCCGGCTTTATTACTTCTAAATCAACTTCTTCACTCTGATACCCCAAAACGGAGCACAAAGATAGTGAAAAGGATGGAAAGTTGG
>DURL01000073.1 GCA_012837345.1 Bacteroidales bacterium
ACGCCTTCCAGGCTTTTGCCGAAAAGGGGATCTTTGACCAGGAGACAGCCCGTCTCTTCCGTGAGCATGTGCTCTCGAAAGGGAACACCGAGGATCCTATGGAACTCTACAAGAAGTTCCGCGGAGCGGAACCCGATCCCGTTTACCTGTTAAAGAACAGAGGGTTTATTGAATAAGCACACCAGGCTTTATCACTCAGCTTATCGCCGGATTAGCTCTCAGAAAATAATCCGGCGATATTGTTCTTAAAAAGATAAAAAAAACGTATATTTGCACGCTAAAAATTGTAGGGGCATGCTTTGTGCCCGGATCTTATCTCACGAACACCGGTTAACAACCTGCAAGCAAAACAAATTGTAAATAAAAAAGTAATATTGAAATGCAAAACAAAGGATTCATTAAAGTCTTCAGTATTATCCTGACGGCGATCTGTTTGTTCTACCTCTCCTTCACCGTGGTGGGAAGGCAGTACAACAAGAAAGCGGATCAATACGCAAATGGAGACTTAGCACTGAAGAATCATTATCTTGATTCATTGTCTACCGAAAAGGTGTATTTGAACTACACACTCAAACAGATCCGGGAGAAAGAGATCGGACTCGGTCTGGACCTCAAGGGTGGTATGAACGTGGTGCTCGAAATCAATGCCGCAGAGGTTCTTTCTTCATTGGCCAACACCGACGACCCCCAGTTCAATCAGGCACTGAGTGAAACCATCAAAGAGAACCGTCGGGGCAGCTCCTCCGACTTCATCTCGCTTTTCCAGCAGAACTACGAGGAGATCAATCCGGAAGGCAGACTGGCCAATATATACAGTGTGACCATGAGCGAGAGGGTGAGTCCCACCTACTCCAATGACGAAGTAATTTCGGTATTACGTAGTGAACTTTCAAGCGTTGCCGACAACTCCTTTAATGTACTGGCAACCCGTATCGACCGTTTTGGTGTGGTTGCTCCCAACATCCAGCGCCTCGACCGTGCCGAGCGCATCCTGGTGGAGCTCCCCGGGATCACCGAGCCGGAGCGTGTACGTAACCTTTTGCAGGGAAGTGCCAACCTGGAGTTCTGGAAGACCTACAACGTGAATGAGCTGGGCACTTTCTTCAATGAGATGAACAGCCGTTCGTCTGAATATGCGATGGCCAAGCGCTCGGCTCTGCCCGACACCACAGCAGCAGTTGCTGCCGACACGGTTGCTGCCGACGAAGCTGAAACGACTCTGCTTGCCGAAGAGGAGGAAGAGATCCAGATCACCAGAAGTTTCGTGGAGTATTTCAATGAACCCTATTTCGCCATGAGCGGCGTGGGAGGTCCAATGGTAGGAACTGTTTCGAAGCTCGACACCGCAGCGGTAAACTTCCTGTTGCAACGCTACAAAGATCTCTTCCCTGCTGATGTACGCTTCAAGTGGGGATTCAAGCCGGTAGATCAAAGAGAAACCTACTTCCAGCTCTTCGCCCTGAAGGGTGACGGCAGTAAACGGGGTCCCGCACTCGAAGGGGATGTGGTGACCAACGCCCGTGCCGACCAGGGACAACAGGGATCGGCCTGGGAAGTGACCATGACGATGAATGCTGCAGGTGCCAGCCGCTGGTCCACCATCACCGGTGCCGAGGTAGGCAAATCAATTGCCATCCTGCTTGACGGATTTGTCTACTCCGCACCCACGGTGAACGACCGTATCGACGGAGGACGCTCCTCCATCACCGGTAATTTCACACCTCAGGAGGCACAGGACCTGGAGAATGTGCTCAAGTCGGGTAAGATGCAGGCAGGTGTGCGTATCGTACAGGAAGATGTGGTAGGTCCCTCCCTGGGACAGGAAGCCATCAGAGATGGAT
>DURL01000006.1 GCA_012837345.1 Bacteroidales bacterium
CCGTGGATCGCGGTGGTGATGTGGAAGAGGTAGAGGTGATGCCCGAATGGGCAACACTGGGTGTTGCAGAGGCAACAACAGACGATGCACCTGCCTTTATCAACCAGGTGGTACGTACCGTGAACGCACAGCGCGGCTACGACCTGCCGGTATCAGCTTTCACCGGTCGTGAGGACGGTACCTGGGAACAGGGCACTACCGCCTACGAGAAGCGCGGAGTAGCTGCCAGTGTGCCGGTATGGAACCCGGATACCTGTATTCAGTGTAACCAGTGTGCCTATGTATGTCCCCACGCCACCATCCGTCCATTCGTCCTTGATGAACAGGAGCAGCAGGGTCTGGGTGAAGGTGTTGAATTGCTTAAAGCACAGGGTAAACAGCTGTCCGGCATGGCTTTCCGCATCCAGGTCGATGTGCTCGACTGCCTGGGTTGTGGCAACTGCGTGGATGTATGTCCCGGCAAGAAGGGGGAGAAGGCACTTGAGATGGTGCCGATCGGTACGCAGTACGACAACCAGCAGAACTGGGATTACATGGTGAAAAATGTCTCCAGCAAGGCACACCTGCTCGATGTGAGCCTGAATGTGAAGAATTCGCAGTTCGCCAAACCGCTCTTTGAGTTCTCCGGAGCCTGCTCAGGTTGCGGTGAGACACCCTATATAAAGCTGATCACACAGCTCTACGGCGACCGGATGATGATTGCCAACGCCACCGGATGCTCCTCCATTTATGGTGCTTCAGCGCCGGCCACCCCCTACACCACGAATGAGGAGGGCAAGGGTCCCTCATGGGCCAACTCGCTCTTTGAGGACAATGCCGAATTCGGTTATGGTTTCGTTATCGCACACAACAGCATGCGCAATCACCTGAGCGAGCTGATGCAGAAAGGTCTCGCTTCCGACGACTTCACCGCAGAACAGAAAGATCTCTTTACCCAGTGGCTGGAGAAGAAAGCTGATGCAGAGGGATCGAAAGAAGCTTCGGCACAGCTGGTGACTGCCCTCACAGGAGTTAATCATCCCGTGGCACAGGAGATCCTCTCGATGGAGAAGTACCTCACCAAGAAATCGATCTGGGTGTTCGGTGGTGACGGCTGGGCCTATGACATCGGCTTCGGCGGTCTCGACCATGTGCTGGCCAGCGGTCAGGATATCAACATACTGGTGCTCGACACAGAGGTCTACTCCAACACCGGAGGTCAGTCTTCCAAGTCCACACCCATGGCTGCGGTAGCCAAGTTCGCGGCAGCGGGCAAGCGTATCCGCAAGAAGGATCTCGGCATGATCGCCGCCACCTATGGCTACGTTTACGTAGCACAGGTAGCCATGGGCGCCAACCAGTCACACTACCTCAAGGCATTGAAAGAGGCGGAGTCCTACCATGGCCCCTCCATCATCATTGCTTACTCACCCTGTATCAGTCACGGACTGAAAAGGGGAATGGGTACCGCTCAATCGGAAGAAAAAGCTGCGGTAGAGTGCGGTTACTGGCATCTCTGGCGCTATGACCCGCGACTGGAAGATGAAGGGCAGAACCCGTTCCAACTGGACAGCAAGGAGCCGGACTGGAGTAAGTTCCGCGACTTCCTGTTGGGAGAGGTGCGCTACACGCAGCTGATCAAGTCCTTCCCCCGTCAGGCTGACGAGCTGTTCGAGGCTGCACGGGAGAATGCGCAATGGCGTTACCGCTCCTACCTGCGGATGGCTGCGGCGCATTATGGTGAGCCGGCTGGTGAAAAGGTAGAGACTGTTGAGGAATAAAATTGATAATAACGATCATACACTTTGATTCCGGTGGTGTTGCTTTGATGTGACACCACCGGTTTTTTTTGCATCAATGTGATGGTTATGAAGATGAAATACTGAATGACAGAAATGATTCTTTCACCGGGAAATAGTTGTATCTTTGTAGAGTAATTGGGGATGTATGACGTCATAAAATGCTACATCCCACATTCCAAATAATATTATGACGATTCAAATCATCAACGGTCCCAACCTGAACCTGCTGGGTCTCCGTGAACCGGAGACCTATGGCAGCCAATCTTTTGATCACTATCTGGACAGATTGCAGGCTGCTTACCCTGCAGTCACTCTCACTGTTTACCAATCGAATGTGGAAGGAGAGTTGATCAACAAGATCCAGGAGGCAGGTTATGGAAGCGATGGCATCATCCTCAACGCGGGGGGCTACACCCACACCTCGGTAGCCATACGTGATGCGATCAAAGCCGTGCCTGCACCGGTTGTGGAAGTGCATATCTCCAACGTACATGCCCGGGAAGAGTTTCGTCACCACTCCCTGCTGTCGGCTGTCTGCCGCGGTGTGATAGCCGGGTTTGGCCTCGACTCCTATCGACTGGCTCTGGAAGGGTTGTTGGAAGCAAACAAAAAGTAAATACAAACGTTACATAGACTGAACAATCCAAAAAAAATATATGCTAAAAAAAACAAAGATCATCGCCACCATTTCCGACAAGCGATGCGACGTCACTTTTCTCCGTGAACTGTTTGAGGCGGGGATGAATGTGGTGAGGCTCAACTCGGCACACCTCGATGAGGATGGTTTTTTGAAAATCATCAACAACACCCGTGAGGTGTCCAACCGTATTGCTATTCTTGTAGACACAAAGGGCCCTGAGATACGGACTACCGTGGCAGAAAACCCTATCGATCTGAAGACGGGCGACCAGGTGAAGATTGTTGGCAATCCTGCGGGCATCTCCACACAGGAAGCCATCTGCATCTCTTATCCCAACATCACCGAAGAGATGAAGGTGGGCGATGATATCCTGATTGATGATGGTGAGATCGATCTGAAGGTGATCGCCGTCACTCCCGGTTACCTGCTCTGCAGTGCCCAGAACGACGGCACCGTGGGGAGCCGCAAGAGTGTCAACATCCCCGGTGTGCGCATCAGTCTGCCGGCCATCACTGAACGCGATCGTGAGTTCATCGCATTGGCAGCCACACATTCTGTCGATTTCATTGCCCACTCCTTTGTACGCAGCAGAGCTGATGTGCTAGCGGTACAGGAGATCCTCGACGAGTTGAAGAGTCCGATCAAGATCATCGCCAAGATCGAGAACCAGGAGGGCGTGGACAACGCTGATGAGATCCTGGATGCTGCATTCGGCATCATGGTAGCCCGTGGTGACCTGGGTATTGAAGTACCGCAGGAGAAGATCCCCGGTATTCAGCGGGTGCTGATCAAACAGGCGGTACAACACAAGAAGCCGGTGATCGTGGCCACACAGATGCTCCACTCCATGATTCACAATCCTCGTCCCACGCGGGCGGAGATCACCGATATCGCCAACGCCATCTATTACCGCACCGATGCGGTGATGCTCAGTGGTGAGACCGCCTATGGCAAGTATCCCGTTGAGGCGGTGCGCACCATGACCAAAACAGCTTACGAGGCAGAGAAGACCAAGCTGGCAGAGAACGATATCAGGGTGCCATATGTGCAGTATGACGACCGTGAGGTGACTGAGTTCCTTGCCAAGCAGGCGGTGAAGGCCACCATGCGGATGAACGTGAAGGCAATCGTAACCGACAGCCACACCGGACGTACGGCGCGTGTGCTGGCAGCCTTCCGCGGCAAGAGCACTGTCTATGCCATTGCCACCTCTGAGCGACTCGCTCGGGAGCTGGCTCTTTCATATGGTGTATGGGCAGAGTATCAACAGGGCAAGGGCGATGGCAATACCAAGGAGAGCCGTAGGGCATACTTCGTGGAAGCAATCAAACGTCTCCTGGAACGAGGCCTTATTGAACGGAAGGACCGTGTTGCCTATCTTGGCGGTAGCTTCGGCGAGGTGGGTGGCACCACCTACCTGGAGATTATTGAGGCGTGGCGTATCCTGGAGGCAAAAGAGAGGTATAACCTGCCGGATTACACCCAGTAAATGGCGGCAACCGCTGTCTGATTGTATATGCAGAGCTGACAGAATGGAAGATTATATCCTTCGTTATATTGACGGGGAGCCGCCCCTGTTGCAGGGGATCTACCGTGAGGCGCACGTGAAGCTGTTACATGGCACCATGGTGTCAGGTCATCTGCAGGGGCGGTTGCTTAAGATGCTGGTCCGGATGATTCGCCCCTCACGGGTGCTGGAGGTTGGCACCTACACCGGATATTCGGCGTTGTGTATCGCCGAAGGGCTGGAAGAAGGGGCTGAGTTGCATACTCTCGAGATTGATGACGAACTGGAAGAGATGATCCGTCACAATTTTGGACTTTCACCTCTCGGCGAGCAGATCACCCTTCATATCGGCGATGCGGCCCTGTTGCTGCCACGATTTGAAGATGACTTTTTTGATCTTGCTTTCCTGGATGGGGACAAACGGAGTTACTGGCAGATCTACGAAGCAACCTTCCCGAAGGTGAAAAGTGGCGGCTTTCTATTGGCCGACAACACCCTCTGGCATGGAAAGGTACTTGAAACGATCGCCACGGCTGACCGGCAAACAAAGGGGATACAGGAGTTTAATGAACGACTGGCAGCCGACGACCGTGTTGAGAAGGTGATACTGCCACTACGGGACGGATTGACGCTGATCAGAAAAAAATAAATTACGATGGAATCGAACAGACAACAGAAAATCAACCGATTGATACAGAAAGAACTGAGTGAGATCTTCCTGCTGGAGACAAAGAAATTAAAGGGGGTCTTCATCTCGGTCACCAATGTACGGGTCTCTCCCGATCTGGGTATTGCCCATGCCTACCTGAGCATCTTCCCCTCTGAACGATCGGAAGAGCTGATTGTGAATATCAACGACAATATCAAGACGCTGCGTTACGACCTGGGCAAAAGGGTGGGGAAGCAATTGAGGGTAATACCCGAGTTGACCTTTCACCTGGATGACTCACTCGACTATATTGAGAATATTGACCGATTGTTGAAAAAAGACTAACTCCCACTGCTTGAACCTCTCATTCTTCATAGCACGTCGTTACCTCTTCTCCAGGAAATCACACAATGCCATCAATGTGATCTCCGCCATCTCAGTCTGCGGTATCGCCATTGCCACGATGGCTATGGTGACGGTACTCTCGGTCTTTAATGGCTTTGGCGGCATTGTGGAGGGGCTTTTCAGCGCGTTCGATCCTCATCTTAAGATCACTGTGCGAGAGGGGAAGGTGTTCAGCTACGACACCCCCGCCTTTGGTGAGGCGCTTCGCCACCCGGCCATACAGACCGTCTCGGAATCACTGGAGGAGAATGCCCTTTTCAAGTTCGAAGATCAGCAGGTACCCGTACGGGTAAAGGGAGTATCGGAGGAATTCAGGTTGATGACCGACATGGAACGGCTGATGGTGGATGGCACCTTCCGTTTGCAGGAAGACGTGGTCAACTACACCACACTGGGTGCAGGATTGGCTGCCACACTGGGTGCCCGTCCCGGATTTATCAACCCGGTGGAGATCTACGCTCCGCGTCGCAATGTGCGTGTCAACCTGGCCAACCCGTCGGCCGCTTTCACCACGGGCTATGCACAGATCGGAGGTGTGTTCACCCTCAACCAGCCGGATGTGGATGAACAGATGGCCATCATCCCGATCAGGCTGTCACGGGAGCTTTTCAGCTATGAGAATGAGGTTACCTCCCTCGATATCAAGCTCAATGCCGATGCCTCTGTAAAGAAGACAAAAAAAGAGATCGAGCGTCTTCTGGGTGACGGCTTCCTGGTAGAAGATCGTTATGAACAGCAGCGTGAGTCCTACCGTATGCTCCAGATCGAGAAGTGGGTTACCTTCCTCATCCTGGCCTTTATCTTGCTGATCGCTGTTTTCAATGTGGTGGGTTCCCTCTCAATGTTGATCGTGGAGAAGAAGGCCGACATCGGCAGCCTACAGAACATGGGTGCCTCAAATCGTTTGGTGGCCCGCATCTTTCTCTATGAGGGATGGCTTATTGCCTTTATCGGTATCATCACCGGGATGGTGACGGGGTTATTGCTCTGTCTTCTGCAACAGCACTTCGGATTGTTACGCCTAAGCAATGTTCCGGGTGCCTACATTATCGATGCCTATCCGGTGATCGTGAAATTCACCGATTTGATGGTGGTTTTCGGGGTGGTGAGCCTGATTGGACTACTGACGGTGCTCTACCCGGTGAATAACCTGAGGAAGCAGTTGTCAGCGGTAAACGTTAACGGTAAGCAATAAGCCGGTAGCTCAAATCTTGTGAATGCATATAAAGAAAAGAGAAACAGTATATGAAAATAGCAGTTGTTGGAACAGGGTACGTGGGATTGGTGTCAGGAGCCTGCTTCGCCGAGATGGGAGTGGATGTGACCTGCGTGGATATCAACAATGAAAAGATCGAGGCACTGAAACAGGGAGTCATTCCCATTTACGAGCCGGGATTGAAGAGCATCGTGCAACGCAATCATGAGGCCGAACGGCTCCATTTTACTACCGACCTGCCATCGATACTCAACGGGATGGAGATTGTCTTTATCGCTGTGGGAACACCTTCCGATGAGCATGGTGATGCGGATCTCTCACAGGTGATGCAGGTGGCAGAGACCATTGCCGACCATGTCAACCGTCCGTTGCTGATCGTCACCAAGAGTACCGTGCCGGTGGGTACCTCATATCGCGTGCGTGATCTAATACGTCGGCGGCTTGATGAGCGAGGCATGCACCAGTTAACCTTCGATGTGGCTTCCAACCCTGAGTTTCTGAAAGAGGGTGCCGCCGTGAACGACTTCATGAGTCCCGACAGGGTGGTGGTAGGGGTAGAGAGCGAACAGGCCAAAGAGCTGATGACGAAGCTATACCGTCCCTTTCTGCTGAACAACTTCCGAGTGATCTTCATGGATATCCTCTCCTCCGAGATGACCAAGTATGCCTCTAATGCGATGCTGGCCACCCGCATCAGCTTTATGAACGATATTGCCAATCTGTGCGAGCGGGTGGGCGCCGACGTGAACATGGTGCGACGCGGCATGGGCAGCGATTCCCGTATCGGGCGCAGCTTCCTCTACCCCGGATGTGGTTATGGCGGCAGCTGTTTCCCGAAAGATATCCGGGCACTGATCAGCGTGGCGGAAGGTGTCGGTTATGAGATGAAACTGCTCAAGGCGGTGGAAGCAGTGAACAACCAGCAAAAGAACATTCTCTTTGAGAAGTTGTCCAATCATTTTGGTGGAAAGCTGCAAGGCCTGACTATCGCTCTCTGGGGCCTCTCTTTCAAGCCGGAGACGGATGATGTACGCGATGCGCCCTCACTCACACTGATCCGCAGCCTGCTTGATGCCGGTGTCACGGTCCGCGCTTATGATCCGGCAGCAATTGAAGAGGCTCGCCGGGTGCTGGGTGATGCTGTCTATTACGCCAATGATATCTACGATGCGGCGCTCGATGCCGATGCACTGATCGTGCCCACAGAGTGGAAGGTGTTCCGCCTGCCCAACTGGGAGGTGTTGAAGAAGGTCATGCGTAGCCGCGTGGTGATCGACGGTCGTAACATCTACAACGGTACCGAGCTCGCATCCCTCGGTTTCGCATACCAGGGGATAGGGCAGTTGTAATGTTTTTTTATCTCCTTTCGGAGTCTGAAGAAAGATTATTTCGAAAAAGCTACCGATTTGCTTTCATTCCCCCGGCAATTTTGGTAATTTTGAATCCGAATTTATGAATGGAAGATTCGGGAAGATGGCACAAACACGTCGGTTAGGTTTTGACAACGAGAAATACCTGCAGGAACAGAGCAAAGCAATCCTGGAAAGAGTCAATCAGTTTAGTGATAAGTTATACCTTGAATTCGGGGGCAAAATCCTATACGATTACCATGCCTCACGTGTTTTGCCCGGGTTTGCCCCGAACGTGAAAATCAGGCTGTTACAAAACCTGAAGGATCAGGTGGATGTCATCATGTGCGTCTTTGCCGGTGACATTGAACGAAACAAGATCAGAGCCGATTTCGGAATCACCTACGATGTGGATGTGTTGAAAAGCATCGATGATTTGAAATGGTACGGGATCCAGGTGGCCGCAGTGGTGATCACCCGTTTCGATGGTCAGCCGGCCGCTACCGTATTCAAGAACAAGCTCGAACTGAAAGGGATCAAAGTATACCTGCACCACCCCACCAAAGGTTATCCGAAGAATGTGGATCTGATTGTCAGTGATGAGGGGTATGGTGCCAACGAGTATGTGGAGACCCGCAAGCCGATTGTTGTGTTGACAGGACCCGGGCCGGGAAGTGGGAAGCTGGCCACCGCCCTGGGCAATTTGTACCACGACATAAAAAAAGGGCTGAAGGCCGGATACGCGAAATTTGAAACATTCCCGGTCTGGGATCTGCCGCCCGATCATTTGGTGAACATTGCCTACGAGTCAGCTACGGCCGACCTGAGAGATGTGAACATGATCGACACGCATCATCTGAAAGCCTATGGCGTGAAAGTGGTGAATTATAACCGTGACATCGAGGCGTTCGGCCTGCTTAAAAAGATGCTGGAAAAAATCACGGGATCGACATCTGTCTATTTGTCTCCCACTGATATGGGGGTCAACCGGATCAGTTCGGGAATTATCGACGACAAGATATGTCAGGATGCAGCCTATCAGGAGATCATCCGCCGCCATTTGAGAAGTTTTGTGGAATATGCCACAGGAAGAGGCGGGAAAGATACGGTAACCCGCACTACCGAGATCATGGAAAAGGTGGGGGCGAAAGATGAGGATCGTCAGGTTGTGGAACCTGCCCGCCAGGCAGCGAAAGATGCTGAACGCAAAGGGAAGGGATATGGTGGTATCTATTGCGGTGCAGCCATTGAACTGCACGATGGCACGATAGTCACGGGGAAGAACTCCTCTTTGTTACATGCCTCCTCCAGCATGATCCTGAATGCCACCAAACATCTGGCAGGGTTGCCCGACAGCATGATTCTCCTTCCGGAAAATATCATTGATTCTGTCACGCACCTGAAAAAGAATATCCTGAACGGCAAGAACGTCAGTCTCGATGTGGAGGAGACGTTGATCGCCCTCTCCATCAGTGCGATCTCCAATCCGGCGGCACAGATGGCCCTGCAGAAGCTTACGGAGCTGAACAACTGTGAGATGCACTCCTCCCATATCCCTACTCCCGGAGATGAGGCCGGCCTCCGTAAATTAAAGGTGAATGTAACCTGTGATCCCCTCTTTTCCAGCAAGCGGCTGTTTGTGAGTGAGTAAGTGGCTGACCCTGGCAATAGTCGGGGCTCATTTTCTGCCAGTGAAACGTACCAGGGCACTGAATCCATTGTGATAGGTGCCTTCGGAGAGATTGAGCTCACTCTCTTTCAGTTCAAG
>DURL01000074.1 GCA_012837345.1 Bacteroidales bacterium
GAAAAAAATCTTTTTTGCAGCCCTTCTGATCACTGCATTTACCACTACCCTACAGGCACAGAGTTATAACTCCGCATTTGGTGTGCGCCTGGGTTATGACAACGGTCTTACCCTGAAGAAATTCTTCGCACCGGCCAGTGCAGCCGAGTTCATCCTTTCAGCCTCACCCCGTCATTTCCAGCTGACAGGTCTCTATGAATACCAGCTGCCGGTGGAAGGCACATCCAACCTGGACTGGTACCTCGGTATCGGTGCTCACCTGGGTGGCATCCACAAGGACAGGGATAACTATGACGGCTCACTTCTGTTGGGAGCAGACCTGATCGCAGGCCTGGAGTACATCTTCCCCAGTGCACCCTTCACTGCCTCACTCGACTGGAAACCGTCGTTCAACCTCACCAACAACTACAACGACTACTGGTACAGCGGCTTTGCACTCAGCCTACGCTACACATTCAGATAGGCTCCAAGTGTAATAAACTCATAGGACCGCTCTCAACCGAGAGCGGTTTATTTTTGTAGAAATCCACATAATTGTGGTACTTTTGTACCCATGCAATCGAAGAGAGAAGATAACAAAAAAGCGTCATTCCTCGACAACCTGAACGAGGCACAGCGGGCCGCCGTGGAGTTCTGCGACGGACCCTCGCTGGTGATCGCCGGCGCCGGTTCGGGGAAAACACGCGTGCTTACCTATAAGATCGCCTGGCTCCTGGAGCAGGGTCTCCCCCCCTACTACCTCCTGGCACTCACCTTCACCAACAAGGCAGCCAGAGAGATGAAAAACCGTATCGCTGAACTGGTGGGAGAAAAACAGGCCCGACGCCTATGGATGGGTACCTTCCACGCCATCTTCTCACGCATCCTGCGCAACGAGGCGGAAGCCATCGGCTTCCAGTCCAATTTCACCATCTTCGATGCCTCCGACTCCAAGAATCTGATCAAGCTGATCATACGGGAGATGGAGCTCGACGACAAGCAGTACAGACCGGGAGGGGTGCACAACCAGATCTCGAGGGCGAAGAACAGTCTGATCACCCCTGCCATGTATGCCTCCAACGGTGAGCTTCAGGACTATGACCGGCAGGCACGCCGACCGGCCATCAGTGAGATATACAGCCGCTACCAGCAACGACTGCGTTCAGCCAACAGCATGGACTTCGACGATCTGCTGATGTATACCAACATCCTCTTCCGCGACCATGCCGAGATCCTGGAGCGTTACCGCAACCAGTTTCAGTTCATCCTGGTGGATGAGTACCAGGACACCAACTTCGCACAGCATCTCATCGTGAAGCAGCTGGCTGATAAGCACCACCGTGTTTGCGTGGTAGGTGACGACGCCCAGAGCATCTACTCCTTTCGCGGCGCCAACATCGACAACATCCTGAAGTTCAAATCCAACTATCCGGAGACACAGGTCTTCAAGCTGGAGCAGAACTACCGATCCACACAGAACATCGTGAACGCGGCCAACAGCCTTATCAAGAAGAACAGCGAGCAGATCTTCAAGGAGGTCTTCTCCACCAACGAGGTGGGAGAGAAGATCGAAGTGAAGAGCGCCTTCTCCGACTTCGAAGAGGGGCTGATCGTCGCCAACAAGATCAGTCGTATGCGCATCGAGAAGCATATCCCCTACAGTGACTTCGCCATTCTATACCGTACCAATGCACAGTCGCGCATCTTTGAGGAGTCGCTGCGCAAGAACAACATCCCCTACCGCATCTACGGGGGACTCTCATTCTACCAGCGAAAAGAGATCAAGGATGTGATCAGTTACTTCCGCCTGATCGTCAACCCGAACGATGAGGAGGCGTTCCGCCGCATCATCAACTATCCCTCCCGGGGTATTGGCGAGGTGACGGTAAGGAAAATATCTTACGCGGCACAGCAACAACAGGTAAGCCTCTGGCAGGTGGTGGCGGCACCTGCTGCACACTCACTGGATGTACATAGCGGTACGGCAAGTAAGATTGAAAAGTTTCACTCTCTTATCAGTGGCTTCATCGAACAGAATGAAACCCTCAACGCCTTTGAACTGGCACAGGAGGTGATCCGCAAGAGTGGTATCGCCGCCGAAGCGTACGAAGACATGACACCTGAGGGGATGAGTCGCACCCAGAATATCCAGGAGCTGCTCAACGCGATGAGCGAGTTTGTCTCCACACGACAGGAACAGGGGGAGGAGCACAACCGGCTGACCGACTTTCTCTCGGAGGTCTCACTGCTCACCGACCAGGATACCGACCGGGAGTCAGAGAACGAGAAGGTAACGCTGATGACGGTTCACTCCGCCAAGGGTCTCGAGTTCAGCCACATCTTCGTGGTGGGAATGGAGGAGGATCTCTTCCCCTCCTCGATGGCCCGCACCGAGATGCGGGGGCTCGAAGAGGAAAGACGTCTCTTTTATGTGGCCCTCACGCGTGCCAGAGAGTCCTGCACCATCACCTATGCCAAAAGTCGTTTTCGGAACGGACAGACCAACCCCGCGCGGGAGAGCCGCTTCCTGAAAGACATCGATCCGGCCTATCTCAACATGGACCGACAGACCACCTCCGGCATGGCCCGTGCAGCTGAGGCAGACGATTTCTGGGGGTCGATGCGGGAGCAACGCCTGGAGAAGCAACAAAAGATATCTCCTCCCGGTAAAAGGTCTGTGCCACTGCAGCAAACACACTCCTCCATCCCACTCTCGAAGGAGGCAAAAGAGCTCCAGGAAGGCGATACCATCGAGCATGAACGGTTTGGTCGCGGTGTGGTCACCACCATCGAGATGGGTGGCAGCGATCGCCGTGCTTTTGTCGATTTTGAATCGGCCGGCAAGAAACAGCTGCTGCTCAAGTTCGCCCGCTTCACCATCGTAGGGCGATCAGAATAAGTGATTGCATACACCTGTAAGAGTCTATACAGTTAAACATCCAACACCGGTTATAGATCCAGCAGGGCCTTCTCCCCGCTGCTGCCACTGAACAGCAACTCCAGGGGACTCTCCAGCAGACGTTTCACCCGTACCAGGAAGCTGACAGAGTCCTTGCCATCAATCACCCGGTGATCGTACGACAGGGCCACATACATCATCGGCCGGATCACCACCTGACCCTCAACGGCTACCGGCCGCTCAAGGATGTTGTGCATCCCCAGGATGGCCGACTGCGGGGGGTTGATGATAGGTGTCGACATCATGGAACCGAACACCCCCCCGTTGGTCACGGTAAAAGTGCCCCCGGTCATCTCCGGGATCGACAGCTTGCCGCTGCGCGCCTTCTCAGCCACCAAGGCGATGGCCTTCTCAATCTCCGCCAGGGTGAGACTCTCCACATTGCGGATCACCGGCACCATCAGCCCCTTGGGTGCACTCACCGCCACTGAGATATCGGCATAGTCGTAGGTCACCAGGTTCTCACCATCCATCATGGCATTCACGTTGGGATACTCGCGCAGGGCAAGAGCACAGGCCTTCAGGAAGAAAGACATCATCCCCAGCTTGATGCCATGCTTCTCCACAAACTGATTCTGATAACGCTTGCGTAGATCCATAATCGGTTTCATATCCACCTCGTTGAAGGTGGTGAGCATGGCGGTCTCATTCTTCACCGACACCAGCCGTTCGCTCAGCTTACGACGCAGCGAGCTCATCCGCTCACTGCGGCTCTCCCTGCTTGCCGGGTGTCGCAGGCTGGCAGGAGCGGCTGAGCCTGCAGTGGTCATCACCGCCTCCACATCTTCACCTCTGAGACGACGGAGTCCCTGAATCACATCCTCCACTGAGAGACCATTCTCCTCCATCATCTTCGCGGCCAGCGGCGTCATCTTCACCTGGTCGTAGGCGGGGGCGGGACCCTCCGAAGGGGTTCCCTGCGTCGTCTCAGCTTTTACAGCCGGCTTTTCCATCTCCTGGACTTCGACCTCTTCGGTATGTTCGTCAGGGACACTCTCATTGGATGATTCTGCCACCGGTTCAGTCTCTACTCCTGTCTCTTCGGGTTGCACCGAAGTATCGATCACACAGGCCACCGCGCCCACCTCCAGCATCTCCCCCTCGGGAGCCTTGAAGGTGATCCTGCCCGATTCGTCGGCCACCAGCATCAGGGTTGCTTTTTCCGACTCCAGCTCGGCGATCTCGCTGTTCTTCCTGACTACTGAACCATCGGCCACCAGCCAGCGTGTGAGTTCAACATGGGTGATTGATTCTCCGGGACTCGGTATCTTGATCTCTACTTTTGCCATTGTTTTTATGATTGAATGAGATTGACTCAGTTTGACTTCGATTGATATAGATTGAGAGTTGCATCAATGCGATGTGGTGTCGATCGCCTGTTGGATGATCGTTGCCTGATTGATCTTATGCTGTGCTGTCAACCCTTCAGCCGTGACACCGCTGGCGGGACGACCGATGAGCCGCAGACGACAATCGCCCAGTTGCTGCTTAATGAAAGTAGCCCCTCCCATATTGAGGGGTTCCTCCTGCACCCATACCCACTCGGCGTCCGCAGGATAGCCCGCCGTCACCGCTTTCAGCTGCTTCTCCGGGAAGGGATAGAGTTGCTCAATCCGGATGATCGCAAGGTCATCCTTCTCAGCCTCACGTCGTGCCGCTTCCAGCTCGTAATAAATCTTACCGCTACAGAACAGCAGCCGTCTCACCCTCGAGGAGTCGCCGGCAACCGCATCACCAATCACCTCCCGAAAGTCACCCTCGGTGAAGTCGGATAGAGAGGAGGTACACTCCGGATGACGCAGTAGGCTCTTGGGTGTGAAGAGGATCAGCGGAACCCGGATATCGCGATGGAGCTGTCGTCTCAACACATGGAAGAAGTTGGCCGGTGTGGTGCAGTTCACCACCTGAAGATTCAGGTTGGCACAGAGACTGAGGAATCGTTCCAGGCGCCCACTGGAATGCTCGGCACCCTGACCCTCGTAGCCATGGGGCAGCAGCATCACCAGCCCCGACTTGATACCCCACTTCTCCTGTGCGGCAGCGATATACTGATCCACGATCACCTGTCCCACATTGTAAAAGTCACCAAACTGTGCCTCCCAGATGGTGAGTCCCTCAGGGTGTGCCAGTGCGTAGCCATATTCAAACCCCAGGATACCATATTCGTTGAGTGGCGAGTTGTAGACACGCACGGCAGCCTGTTCTCCACCCAGTTTCTTCAAAGGAAAATATTTCTCCTGGCCATCCTCGGTGATGATCTCAGCATGACGGTGCGAGAAGGTGCCCCGTTCAGAGTCCTGACCACTCAATCGTACCGTATGTCTCTCCCACGCCAGTGATGCGTATGCCATCAGCTCACCCATGGCCCAGTCGTAAGAATCACTCTTGATCATCGCTGCACGCTGGGCAAACAAGCGTAACGTCTTATTGAAAAACTTCCGGTCATCCGGCAGTGTGGTGATCCGCTCCGCCAATTGCAGGAACAGCTCCTTCGGGATACGGGTCTCCGTGGGTTTTTCAAAATCAGTCACCTCAGGAAAGCGTATATCCTTGTATATGCCGGCGAAAAAGGGTTGCAGGTTGAGCCGACTGGTGGAAAGAGAGGCATCATACGCTTCTTCCAGCTTCTGATGGAAGGCTGCCACCCGCTCTTTGAAAGCCTGTAGAGAGATCACTCCTTCCCCGATCAGTTTCTCAGCATAGATGTCGCGCGGATTCTTGTGTCTGGCGATGATTTCATACAACTCCGGCTGCGTGAATCGTGGCTCATCCCCCTCGTTGTGACCATATTTACGGTAGGAGAGCAGATCGATGAAGACATCGATGTTGAACATCTGACGGAACTCAAGTGCCAGCTTCGCCACATAGACCATCGCCTCGATGTCGTCGCCGTTCACGTGAAACACAGGCGACTGGGTCACCTTGGCCACGTCCGTACAGTAGGTGCTGGAGCGGCCCTGAAGGTAACTGGTGGTGAAGCCCACCTGGTTGTTGATCACAATATGGATCGTGCCACCTGTCTTGTAGCCCTGCAGCTTTGAGAACTGAATGGTCTCATAAACCACTCCCTGACCGGCAATGGCGGCATCACCGTGTACCAGGATGGGCAGCACCGCATCATCAGTGAAATCATGTTCGTTTTCCAGCTTTGCCCGCGCAATCCCTTCCATCACCGGTCCAACAGCTTCGAGATGCGACGGGTTGGGCGCCAGGCTGATGGAGATGGTGCGACCCTCATAGTCGATGGTGTTGTTATAACCCAGGTGGTATTTCACATCGCCATATTTGATCTCCTCCTCATAGTTCTGGGCGTTGAACTCACGAAATACTTCTGAATAGGGTTTCTTCATGATATTGGTCAGCACATTGAGCCGCCCACGGTGTGCCATGCCCAGCACCAGCTCATTCACGTCGTAGAGACCTGCATGGGAGATCATCCCATCCAGTGCGGGAATAATTGACTCGGAGCCCTCCAGTGAGAACCGCTTCTGCCCCACGAACTTCTTATGCAGGTAATCTTCAAACCCGGATGCCTCAATCAAACGATCCAGGATCCGCAGTTTCGCCTCTTTTGTAAAGGTCTCGCTGTTACGACTGCCCTCCATCTTCACCTGCAACCACTGCACGATCTCCGGCTTGGTCATATAGCGATATTCCACGCCGATCGACTTGCAGTAGGTCTCTTCAAGGTGCGCAATGATCTTGCGCAGGCTGGTCTTGCCAAGGCCTATCTCCTTGCCGGCTTCAAAGAGTGTATCGAGATCATCCTCCGAGAGATCGAAATTCTCGATCGCCAGTGTGGGTGAGTAGCTGCGTCGGGTACGCACCGGATTGGTTTTGGTGAAGAGATGGCCACGCCGCCGGTAACCGTTGATCAGCCGCATCACGGCGATCTCCTTGGGCGAATGACCATTTTGCTCTCTCACCCCCTTCGGTCTGGAGGGATAGTGAGCGGTAGCCAGATCAAATCCCTGAAAGAAAAAGCGAAAGCTCTCCTCCACGTTCTCCGGCGACTCCTTATACTTCTGATACAAAGCCTCAATGGCTTCCATATCCATGTTACCTAGTTCATTTTTGGCATCCATCGGTCAAAATTGCTGTGAATAATGATATAAATGGTAAAGATGGTAAAATTGTTCGTCTAAACCAACAATTTTCGTGGAAATGGGTATTACTCCACAGGAAAAAGAAAAATGAACTCTATGGGACGTTCTCCCTCGTTTTATATGGTGTTACATTTCCCCGTTTGCCGAAAAAAAGCTATTTTTGATGCTTCAATTGATTCTGCACAGAAACAAAGAATATCATCACTATAAAATTCATTCCAATGACAAAAAGCGCTTTACAAATTGCGAGGGCTGGTTACGAGCCCAAGATGCCCGAAGGATTGAAGGGTAACGTGAAAATTGAAGAGGGTGCGGCCACCGAGTCGGTACGCGACCAGGCAGAGATTCAGAAATTGTTCCCCCACACCTACGGGATGCCGATCGTCACCTTCGCAGGTAGCACCGGTAAACCCGGCACAGACACCCCCCACAATGTGGGTGTGATCCTCTCCGGCGGACAGGCTCCCGGAGGGCACAACGTAATCGCCGGTATCTTCGACGGTATCAGACGACTGCACCCCGACAGCAAGCTTTACGGCTTCATTCTGGGCCCCGGGGGACTGGTAGACCACCAGTACAAAGAACTGACCGATGAGATCATCGATGAATACCGCAATACCGGCGGCTTCGATATCATCGGCTCGGGACGTACCAAGCTGGAGACAAAGGAGCAGTTCGACAAAGGGCTGGAGATCCTGAAAAAACTGAATATCAAGGCCCTGGTAATCATTGGCGGCGATGATTCCAACACCAACGCCTGTGTGCTGGCGGAATATTACGCCTCCATCAACGCCGGCGTTCAGGTGATTGGCTGTCCCAAGACCATCGACGGGGACCTCAAGAACGAACAGATTGAGACCTCTTTCGGTTTTGATACTGCCTGCAAGGTATACTCAGAGCTGATAGGCAATATTCAGCGGGATTGCAACTCCGCACGCAAGTACTGGCACTTCATCAAAGTGATGGGCCGCTCAGCGTCTCATATTGCACTGGAATGTGCCCTGCAGACACACCCCAACGTGTGCATCGTCTCGGAAGAGGTGGAAGCAAAAGAGTGGTCGCTCGACCAGATCATCGACGACATCGCCACTGTGATCGCAAAACGTGCAGAGAATGGGATGAACTTCGGAACGGTCATTATCCCGGAAGGGCTCATCGAGTTCATCCCCGCCATGAAGAAGCTGATCAGCGAGTTGAACGACTTCCTTGCACACAACCAGGAGGAATTCGACCTGGTACGCCGTTCCGGCAAACGCGATTATATCATCAGCAAGCTGTCAGCGGAGAATGCGGAGATCTACGCCAGTCTGCCCGAGACAGTGGCCCGCCAGCTCACCCTCGACCGTGACCCGCACGGCAACGTGCAGGTGTCGCTCATCGAAACGGAAAAACTGCTGGCCGAGATGGTTAAGAAAAAACTCGATCAGTGGAAGAAAGAGGGGAAATATAACGGTAAGTTTGCTACCATCACCCACTTCTTCGGCTACGAAGGACGCTGTGCGGCCCCTTCCAATTACGATGCCGACTACTGCTACTCTCTTGGCTATACCGCATCGATGCTGGTAGCTGCCGGCAAAACAGGTTATATGTCATCGGTACGCAACACCACCGCCCAGGCAGGAGAATGGATTGCAGGCGGCATACCCATCACCATGATGATGAACATGGAACGTCGTCACGGCGAGATGAAACCGGTGATCCAGAAAGCTCTGGTAGAGCTCGACGGTGAGCCATTCAACTACTTCGTTAGCCAACGCGACAAGTGGGCGATAGAAACCGATTATGTCTATCCGGGTCCCATACAGTACTTCGGTCCGACGGAAGTATGTGACCAGCCCAGCAAAACGCTGCAACTTGAACAGAGAGGCAAAATCGAGATACAGTAATCTTATCAAAGGATCCAATCGGGTAGGAGGAAAACGAAGTAGTTTTCTTCCTACTTTCGTTTTCCAACCTCTCATACCACCCTCGGTGGTATTCTCGTGAAGAGCAGCGGTATTTAATAGACAAATAGTATTAGATCGAATCAGAAACAAAAAAGATGGCCTCAAATATTGAAGCCATCCCTTATAATCACCGCGGACGAAAAATCCGGAAACAGGATCAGAAGAATCGGTAACGGTTGTCTTCCACACCCAGCTTCTGTTTCAGCACCTCTATCGACTGCATCTGCATGCGATAGGCATTCTCATCCATCATACCGCGTTTTTGCGATTCGGCATCATAGCTCTCACTGCCCTGTGTACGATTGGTCACCGTCACCACATAGACACCCATGTTCCCTTTGAGGGGTCCCACCACACTGTTCAGCGGCGCAAAAGCGGAGACAGCGTTCATCACCGGCTCATAACCCAGACCGGTAATGTTCTGCGTGTTGAAATTGACAAAACGTACTGTATCAGTACGGCTGTTCATTGCTTCCGCATAGGCATCGAGATCTGTAAGGTTCTGATCCTTCAGATCCGCGATGATCTTCTCTGCTTTCTTCTCATTGACCAGTTGGGTGCGAATACGGTCAGAGACTTCCGAGAGAGGTGCGGTGCCGGAGGGGATCACCTGATCCACACGAGCTACCACACGCAGGTTGGTGAGATCGAATTTCTTCACACTTCCCGGCTTTTTCTCGTTGGCAGCCCAGGTGATTACCTGACGCGTGCCGGGTATCTGCGCCAGCGTGAATTCATTGGCTGAAACCGTAATATTGGGCATCACAAAAAAGCCCTTTTCTGAAGCCAGCTCATTGAACTTGGCTCCCACCTCGGGTGTGGAGACAAGCTGGTTCAACTCATTGTCAATATTATTGGAGGTTTTCTCACTGGCCAACACCGGCATATCGATAATGGCCACCTTATACTTGTTCACCGGGCGGGTTCGCTCCTCTATCTGAAGGATCACCTGCTGTCCAGGCAATGAAAGCTTCACCAGTTCACCCACGGGGGTGCTGAACACCGCTTCAACCATCTCTGCTCCTCCAAAAGAAATCAGATCCATTTCCCTGGCCCAACCTACATCGCCGCCATTGGAGTTTGGATTAAGACTGTTGGCTACTGCTGCAAATGATTGTCCTTCTCTGATCACGTTGTAGAGGCTGTCAGTAAAACGGGTCACGATCGAATCCTGACCTACCATGGTACCGCTGGGGATGGTCATCATGCGAAAATGAACTGAATCGGGAGCGACAGTCCTGTCAATCAGCTTGACGATCTGATAGGAGTCATCCTCACGTACCGGACCATACAACTCATTGATAGCTGCACTGCGCACAAATTCAATCTGATCGGGCGTCAGCATCGATTCACTCATAAAGACATCACGATAGGGCACCTGAGAGTAATCAGCCACCACTGTGGCAGGGTTCTGTGTCTGCTGCAGTTCGGTAAATGCCACATGAGACTCCGCTTCCACCTCAGCATAATCCTCTTCACTGGGGGCCACCTGCTTCGTGAAGTAAGAGATCTTGACCAGGGGAGCTTCCAGACGATAGGAATCCTTGTGCTTGTTGTAATAAGCTTTGATCTCCTGATCGGTAACCGTCACCGATGAGTCAGGCAGGGTAAAATAGTTCTGTACGGCATAGGTCATCTCAGCATTTTGCTGTGAAAGATCGAAGCTGTTCTTTGCCTCTACATCGTTTGCAACCACGGCACTCGAGAGAAGCGAGATATATTTCTCTTCCAGTCGCTGTGTCCTGACCATATCTTCAATAAAAAGCCACAACGACTTGTACTGGTTCACAATTGCTTGCTCTTCCGGGTTGGGGCTCGGCATGTTAATGGTGTTGAGGAAGTCGACCAATGCGGTACGGCTGAACATACCTGTTTGTGGATCCACGAAGAAGGGTAGTTGCTGCAAGACGGGAGAGATAGAAGCTCCATGCACCAGGTCGTTAAGTTCTTCCTTGCTCACATGAAGTCCCAGCTTATCGGTCTGCTCTGCCACCAGCTGCTGACGTACCATTTGCTGGTAGACCGCCTCGCGAATCTGTGCCGAAGTGTTCTCATCCAGCGAACTCTGACCGCTCACCATCTTCTGAAACTCTTCAAACTGGGTAATCTTGTCGGCATATTCCTTGGTTGATATCACTTTGCCGTTCACCACAAATGCCTTATCCTGTGCCCTCCCGAAAAGGGTGGTGCCGGAGGTAAGCAAGTCTCCCAAAACAAAGGCAAGCAATGCCACCCCAATAACGATGACCAGCAGTGTGCCCTTATCTCTAATCTTCTGTAAAGTAGCCATTTAACTAATCTTTAGTGCTGTTTAAAAGGTAATATGTAATCTGATTCAAATAAGGGTGCGAAGTTAGTAAAAATAAAGCAGATATACCGTTATTTTCAGGAAAAGTATAGTGTCCGGATTGGAAAAAAATCATTTCGGTGCTCCCGTGTCATCCGTATGCAGACGTACCACCTCAATTTTTCGGGCCGTAACTTTCAGTATTTTAAAGGTATATTTTCCGATGATCACGGTTTCATATGTCTTGGGGAAACGCTGGGTATGGTGGAGCAGATAACCGGCCACGGTGGAGTATGCGTCTGACGCGGGCAAATCAAGGTGATAGTTTTCATTCAGCTGATCAATCTCCACACGACCGGACAGGACATAAGTATGCTCTCCCTCTCGTTTGATGAAATCCGACTTTACATCATACTCATCCTCAATCTCACCAAATATCTCCTCCACCAGGTCCTCCATCGTCACAATGCCGGAGGTGCCACCGAATTCATCCACCACCACGGCAATGCTCTTGTGCTGCTGCATCAGATCGCTCATCAGCTGTTTCGCCGACATGCTCTCAGGAACGAACGAGATAGATGCCACACTGGCTGTCCAGTCGGCAGGTTGGCTGAAGATCTCCCAGATATGGATGTAACCCAGAATGTTGTCAATATCCTCCCTGTATACCAGGATGCGGGAGAGACCTGTTTCAATGAATTTATCTTTCAGTGTTTCCGTATCGGTATCGACACTCACCGCCACAATTTCGGCACGTGGCACCATACAGTCTTTGATTTTCAGGGTGGAGAAATCAAGTGCATTCCTGAATATCTTCACTTCAGCATCCATCTCCTCCTCTCCGGCCAGCTCATGAATGCCGTTCCTTACAAATGCATCGAGATCCCTGTGGCTATATAGAGTGCCATCCGTTTCAGGGGAACGGATGCCAAAAATCCGGACGAACCCTTTCGACAACAGAATAGAAAAACGTGCCAGAGGATAAAACAGGATATAGAAAAGAAAAGCCGGCAGGAGAAACAACCTTAACCAAAAATTGGCATTGCGCTGAAACAGTACACGCGGTATGAACAGATCAATAAGCAAAAAAAGGAAGATAAGAGAAAGAATGAAAAGAGCCATTTGTGAAAATGAACCCGCACCATCAACGCTTGTTTGATAGAACAACATAGCGAAAGTGAACAGCATCACCATGGCCATCACCTTACCCACCAGCAGTGTAGCCAGGAACTGCTTGGGATGACCAAACAGCGACTGATAAAGGGAGAGAGAACCTCCATCTTTATCCTGTATCGCATATTTAAGCTTATCGGAGGAGACAAAAGCCGCTTCTGTTCCTGAGAAAAAAAGAGACAGGAGGGAGGAGGCAATCAGCCAGGCAGTGATTACAGATGCTGTCATTGCGTTTGGATTGTGTCTATCTGATCCATGGATCCATGCGGCGAAACAGGATTGAGGGTGTCAACACCCACTATCAGGGAATCGGCCGGAGCATTGTCGGTGAAAGGCAACCTCCCATCGTGGGGACGGAAGATTCGGTAATCGGTCATCTGTTGATTTGACTCAAAGCCAAACCCTTTGATCTCTGTCTCTCCGCGTTTAATCACGATAAAGCTTTCGGAGTAGACCCTCTGCTTCTTCCGATCCCAGAACAGTTCCTCGCTATCGAACAACTCACCTTTCATATTTTCCACATGCACATTTTTCTTCAGCTTCCATAGCTCCTTCTTGTTATAGAACCAGGCGGTATCGGCTATGACAGTTGCTTCAATATTGAAATCAGGTGTAAATCGTTCCAGATAAATTCCGCGGGGGAAATACCAGTATGGCTCACCAGCCTTGTCAAACACCTGCCACTCATCGGCAATCAGTTTGTAGCGGGTGATACCTGAATCGGAGATTAGTGTGGTAACAGAATCAGTGATCATGGTTGGCACCTTCTCCGGATCGTAGCGGAGAGGTACGAGGTTCTCATCTTTATCCTTGCAGGAAACGAAAAAAAGCGACATAACAACCATTGCTATAATGGTTGTTATGCACGCTTTATTGAATATGTTGTGTTGTATCTTCAACACCTTACACCATCCTCTTTTTTATCGTAACCGTATCGTGGTCGATTCACCGATCCACCCAGGGATGTATACCGTTTCGCCGGCTTTGAACCCCATCATGAAGGCAGTCTCCGTATCCATGTAAGCAGCTGAATAGCGGTTGATCAGGCTGTTGGCTTTTCCTGCTACACTGGGATCCACCGAACGTGCTTTCTGCAGTTTGTCAACGGCGGCACAATAAACCAGACCTGCCTTCTCGGGCTCGGAGAAGATGTTGTTGGCTGAGCTGGCATAGAGCTGACCGATCAGGACGTAAGCTTCACCGTTGTTGGGATTGTACTCCAGTGCATCGTAGGCGGCTTGTCTGGCACGGGCGAAGTTGCGTTGGTTGGAGAATATACCCGCGAGTTGCATCATATAATCGGATGATTTGTTCTTGTCACTCTCCAACCTTGCAGCCTCTGAATAATATTTCACAGCTGTGTCATAGTCCTTATCACGCAGGCTCTTGTTGGCAAGCCCCAGCGCAGCACTGGCGGAGGGTTCCAGAATGTGAAGATATTCTGATGCAGTGAAATAGAGATCGGACTCGGTACATCCCACTGAAGCAAGGGCATCGAGCACCTCATTCAGGAACTCCTTGTTGGCCTTGTTGGGCTCCACCTTGTCGGCGTAATATTCGTTGAGTGTCTTGCAGTCGCCGGCACCACTGGCCACAAAACCTTTCACAATCCCCTCTTTCACCATTCCCAGGTAATCAGCGTTTGCCTGATCACCGGCTGCCTTATAATTGGCGATGGCCTGATCCACATGACCCACCACTGAGAAGTAATCGGTGATATACTGATCCTTGTTGCTGTTGTCGATGAGGTACTGTGTCAGTGAGGCCACCATGTAGTAGGAATAGGCATCCAACGGATACATCTCAGCCTTCATCTCGTTGACAGCCTCACCCAGCCAGTCGTAGATCACCTTCTGATCAGTCTTGTCACCCATCAGCTCCATATAGTCGTAGGTCTTATATGCCAGGATCGTTCCCTTGGCATCATCATCCCCGAAATATTTCATGCGGTTATCATAGATCTCCATCACCTTGTCAAGATACTCTTTCTTCTTTGCTTCGTCGGTGGCTGAGGCATGAAGTGCCTTGAATATGCGGGGTCCATAGATATAGATATTTTTACTGGAGGCAGGACAGTTATTGTAGGCTGCGTTCCAGGGTCCAAGTGCACTCTCATAAGCTTCGGCCTTGGCAGCAGTCTGCATGAGACTCAGGTTCTCACGACAGCTGATACTATCCTGTCCGTGTCCGTAAGGAGCCTTCACCGGATCATAGTCAGCTTTCTGGGCAGTGGCACCCGCTACCAACAGGGTAGCCACGAATACCGATACGATTAATCTTTTCATATGCTTTGTTTGTTTAAAGTTGTTCTACTTCCATTCTTTGAGAATTGGACTAAATGTTAAAAGAATAGTTTAATCTTCACTTTAGTCCCCTTCATAAAAAGAGCTTCACATTAGTTAAACTGTCGCTTAAAGAACCAAAACTCATTGATGTTCATGTTCAGAGATATCTTGAACATATCCTGACGGATCATGAACTTCGCATCAGGCTCCTGTCTGGAATAGCCAAAGCCAATATTGAGCATCGATACATGACCACTCATGTAATCACGGAAGGGTAACCCCAGACCTACGTTCACTCCATATTCGCGGTAGCTGCCCATGCCGGCACTCAAACCGCTATCGGGATTGACTACAGAGAAATTGGTGTAGGCGTTTGAATAGGAGACCCCCCCCCTGAAACGGATACGGTGGAAGTAGTTCTGGCTTACCGGATCAATCACATACTCCACACCGGAATTGATGCGTATCATATCGTTGTAGCGCTCTGAGCCTGAGAGGCCGTCGAGCATGCCAGGATAGTCAGCCTCGTTCCACATCTGGTATGTACCATCCAGACCGAACAACAACCGGCCGTTCGTGTAGGTGAATCCCAGGCCAAAGCTATGAGGCAGATCGAAAGAGACTCCCCTCACCGTGTCGTTGGTGATCTCACCGGATGGGGTGAGCCACGGATTATCGTAAGGATCACCACTGTAGAGCAGGATCGAGTTGTTTACATCTGCTTTCGCATGGATAGCCGGTGTATAGACTGCACCCAGGGTCAAAGAACGGTTCTTGTCTATTCCGATGCGATATTGTAAACCGAGATCATATTTAAGGTTGCGAAGGGAGTATTGATGTTTATCTTCTGTCACCAGGGCTGAAGTAGCTATTGGTGTCACCACACTGCTGCGGGAGAAACTACCAAAGAGATAGGATATGTTGACACCCGCGGAGAGGTTTTCGACCGGCTCCCAGGCAACACCAGCATAGATTTGTGTCAAACCGCCCGTACCGCGGTAGCTCTCCAGATACTGGATATTAGAAAGGGAGCGTGCTCCCCCATAATTGTATCCCATCTTGGAATAAGGCAACAGACCGATGCTGGCACCCACGTTACGAAGCAGCGGAAACTGCATGGCCACGTAATCGAGATTACCGTTATAAAAATCACGTTTATTGCTGCCATCATTCATATGAGCCAGATGACCCGACACCCCCATGTCGAAGATGAAGGTGAGTGAGTCAAGCTCTGAATAGGAAGCCGGGTTACCCGGGTTGACCTGCTGGCTGCGTCTCAATCCGTAGCTGATACCACCCATCGCTTCAGAAGCGCCCAGGGACGGATTCGACAGCGATCCGTAGCCATACCTGCTGTATGGGGAATTGGAACCCACTTGTTGCGCAAAAATGACAACGGTTATCGATAGAAAAGTGATCAGAGAAAAGACCCTTTTTTTTCTGCTATTCATTTGTTTCGGTAGTTGAACCAGCTCTTGGCAGCCTGTTTAAAAAACTGTTTTAGAGTGCAAAGATGACATATTTTTGCGATGCCACCAACAAAACCCCTGGCTCTTGTTGTTAAAAAGATTAAAGTTTAATGATTATAAACGATTCATTCCGATCTCTCTGTATCGGTTAACGGCTCCCACTTATGCTTGTAACCGTTGTATGAAACCACCTCCTGCAAAGCCTTTCGTTTTTTCGAGCGAAGGGGTTGCCGGCTGTATCCAATGGCAATGTCGAGCCAGACCCTCTTGTTGTCGGGGATGGACAGCAACTCGCGCATCTTCGTCTCGTTGAACCACCCCAGGATACAGGATCCCAACTCTTCGGCGTGAGCTGCCAGCGTGATATGGGCTGCCAGTATCCCCAGGTCCATCTGGGCGTAGTCTTTCTGCTTAACCCATCCCCCAATGCCGGAGGTGAGATTCACCCGCTCCTCCACCAACAGGATATGCACGGGAGCCTGTTTCGTGAAATGATTCATCCCCAGCGCCCGGGCAGAGGTGGCATCGGCTACCCTGTTCTTCAGCTCCGGGTCATCGATCACGATCATGTGCCAGGGCTGCGCGTTACAAGCCGAAGGAGCCAGACGGGCAGCCTCCAGGATGCGCTCAATCTTCTCCCTCTCAACCGGACGGTCGGGGTCGAAAGCCCGGTCGCTCTGCCGGGTGGATACCAGTTCCAGAAAATCCATTTTATCCTTGTAAAGCCACGATACGACTGATATACTTACCAATGATGTCGAACTCCAGGTTCACCACTGAACCCTCCCGGATTTGATGAAAGTTGGTGTATTCATAGGTATAGGGGATGATGGCGACCTTGAAGCTATTTTCAGTGGGCTCAACCACCGTCAGACTCACTCCATTCACGGTGACAGATCCTTTGTCAACCGTCAGGTAACCCTTTTTAGCCATCTCAGGATCGAATGCATACTCAAAGGTGTAATACCAGCTCCCATCCGCTTCGGTCACCGACCGGCAGCGGGCGGTCTGATCCACATGTCCCTGTACGATGTGGCCGTCGAGGCGGCCGTTCATCAGCATGCTGCGCTCAAGGTTTACCTTGCTGCCCACCTCGAGCAACCCCAGGTTGGATCGCTCCAACGTCTCACGAATGGCTGTTACGGTATACCGTTCACCCTCAATGGAGACCACGGTAAGGCATACTCCGTTGTGGGAGATGCTCTGATCTACCTTCAGCGCATCAGTGAAGGAGCACTGCAGTGTAATATGCAGGTTCCCTTTCTCCCGGTTCAGTGCGACCACCGTGGCCGCTTCTTCTACAATTCCTGAAAACATATGGATTGATTGGTTGATTTGATGATTCGTTGATTCGTTGATTCGTTTATTGGTTACCAGATGGCGGCTCGTTTTTCTTCGGGCAGCCAGAGGGGGTCGGAGGAGGTGATGCCGAAAGCGTCGTACCATGCATCCACGTGGGGTAGAGCACCGTCGACGCGCCATTTACCAAGTGAGTGGGGATCGATTCTGGTCAGGCGCAGGATCTCCGCATCCCGCACGTTACCAGCCCATAGAGTGGCGTAACTAAGGAAGAAACGCTGTGCCGGGTTGAAGCCGTTGATCGGTTCACCCTTCGTTGCCTGCTTCGTCTTCATGAAGGCATTATAGGAAACCTGCAGTCCACCCTGGTCGGCGATGTTCTCACCGAGGGTGAAAGTGCCGTTGGCTCGCACAGTATCCAACACTGTGATCCCGTCGAAGTGGTCCACCAGCACCCTGGTGCGCTCCTCAAAACGGGTGGCATCATCGGCTGTCCACCAGTCAGACAAATTGCCCTCTTTGTCGAACTTGCGTCCCTGGTCATCAAAACCGTGGGTCATCTCGTGCCCGATCACCACACCGATGCCGCCGTAGTTGATCGCATCATCACCTTCCATATAGAAGAAGGGAGGCTGCAGGATTCCCGCAGGGAAGCAGATCTCGTTTGAAGATGGATTGTAATACGCATTCACGGTCTGTGGTGACATATACCACTTACTCTTGTCCACCGGCAGTCCCAGTTCGCTGATCATCTCCCCATATTCAAACTCGGAAGCGCGCACCCTGTTCTGCCAGTAAGAGTCATCGCGGATCTCCAGCGGTGTGTAATCTTTCCACTTGTCGGGATAACCAATCTTCACGGTGAAGGTAGCCAGCTTCTCATGAGCCTTAGCCTTGGTCTCGTCGCTCATCCACTCCAACTGACCGATCCGTTCTCCCAGTGATACCGAGAGATTGTTCACCAGAGTGAGCATTCGCTCCTTGGCCTGAGGAGGAAAATATTGTTCCACGTAGAGCTGTCCAACTGCTTCACCAAGGGCACCGTTAACTGCATCAATGGTTCTGCGCCAACGGGGACGCAGCTCCTTACTGCCGCTGAGTGTCTTGCCGTAGAACTCGAAATTGGCCTCTACGAACGGATCGCTCAGGTAGTTTGCAGCCGAGTTAATCACCTTCCAGCTAAGATAATCCTGTAACTGCTCCAGCGGCTCCTGGTCAATAATCTCTATTGCCGCCTTGACCGGTGCCGGATGCGACACGTTCAGGCTGTCCAGTCCGGGCGCACCGGCTTCAGCGAAGTAGAGATCCCAGTCGAAGGGTGCTACCCTTACAGGGAGCTCCTCCACCCGCATCATGTGGTAATTGAGCTCCGGGATGCGTCGCATCTCACGGGTGATATGGGCTTTCGCCAGTGCCGTCTCGATCTGTAACACATTCTCTGCAGCCTGCACTGATTTCGCCTCATCCCAACCCGCATTCCGGAACTGCGTTTTCATCAGCTTGAGATAGGCATCCCGCAACGACCGGGAATGATCATCTTCCAGCAGGTAGTAGTCACGATCGCCCATACCAATACCCGACTGATAGAGATGCACAATGTTCATTGAACTGTTTTTATCGTCCGGTCCCACTGTGAAGCCGAAGAAGGGATTTCCGGCATAACGACTCACCCGTGCCATCAGGCGAATCACATCCTGCTTATCTTTTGCCGCAGCAATCGCCTCCAGTTGTGGCTGGATCGGTAAGGCATCCTGTTCGTTCAGCCGGATGCTGTCGATACCCATCCGGTAGAGATCTCCCACCTTCTGTGCATTCGATCCGAAAGCATGCTTCTCACTGCCGAGTGCTTCAATCAGCGACTGGATCTGTTGCTGATTCTCCTCCCGCAGTTTGTCGAAAGAGCCATAGCGGGCATGTTCGTCGGGTATAGGGTTAGCCTGCTGCCAACCGCCAGTGGCATACTGATAGAAACTATCACCGGGAGCAGCAGTGGTATCCATGAATGAGGGATCCAGGCTTTCCGTTTGTCGCGTGGCTTTTTGTTGTGTACAGCTGATTGTTGTCATTACAAAGAAAATTGAGACGAGGTAGAATATCTGCTTCATAACAGTCGTTTTAAGATTGCGTGCAAAGGTAAAAAAAACAGGAAGATATTTGTCAGATTCCAAGCTTTATTAGCTCCTGTTGAATGAGACGGGCCGTTTTTTCGCTCACCGCCACCAGTGGCAGGCGTACCACATTGCGTACCATCCCCCGTTGATTGAGCAGAGACTTCACCCCTGAGGGGTTCCCCTCCACGAATATCAGGTGAAACAAGGTATTGAACTCATCCTCCATCTGTTTACGGGCATGCAGAGCATCACCATTCAGGGCATGTCTCACCAGCCAGGCCATCTCTTTCGGGAAGGCGTTCCCGAATACGGAAATGACCCCCACACCTCCCAATGCGATCACGTCGGTGGTAACCGCGTCATCACCCGAGATCACCTGGAATTCTGCCGGTGCCCCGTCGATGATTGCTTTTATCTGATTCAGATCACCGGATGCTTCCTTGATAGCAATCACATTGTTGCAATTGCGCGCCAGACGCAGCGTAGTTTCAGCGGTCATATTGACACCGGTACGCCCCGGCACATTGTATAGGATAATCGGTAACGGGGATGCTTGTGACAGGGAGCAAAAATGACGGTAGAGACCCTCCTGGGTGGGTTTGTTGTAGTAGGGTGTGACCGAAAGAAATGCACTGATGCCGGTGATGTCACAGCTCTGCATCTCTTCTGCCACCTCCGCGGTGTTGTTGCCTCCTACCCCTTTCACCACGGGGATTCGTCCATTCACCTTCTCAACAATGAAACGCACCACCTCCCTTTTTTCCTCTTTCGAAAGGGTGGGTGTCTCGGCAGTAGTCCCGAGCGCAACAATATAATCGGTACCGTTTACCACTTGAAACTCAATCAATCGGGAGAGTGCTCCCCAATCAATGGATCGGTCGTCGTTAAAAGGAGTGATCAGGGCCACTCCCAAACCCTTAAAGTTGACTTTTGTCATGAATCGGTTGTTTTTGTCAGCAAAATCATCCAGAAAAGACTGTTTTCTGAATAAAATGCTTACTCAGTGCAAAGGTACATAATTTTCAAAAAGGATCACAGCGAACAGCTTAAAAAATAGGATGATCACAATGGAGTCATCGTTGATTTTTTCCGTATCTTTGTCTATCATCATCCAACACAGAGCTGCATGAAGTTCAAACCTGAAACATACCGCATACCGGATGAACCGATGAGACCATTTATCGATGCGGAAGAGATATGGGCGTTCCTCAATCGGACTGCTCCCGTCGATGAGGAAGTGGATCGGGTCATCGACCGCTCACTCAACAAGCACCGCCTCACACTGCGGGAGGTGGCCACACTTCTCAACGCTGCTACCCCCTCACAGATCCGTAAGATCAAAGAGGGTGCCCGGGAGCTGAAACGTAATATTTACGGCAACCGCGTGGTGCTCTTCGCACCCCTCTACGTGGGTAACAAATGCTCGAACGAATGCACCTACTGCGGCTTCCGCTCCTCCAACAAGGCGCAGATACGCAAAACACTCAGTGGGGAGGAGCTGGTGAAAGAGATCGAAGCACTGGAGGATAACGGCCAGAAGAGACTGATTCTGGTATATGGTGAACATGCAGAGTATGACCCTGCGTTCATTGCTGAGACGGTACGAACAGCTTACAGGGTAAAGAAAGGAAATGGGGAGATCAGGCGGGTCAACATCAACGCCGCACCTCTCACCATCGAGGGATTCCGGACCGTGAAGGAGGCGGGGATAGGCACCTACCAGATCTTCCAGGAGACCTACCACCCGGAAGCCTACCGGCAGTACCACCTCCGCGGGAAGAAAGCGGACTACAACAATAGACTCACAGCGCTCGACAGGGCTCAGGAAGCAGGGCTGGACGATGTGGGTATCGGTGCGCTCTTCGGCCTTTATGACTGGCGATTTGAGGTGATGGCACTGGTGCGTCACACCAACCACCTGGAAGCCTGCTATAACGTAGGACCACACACCATCTCCTTCCCACGGATCAAGGACGCTTCGATGCTCCACCTGGGCGATCGTCACTTCGTAACGGATGAGGATTTCTCACGCCTGGTGGCAATCCTCCGCCTTGCCGTGCCATACACCGGAATGATCCTCACTGCCCGTGAGCCGGCAGCACTACGCGATGAGCTGCTACAATTCGGGGTCTCACAGATCGACGGTGGCACCCACATTGAACTGGGGGGATATACCCAAAAGGAACAAAAACAGGACCTCAACAAGGAACAATTCCTGATTCATGACGATCGCTCGTTGAACGAAATCATTGAAGAGCTGTTGGCACAGGATATGCTGCCCTCCTTCTGTACCGCCTGCTACCGGCTGGGACGCACCGGTGAACACTTCATGGAATTTTCGGTACCGGGCTTCATCAAACGGTTCTGCACCCCCAACGCGATGCTCACGCTGGCAGAATACCTTGTAGACTACGCTCCTGCAGAGACTGCCAGGAAAGGCTGGGAAGTGATCGACCGTAACATGAAACAACTCAATGAGACGGTTGGTGTCGAAGTAGACGATCGGATCAAACGGATCAAACGGGGAGAGAGGGATCTCTATTTTTAGCGATAAGCGGTTAGCGGTTTACGTCTGACATCGAACCTCGTACCTATCAATCTATCAACGTTACACAATGACCAGCAACAGTATCCATATCGGCATCTTTGGCCGCAGGAATACCGGTAAGAGCACCCTGATCAACTGGCTCACGGGGCAGGATATCTCGATCGTCTCTCCATTACCCGGCACCACCACTGATCCGGTGAAAAAATCGCTGGAGATACCGGGTATCGGACCTGTCGTGTTGATTGATACCGCCGGCATTGATGACCTGGGTGAGCTGGGATCACAACGCATCCGCCGCTCACAGGAGGTAATCAGCAAGGTGGACTGTGCGCTGCTGCTGATAGCAGGGAATCAGTTCGGTGAGTATGAGGTACAATTGATCAACCAGTTTGCAGCGATGGACGTTCCATACCTGATTCTGCACAACAAAAAAGATATCGCCAAGATTGCGGCCATCACCCAAACCGTCATTGGTCAACATTCCACTGCTGAGATCATCGATCTGCATACCGGCGATGACTCATACAGGGGGAGGGTGGTGGAAGCGATGAAGCGGGTCATTCCCCAAGCGGCACTTCTCCACAGGTCACTGATTGGTGACCTGGTCACTCCACAACAGATCGTATTGATGATCACCCCTATTGACAGTGAAGCACCCGAGGGACGGCTCATCCTGCCCCAGAATCAGGCGATCCGAGATGCACTGGATCATGACTGTATCACTGTGGTAGTGAAGGAAACCGAGTTACCTGTCGTCCTGGACAAAGGCATCAAACCTGCTCTGGCCATCACCGACAGTCAGCTGTTCGGTGAGGTCGCACAACTATTACCGGAAGAGATCCCGCTCACCAGCTTCAGCATCCTTTTTGCCCGACAGAAGGGTGATTTTGAGGCCTATCTGGCGGGAACGCCGCACATCTCGAAACTTCAGGAGGGAGATCATATCCTGTTGCTCGAGAGTTGCACCCACCACAGTAGCTGCGACGACATCGGCAGAGTGAAGATCCCGAAACTGATGCGGGCATTCACAGGCCATACACTGCACTTCACCGTGGTCTCCGGGCTCTCACCCCTGCCCGGCAATATCTCACAATATGCGTTGGTGATCCAGTGCGGCGGCTGCATGGTCACCCGCAGGCAGCTGAACAACCGGCTGCGCCCATTCATTCGTGCCGGTATCCCCGTCACAAACTACGGGATGACACTGGCCTACCTTAACGGCATCTTCGAACGGGCAACAGCGATGTTGAGAAACCGGGCAGATGAGCGCCGGGAGAAGCCACAGAAGGAGTATCAAATGTCGATCTTCAACGAAAGCAACAAAAAGGGAATGAGGGATGAATGAAATAAACAGCCACAGGGAGCTGTCGCTCGAACAGATTGTATCTTTCCTCAAAGCAGACCGTCAGGAAGAGAATGAGCTGTTCCACCGTTCTGCCACCCTCAAACAAGCCTATGTGGGCAACAATGTCTACCTGCGGGGATTGATCGAGCTCTCCAATATCTGCGAAAAAGATTGTTATTACTGCGGCATCCGCTGCTCCAACAGGAAGGTGCAGCGTTACAGGCTGACGC
>DURL01000075.1 GCA_012837345.1 Bacteroidales bacterium
GACAGCTTCACCTATCCTGCGATTCACTTCATGGACAAGACCGGTGGCACGGAGGGTGCAGCCATCTACCACCGCATCGTGCCCGTGCCGGAATCGCTGATACGGGAGAGCATCCTGGGGGTGGTGAAAACACTCTACTGGACACCCGCAGACTCCATACCTGCCATACGTAAAATCAATTACACCCTTGAGGATGTAGAAGGTATCTCCGCCAAGGGTGGCGGCGTTCCGGAGATCAGCATCTTCTACAGCAGCCGCTGGGTGGAACAGTCGGCCCACAACGGCGGTGACGACAAGGTCCTGTACGAAACGGAGGGGGTGCTCTACCATGAGCTCACCCACGGTTTCCAGCTGGAGCCACAGGGCATCGGTTCCTATGGCACCAATAGGACCTTTTTTGCCTTCATCGAGGGGATGGCCGATGCGGTCCGTGCCCACAACGGTTACTTCCCCGCAACCAACCGTAAGCCCGGCGGTCATTGGATGGATGGATACCAGACCACCGGTTTTTTTCTGCAGTGGCTCACTGCTAAGGATCCCGACTTCCTGCGCAAGTTCAACCGCACCGCCCTCGAGGTGATTCCCTGGAGCTTCGACGGGGCAGTTAAAAAGGTGCTGGGCGAGGAGCAATCCATTGACACGCTCTGGGAGGAATATCAATTGTATTTAACAAAAAATAAATGAATTATCTGCGATTGCAACTGAAGCAACCACCGGTGGAGTCAGCATAACCAATTAGTCGCAATTTTTATATTAAAAGAGTAAATTGGTCTTGTTTCATTTTTTTTTGGTATATTTACCGCTTAATTGTAGATTTATATTAACTATTGAGTTTTACCAGATAATTTAATTTCACATCAAATCAAGTATTATGTCATCAAAAATTTCAAGAAGAAAATTTCTGGAAACGGGAGCTTTCGCTGCTGCCGGGTTAACCATTGTGCCCTCCTCCGTACTGGGTAAAAGTATGGGTCATCAGGCACCCAGCGACAAACTGAACATTGTCGGTGTCGGTGTCGGAGGTATGGGTTTTGCCAACCTGAAAAACCTGGAAAGCCAGAACATTATCGGTCTTTGCGACGTGGACTGGAAGTACAGCCAACGTGTCTTCGATTATTTCCCCAAGGCAAAGAAGTACTACGACTATCGCAAGATGTACGACGAGCTGGGCAAGTCGATCGATGCGGTTGTGGTAGCCACTGCCGACCACACGCACGCGATTATCGCCGCTGAAGCCATGACCATGGGTAAGCACGTCTACGTACAAAAACCGTTGACACACAGCGTGTATGAATCAAGGCTGCTCACCAAGCTGGCCAAGAAGCACAAGGTAGCCACCAGCATGGGCAACCAGGGATCCTCCGGACCGGGTGTACGCCAGGTGATGGACTGGATCTATGATGGTCAGATTGGTGAGGTGACCAAGGTGGAGACCTTCACCGACCGTCCTATCTGGCCACAGGGGTTAATGACTCCGAAAGAAGCACATAAGGTGCCCAGGACCCTCGACTGGGATCTCTTCATCGGGCCGGCCAACAAGCGTCCCTTCAATGAGATCTACCACCCATGGAACTGGCGCGGCTGGTGGGACTTCGGTACGGGAGCCCTCGGCGATATGGCCTGTCACATCCTGCACCCCGTGTTCAAGGGTCTGAATCTGGGATACCCCACCAAGGTTCAGGGATCGTCCACCATGCTGCTGACCGACTGTGCACCCAACGCACAGATGGTGAAGTATGTCTTCCCCTCACGCAACAACATGCCGAAGGTAGCGATGCCCGAAGTGGAAGTATTCTGGTACGACGGTGGTCTTATGCCCATGCGTCCCGAAGGCGTCCCCGCCGGAAAGAATCTGAACGATCAGGGTGGTGGCGTGATCTTCCACGGTACCAAAGACACCCTTATCTGTGGTTGCTACGGTGTGAATCCCTGGCTGGTCTCCGGACGCAAGCCCAACTCACCGAAGACACAGCGTGAGGTGACCCTCTCGCATGAGATGGACTGGGTACGTGCCTGTAAGGAGAGTCCCGAAAATCGTGTGGAGACAGCCTCACCCTTCGCGGAAGCAGGTCCTTTCAACGAAATGGTGGTGATGGGTGTGCTGGCCGTACGCCTGCAGTCTCTCAACCAGGAGCTGCACTGGGATGGCAACAACATGCAGTTCACCAACATTCCTACCGATGCTACCGTGCGCACCATCATTGAAGATGGTTTCAAGATCACCGACGGTCACCCCACCTTCAACAAGACCTGGACCGATCCGGTCAACGCGGTGGAATATGCCAACGAGATGATCAAGCATACCTACAAGAATGGCTGGAAACTGCCGGAGATGCCTTAATCATGAATATGTCAGGGGATAGCGGTCCACAGGTGATCGTTATCCCTTTTGATTATCCATACAGAGTTACAATAAAAAAGAGAATCGTTATGAAAAAAGTTATTTATCTGTTTAGTTTACTTATCTTATCGGGTATGATACTGATGTCATGTACCAACGCTAAAAAACAATCAAGTGAGACGGAAGCGGCTACAGAAGTGGCTGCTGCTGAAGAAGAGGGATGGATCACCCTTTTCAATGGTGAAGATTTCACCGGTTGGAGGGGTTACAACCGCACCGACATGCCAACAGCCTGGACCATCGAAGATGGAGCCATCAAGATCAACGGATCGGGCATGGGTGAAGCAGGTGCCAAGGATGGTGGTGACATCATCTATGATCAGAAGTTCAAGAATTTCGAGCTCACCTTCGAGTGGAAGGTATCGGAAGGAGGCAACAGCGGACTGTTCTATCTCGCACAGGAGGTAGAGGGCAAGCCCATCTATGAATCCTCCCCCGAGTACCAGGTAC
>DURL01000076.1 GCA_012837345.1 Bacteroidales bacterium
AATCAACGAATCAATTCACCCCACTTCGTTTCAGCAGTGCCTCCACTGAGGGCTCATGACCGCGGAATCGCTTGAAGAGCTCCATCGGCTCTTCGGTGTTGCCCCGCTCCAGTATGTTGCGCCGGAAAGAATCAGCTGTCGCCTTGTCGAAGATACCGTTCTGCTTGAAGAGTGAGAAGGCATCGGCATCCATCACCTCGGCCCACTTATAGCTGTAGTAACCGGCGGCGTACCCTCCGGAGAAGATATGGCCGAAAGCAGTCGACATGCAGGCTTCCGGCACCACCGGTAGCAGCTGCACGCGTGCCATCGCCTCCTGTTCGAACCCGGGCACATCACCGTTAAATGGCTTGTTGAGCGAGTGCCATGCCATGTCGAGGTATCCGAAGGAGAGCTGACGCAGTGTGAGGTATCCCACATTGTAGTTGGAGGCGTCGATGATTTTTTGCAGCAACGCGTCGGGCATCTTCTCACCGGTTTCGTAATGGAAGGCGAACCGGTCGAGATACTCCTTCTCGGTGAGCCAGTTCTCCATGATATGAGAGGGAAGCTCCACGAAGTCGCGATAAACGCTGGTACCGGAGAGTGTTTCGTAGGTACTTCTTGCCAGCATGCCGTGGAGGGCGTGGCCGAACTCGTGGAGGAAGGTCTCTACCTCGTCGAAGGTGAGCAGCGCCGGCTTGCTGTCGGTGGGACGGGTGAAGTTCATCACGATGGTGACGTGAGGACGGCTATCCACACCATTTTTCATGTACTGGCTCTTAAAGGAGGACATCCAGGCGCCGGAACGCTTGCCGTCGCGCGGGTGGAAGTCGGTGTAGAGCACCGATAGGAAGTCGCCCTTCTCATCCAGCACGTCGAAGGCCTCCACCTCGGGGTGGTAGACCTGTATGTCGGGGTTGGGAACGAACTGCAACCCGTAGAGCTCCGTTGCCAGCCCGAAGACCCCTTTCTTCACGTTCTCCAGCTCGAAGTAGGGACGTGTCATCTCGTCGTTGACCCCGTAGCGGTTATCTTTGAGCTTGTCGGCATAGAAGCTCCAGTCCCAGGGTTGAATCTCAACGGGTTTTCCCTCCGCCTCAGAAGCGTAGGCCGCCACGGCAGCCACCTCGTCACGGGCCACATCGCCAAAGGCATCTGCCAGGCGGTCGAGCAGACCGAAGACGCCGGCGGCATTCTTCGCCATGCGGTTCTTCAGCACGTAGTCGGAGTAGCTCTTGTAGCCCAGCAGGTTGGCAATCTGCAAGCGCAGGGTGGCGATCTTGCACACATTCTCCCGGTTGTCGAACGGACCATCCTTCACCCCCTTGGTGGCATTGGCCATGTAAAGCTTCTGTCGCAGGTCGCGTCGCGAGGAGTATTTCATGAAACCGATGTAGCTCGGTGCTGAGAGATCGAACAGCCAACCCTCCTTACCCTTGGCCTTCGCCTTGGCAGCGGCAGCGTCGGTGAGGCTCTCGGGCAGTCCCGCCAGATCGGCCTCGTCGGTGAGCAACATCTCGTATGCGTTGGTCTCCCGCAGGTTGTTCTGTCCGAAGTCGAGCGTCGCCTTGCTCAGCTCCATGGAGAGGGTGCGGTACTGCTCCTTGCCCTTGGCCGTGAGCGTGGCACCACTGTTCTCGAATCCTTCGTAGTACTTCTCCGTGAGGCGGATCTGCTCTTGTGTGAGTCCTGCGGTATGGCGGTTGTCGTAGACAGCTTTCACCCGCTTGAAGAGATCCTCGTTCAGGTTGATGTTGTTGGAGTGTTCCGACAGCCTGGGACTGAGTCGCTGCGAGATCTCCATCATCTCATCGTTGCTCTCCGAGCCCAACAGGTTGAAGAAGACGCTGCTGACACGGCTCATCATCTCACCGGAATACTCGATTGCCTCGATGGTGTTGGCAAAGGTAGCTGCATCGGGGTTGGAAGCGATCCGGTCGATCTCGGCCTGATGCTCAACCATCGCCTTCTCGAAAGCGGGTTCATAATGCTCGATTTTGATCTCATTGAAAGGGGCCGTACCATGCGGTGTAGCAAAAGGCTTGAAGAAGGGATTCTCTCCTGCCGTGGCTATTGTCATCATCATTACAGAAAATAGGATTAATAGGGTTTTCTTCATAAATATTTCAATATATTTGTGGGAAATAGATTTGGAACAAAGATACATTATTTTTTTAAAACGTTCGAAACTGACAGCTAACAACCAACAACTAACAGCCAATAGCTAATAGCTAACAGCTAACAAGAACCTAAGTTCGTTTTTTGTAAGTTACAATTTTGTAAGTCCAAAAGAAAAAGCTATATTTGTTGCAAGACAATGAGATCGGTACCATTCACATACGGACGCGTGACCGCTTCGGATGACTTCACCAACCGGAGCGAGGAGATAGCACTGCTGAAACGCAATTTCCTGGCGGGGGTGAACAGCATCCTGATCTCGCCGCGCCGCTGGGGCAAAACCTCCCTGTTGCGCAGGGTTACCGAAGAGCTGACCCTCGAACAGAAGGATATCCGTATATGCCATATCGATATTTTTGATCTCCGTAACGAACATCAGTTTTACGTGGCATTGGCCAACGGAGTGCTGCAAGCCACCTCCTCCCGCTGGGAGGAGTTTGTGAAGGATGCCAAACAGTTCCTGGGAGCGCTGGTACCCACCATCACCTTCTCTCCCGACATGCAGACCGGTGTATCGTTCGGCGTGGGATGGGAAGAGATTGAACGCAATCCCGAGGAGATCCTCGATCTGGCGGAGCGGGTAGCGGAACGGAAGAAGATCAGAATTATCGTCTGCATCGACGAGTTCCAGTCGCTCGCCTCCTTCGCCGACCCGCTGGCATTCCAGAAGAAGCTGCGGGCACGCTGGCAGAACCACCGGCATGTAACCTACTGCCTCTACGGCAGCAAGCGCCATATGCTGCTGGAGGTATTCACCGACAGCTCCATGCCCTTCTACAAGTTCGGCGAACTGCTTTACCTGAAAAAGATCGGCACGGAAGAGTGGATTTCCTTTATCCGTCGGCGATTCAGCGATACGGGAAAAGAGATATCCGAAGAGGATGCACGCCTCATTGCGCAACTGGCGGAGAACCACCCCTATTACGTGCAGCAGCTGGCACAGCAGAGCTGGTTCCGTACCGGCAGGAAGTGCAACAGGGAGATCATCCTCTCTGCCCGCGAAGACATCGTGGGGCAGCTGGGGCTGCTCTTCGCCAACATCACAGAGCGGTTCTCCGCCACCCAGATGGGCCTCCTCAGGGCGATCATCGCGGGTGAGAAGCAGCTCTCGGCACAGCAGACGCTGCTGCAGTACCGGCTGGGCACATCGGCCAACGTGGTAAGGGTGAAAAGAGGTCTGATCGAATCGGAAGTGCTGGACGACAGCAACGGGGAGTTGACATTCCTGGATCCGATGTTCCACCACTGGCTCGAGTTCATCCTCTTTCATAAAGAGTCGACAAATAATTTCACAAACGATAAATCAGAAAGCGAACAGCTATAAGCTAACAGCTAACAGCTTTATATAAACAACCCTTAATCGAAATAACAGATGGCTACAACAAAGAAAAGTGAAGAGAAGACAACAAAAACCACTACTACCAAGGCGGAAAGCAGAGGCACCACACGCAAGCCCAAGAACGTGAAGGCGGGATCGAAGAAAAACTTCATCCTCGACACCAACGTGATTCTGCACGACTACAAATGCCTTGACAACTTCGAGGAAAATGATATCTTCATCCCCTTCATCGTGCTGGAGGAACTGGACAAGTTCAAGAAGGGAAGCGACCAGATCAACTTCAACGCCCGTGCTTTCGTGCGGGAGCTGGACCTGATCACCGACGATGATCTTTTCACAAGCGGAGCCGACCTGGGTGTGGGCAAGGGCAATCTATATATTGTGAACGCATCGGGCGTGAACAAAAAGATCTACGATGCCTTCCCGGAGAAGATCCCCGACAACCGGATCCTCTCCGTAGTAGATGACATCGCAACGAAACACCCGCAGATGAAAACAGTTTTGGTATCGAAAGATATCAACCTGCGCATGAAAGCACGCTCACTGGGCATTCTGGCGGAGGATTACATCACCGACAAGGTGACCAACATCGACATCTTCGACCAGGGTGAGGTGGTGATTGAAGGGGTGAACCCCGACTTGATCGATCAGATCTACGCACAGAACGGAGGAGTGGACCTGGATGCCTTCAGCTTCGAGACACAGCCGGACCCGAACCAGTGCTTCATCCTTAAGAGCGAGCGCAACAGCGTGCTGGCACGCTACAACCCCTTCACGATGAAGATCACCAGGGTGGACAAAGAGAACAACTTTGGCATCCAGCCGCGCAACGCGGAGCAGGCCTTCGCCTTCGAGGTGCTGAACGACCCCGAAGTGAAGCTGGTGGGACTCACCGGCAAGGCGGGTACGGGTAAGACACTGCTGGCACTGGCGTCGGCGCTCAAGCAGCATAAGATCTACGGGCAAATACTGCTGGCGCGCCCCATCGTCTCCCTCTCGAACAAGGACCTGGGCTACCTGCCGGGCGACGAGAAGCAGAAGGTGGCCCCCTATATGCAGCCGCTGTTCGACAACCTCAACGTGATCAAGACACAGCTGGGCCAAAACAGTCCCGACGTGAGGGTGATTGAGGAGCTGCAGAAGACAGGACAACTGGAGATCGAAGCACTGGCCTTCATCCGCGGACGAAGCCTCACTGAGACCTTCTGCATCATCGACGAGGCTCAGAACCTGACCCCCCACGAGGTGAAGACCATCATCACCCGTGCCGGTGAGAACACCAAGATGGTGTTCACGGGCGACCTGCAGCAGATCGACTCGCCTTACCTCGACACGCAGTCGAACGGCCTGGCCTACATGATTGACAAGATGAAAGGACAGACGCTCTTCGGCCATGTCAACCTGGTGAAGGGAGAACGCAGCGAGCTCTCCGAACTGGCAAGCAATCTGCTGTAGCTAATAGCTGATAGCTGACTGCTGATAGCTGATAGCTGAACGCTGATAGCTGTTCCCCAATTTTTCATTATCTTTGCATCTCAGAAAAAGAATTCAGACGATGCAGAAACCGACCATACCCAAGGGGACGCGTGATTTTTCGCCCGAAGAGACGGCGAAGCGCAACTATATCTTCGACACCATCCGTGAGGTGTACCGCCTCTACGGCTTCCGCCAGATTGAGACACCGGCGATGGAGAACCTCTCCACGCTGATGGGCAAGTATGGCGAGGAGGGAGACAAGCTGCTCTTCAAGATCCTCAACTCGGGCGATTTCCTCGCGTCGATGAGCGAGGCGGATCTGAAGGAGGGCAACGCGGCCAGGAGCGCCACCCGCATCTCGGAGAAGGGACTGCGCTACGACCTCACCGTGCCCTTCGCGCGCTACGTGGTGATGCACCGCAACGAGATCACCTTCCCCTTCCGGCGCTACCAGATACAACCGGTGTGGCGGGCCGACCGCCCGCAGAAGGGTCGCTACCGCGAGTTCTTCCAGTGCGATGCCGACATCGTGGGATCGGACTCGCTACTCAACGAGGTGGAGCTGGTGCAGATCATCGACGAGGTGTTCACGCGCCTGGGCATCCGCGTGGCGGTGAAGCTGAACAACCGCAAGATCCTCTCCGGCATCGCCGAGATCATCGGCGAGGCGGACAAGATCACCGACATCACCGTAGCGATCGACAAGCTGGACAAGATAGGACTGGAGAAGGTGAACGAGGAGCTGGCCTCCAAAGGTATCGCACGTGAGGCGATCGACCGGTTGCAGCCAATCATCCTGCTGAGCGGGAGCACCGCTGAGAAGCTGACAAGGCTGCGGGAGCTGCTGGCTTCCTCCGAGACCGGCACCAAAGGTGTGGAGGAGATGGCCTTCATCATCGCCAAGACGGAAGCGTTGCAGCTTCGCAACGAGGTGGAGCTGGACCTGACGCTGGCGCGCGGACTTAACTACTACACCGGCGCGATCATCGAGGTGAAGGCACTCGACGCGCAGATAGGAAGCATCACCGGCGGTGGCCGCTACGACAACCTGACCGGCATCTTCGGACTGCCGGGTGTCTCGGGGGTGGGCATCTCCTTCGGTGCTGACCGCATCTACGATGTGCTGACACAGCTGGAGCTCTTCCCGGAGAGCTTCTCCCACACCACCGAGCTGCTCTTCGTCAACTTTGGCGAACGGGAGGCGGACTGGCTGCTGCCCCTGGTGGCGCAACTCCGCCGCGACGGCATCTGCTGCGAGCTCTATCCTGAATCGGCCAAGATGAAGAAGCAGCTCTCCTACGCCGACAGCAACCGGATCCCCTTCGTGGCGATGGTGGGCGAGAACGAGATGAAGGAGGGCAGGATCACGCTCAAGAACATGCAGTCGGGCGATCAGACAAGCGTTGCCCCGGACGAGGTGGCGGCAATTGTGAGAGGCAGATTAAACCAATGAAGGGAATTCACTGCTTGTAGGAGTAAAACAACCGATGCTTCAAGCTCAATCCTGTACTGGGATCGAGGTTGAAAGAGGCAAAATTGCAAGTGGGACAATTTCCTTTCACATAAGAGATGTCAGTCTGTTTGGGAACAATTGACATGGTGATATTAAAATCTTCAAATACTGAATTCCCGATGGCCTCCACAAATTCCAACCCAATGTAGAAAGGGGAATTATTCTCTATTTCTATTTCATACTCTGTAAGATCAAGATACATCTTTTGATCAATTTTCTTCGT
>DURL01000077.1 GCA_012837345.1 Bacteroidales bacterium
TAAAACAGATGACAATGGATAACAATGCAATCATTCAGATCAGTGAGCTGACAAAGAGCTTCCCCATGGGCAAGAGCGCGTTCACCGCCCTCCGCGATATCAACCTGACGCTGGGCAACGGTGAGTTCACCGGCCTGATAGGCCCCAGCGGCTCGGGTAAGACAACGCTGCTCAATATCGTCGGCTCACTCGATAGCCCCACATCGGGAGAGGCCCGGGTGCTGAATCAATCGGTGGGCAGGCTGACAGCCCGGGAGGCGGCACAGCTACGCAAGAAGAGCCTGGGCTTTATCTTCCAGAGCTATAACCTGCTGGCGGTGCACACCGTCTTCGAGAATGTGGAGTTCCCGCTGCTGTTGTTGAAGATTGGCGCGGCAGAGCGGAAAAAGATGGTGATGGATGCCCTGGAGTGGGTGGGACTGACCGACAAGGTGCGGTCGAAGCCACCCCAGCTGTCGGGAGGGGAGTGCCAGCGCGTGGCCATAGCACGGGCCATGGTGAAGCGGCCCTCACTGGTGCTGGCCGATGAGCCTACCGCCAACCTCGATGCAGCCAACTCGCACCATATACTGCAGACCATGGTGAAGCTGAATGAAGAGCTGAAGACGACCTTTCTCTTCGCCACCCACGACGAGAAGGTGATTGGCTATCTAAGGAGAAAAATATTCCTCCTGGACGGAAAGGTAGCAAAGGATGAATGGGTGAAGGCGGACCAAACAGTAAAATGAGGATCTGATGAATTTAGCACTTAAACTTGCATACCGCAACCTCGTGGGTGCCGGACTGCGCACCTGGCTCAACGTGATCGTCCTGTCGTTCTCCTTCGTCGTGATCATATGGCTGAAAGGGATAATGGTGGGGTGGGACTACCAGGCGAAGAGCGACATGACCAACTGGGAGATTGGGGGTGGACAGTACTGGCATGAGCAGTATGATCCCTACGATCCCTTCACGCTGGCAGAGAGCCATGCCCCCATCCCGCAGCAGTTCAGCGATGAGATCGCACGGGGTGATATGGTGCCGCTGCTGATGGTGCAGGGTACCCTCTACCCGCAGGGACGGATGCAGTCGGTTGTGATCAAGGGAATTGACCCTGACCAGGATCTCCTCCTGCTGCCGACACAGCGGCTGGATACGGTGACCGATGCTGTCCCCGCGATCATCGGTGCAGCCATGGCCCGGAGCCTGCAGCTGGCGGAGGGTGATTACCTCACCATGCGCTGGCGCGATGCCGGAGGCACTTTCGACGCGACCGATGTTGTGATCACCGCCATCTTCTCCAGCAACGTGCCGTCGGTGGAGGCGGCACAGCTCTATATCCCCCTGGAGATGCTCCGTGGGATGACCATGATGGAGGGTCAGGCGACCCTCCTCACCTTCCGTGATGCTGAAGCGGAGAGGGCCTCCGTGCAGGGGTGGGTGCACAAGCCGAAAGAGGTGCTGACCGCCCCGGTGGACAGGATCATCAAGACCAAGACAGCGGGACAGTCGGTGTTCTACACCATCCTGCTGCTGCTGGCCATGCTGGCTATCTTCGACACGCAGGTGCTCTCCATCTTCAGGAGACAAAAAGAGATCGGGACCTATATCTCGCTGGGATATACACGGCGGGAGGTGGTGGGGCTCTTCACCGTGGAGGGTGCCATGCACTCCATCCTCGCGGCACTGGTGGGGGCGCTCTACGGCATCCCCTTCCTGGCGTGGCAGGCCAGGGTGGGATGGACCATCCCCATGGATGCCGGTGATTTCGGCATGGCGATGGCACAGACACTCTACCCCATCTACAGCGCCGGCCTGGTGATCTCCACGGTGCTGATCGTGGTGCTGATCACCACGGTCGTGAGCTACTGGCCATCGAGAAAAATAGCAAAAATGAACCCAACAGAAGCATTAAGGGGGAGAATACAATGATACGATTCCTGATCAACGGACTGTTCCGCGATAAGAGCCGCAGCCGCCTGCCCATCATCGTGGTGGCGATAGGGGTGATGCTCACCGTCTTTATGAATGCCTACATCACCGGCTTTATGGGTGATACCATCGAGATGAACGCTCGCTTTACGCACGGCCACCTGAAGGTGATGACAAGGGCTTACGAGGAGAACGAGGAGCAGCTGCCGAATGATCTGGCGATGACGGAGGTGACTGCACTGAAGGAGGAGCTCGCCGCTCGCTTTCCTGAGCTGGACTGGGCCGCACGTATAGAGTTCGGGGGACTGGTGGATGTGCCGGATGAGAAGGGTGAGACACGGTCGCAGGGCCCTGCTGCAGGCATGGGTGTCGACCTCCTGTCGCCGGAGAGCAGGGAGGCGGAAAGACTCAATATCACCGGATCGATCGTACGGGGGAGGATGGTGCAGAATCCGGGTGAGGCCCTGCTGGCGGAGCAGTTCTCACAGAAGCTGGGGGTAGCCCCCGGAGATGAGGTGACCCTGATCGGGTCCACCATGTACGGGAGCATGTCGATGTACAACTTCATTGTGGCCGGGACGGTCTCCTTCGGTGCTGAGGCGCTGGACCGCGGCAGCATCATCGTGGACATTGAGGATGCACGTCATGCACTCGACATGGAGGATGCTGCGGGTGAGCTGGTGGGCCTGTTTGACGCAGGATACTACGATGATGAACATGCACTGGAGGTCGCACAGGCGTTCAACAGCGCTTTTGTGGGGGATGACGATGCCTATGCACCCGTGATGAAGACCCTGACACAGCAACGGAGCATGGGTCAGCTGGTGAAGATGCTGGATGTCTGGAGTTTCTATATTATTGCCGTGTTTATCATTGCGATGGCACTGGTGCTCTGGAACGCCGGCCTGCTGGGAGGACTGCGGCGCTATGGTGAGTTTGGTGTGCGCCTGGCCATGGGTGAAGAGAAAAGCCATCTCTATCGTACCCTGATCTATGAGTCTGTTTTTATCGGCATCGCGGGTGCCATCATCGGTACCGCGATAGGGCTCTTCTTCGCCGCGCTGGTGCAGAAATATGGCATCAACATCTCGGGGATGATGGAGGGCTCTGCCATGATGTATCCCTCAGCAATCAGGACACGCATCACGCCGACCGACTACTACATCGGTTTTATCCCGGGTCTCTTCTCTACCGTGGTGGGGGCGATGCTCGCCGGCATAGGGATCTACAAACGAAAGACATCACAGCTGTTCAAGGAGCTGGAAGCGTAACAAGTTAACAAGTTTGTACGTTAGTAGGTTAGTAAGTTAATAGGTTACAATGTTAGTAAGCTTAAAGAGCTGATCGCTAAAAAAACAATGATATGAAAAATAAAGGAATAAAAATCAAACGTGCCATCATACTGTTGTTTGCAGTTGCAGCACTCCCTCTGCAGGCACAGCTGGCTGCGGATATCATCCTGGAACGGGTAGACCTGAATATCTCGTCGGAGAACCGCATCTTTGAGTCGTCGATGACCATCCATGGCCGACGGAACAGCCGCACCATCACCTCTAAGACCTATGCGGTGGGCGACAAGAGCTCCTTCACCGAATACCTCTCGCCTCCTCGCGAAGAGGGGACCAAGATGCTGAAGCTGGAGGAGCAGCTCTGGATCTACTCACCCTCTACCGACCGCACCATCCAGATATCGGGACATATGCTGCGCCAGTCGGTGATGGGATCGGACCTCTCCTACGAGGATATGATGGACGACCGCAAGCTGACGGAGACCTATGACGCCGAGGTGGTGGGGACGGAGGAGATCGGTGGGCGCGACTGCTGGATACTAAAGCTCACCGGCAAGGTGGAGGACCTGGCCTACGCTTCACGTCGCCTCTGGGTGGACAGTGAACGGTACGTGCCACTGAAAGAGGAGCTGTTTGCCAAGAGCGGCAAGCTGCTGAAGCGCTCCGAGATGAGCGACGTGGTGCAGATCGGGGGGCGCTGGTTCCCCCGCACTGTTTTCTACCGCGATATGCTGAAGCAGGGGAGTGAGGGTACCGAGTTCCGGATCACCGATATCCGGTTTAACCAGGAGATACCGGATTACATTTTCTCCAAGGCTGCACTCAAACAGTAGAACGGTTTCCTGTAGGGGTAACAGGAAACAACA
>DURL01000007.1 GCA_012837345.1 Bacteroidales bacterium
ACCTGTTTGACAGCAAGACACACTTCAACGGAAATGAAGATGTGCTGGACGCTTTTCGGACGATTAGCGTGCCCCATTTCTTCGTGTTCGGCAACCACGACGAACAGGTGGGACTGAAACAGGTGCTGCGCCGCACGGAGAGGAGCGGTGTCACACTTCTGATGAATGGGATGGCGCACCACGGGGAGCTGCAGATTGTGGGTCTCAACAACATGCTGGCGGACAGTGACTCGTTCGACATCCATGCAAACAACGACAGCACCACGGTGAAGAGCGTGATGCAAAGCCTGGAGATAGACCCGGAACGGCCACTACTGGTGCTGCACCACCGTCCCGATGGCATCCCCTACATGGCGGAGGCGGGGGCCGACCTGCTGCTCACGGGCCACACCCACGCGGGACAGATGTTCCCCTTCACGCTCATCGCAAAGTGGATGTTCGGCTACAACAAGGGACTCTACCAATACGAAGAGATGCAGATCTATGTCTCTCAGGGACTGGGTACCTTCTTCTCACCCATCCGCTTCGGCACCCACAGCGAGATCACCCTGCTCCGGCTGATGCCGGCCTGACTTTTTTCCCTTTTTTTTATTGGGCGAAAAAGCATATATTTGCATCAATGGAAAAGATCTTCTCCTCATCCGATTTCGACTTCTTCACGCCCGGACTCTCGGAGCTGGAGCTGCCACTGGCGGGCGAGATCGCCTGCGGCTTTCCCTCGCCGGCCGACGACTTCCTGCAGGAGAGCCTCGACGTGAACAAGCTGCTGGTGAGACACCCCGATGCTACCTTCTACGCCGTGGCACGCGGCACCTCGCTGGCGCCGCTGGTACAGCCCGGCAGCATCCTGGTGATCGACCGCTCCCTGGAGTGGTCGTCCGACCTGCTGGCCTGCTGCTTCATCGACGGCGAGTTCACCGCCAAATGGATCGAGAAGAGCGGCGACAAGATCAGGCTGATACCGCTCAACCCCGACTTCCCCACGCTGGAGTACAGCCCCGAGGAGGCGGAGATCTATATCTGGGGCATCGTCACCTCTATCATCAACAACAATGTACGCCTTAGCCGACTGCAATAACTTCTACGCCTCCTGCGAACGGGTGTTCAACCCGACGCTGAACGGCAAGCCGATCGTGGTGCTCAGCAACAACGACGGCTGTGTCATCGCACGCTCGAATGAGGCGAAAGCGGTGGGCATCAAGATGGGCGACCCCGCCTTCCAGATAGAGCGGCTGATCCGCACCCACGACGTGCAGGTCTTCTCCTCCAACTTCGTGCTCTACGGCGACATGAGCCGCCGCGTGATGAACATCCTCGCCTCCTACACCCCCTCGCACGAGGTCTACTCCATCGACGAGTGCTTCCTCGACCTCTCCGGCATGAGGGTCGACCTGCGGGCATATGGCCTGAAGATGCGACGGCAGGTGGGACGCTGGACCGGCATCCCCCTCAGTGTGGGCATCGCCCCCACCAAGGCACTGGCCAAGGTGGCCAACCGCATCGCGAAGAAATACCCGGAGCTGCAGGGGGTGCATGTGATCGACAGCGAGGAGATGCGGATCAAGGCACTCCGCTGGCTCGCCATCGAGGATGTGTGGGGCATCGGCAGACGCTACGCCCGCAAGCTGCGCGCCATGGGGGTGAACACGGCCTACGACTTCACGCAGCTGCCCGAGTCGCTGGTGCGATCACTGATGACCGTGGTGGGACGTAACCTGCAACGCGACCTGCAGGGGATACCCACCCTGGAGATGGAGATCGCCGAGAAGAAGCAGAGCATCGCCACCACCCGTTCGTTCGACCGTGACTACAACACGTTGGAGGAGCTCCATGAGAGGATTGCCACCTTTGTGATGACCAGCGCCGAGAAGCTGCGCCGCCAGCACTCCCTGTGCCGCCGCATGGTGGTCTTCATCGAGACCAACCGCTTCAATGATAAAGAGGAGTTCTATGCCAACAGCGTGCTCCTGAAGCTTCCCTTCCCCACCTCTTCCTCGCTCGAGCTGGTGCCTTTCGCCATTGAGGGACTGAAAAGCATCTACCGCGAGCACAAGCACTACAAGCGCGCCGGGGTGATCCTGCTCGACCTGGTGGACGCCAACGCCTACCAACCCTCGCTCTTCTTCAACTCCGACCCGAAGCACAAGAGGTTGATGGAGACAATGGACCACCTCAACCGCAAGCATGGCAAGACAATGGTGCGCCTCGCCTCGCAGGATGAGCTGACGCACAAGATGCGGCGCCTGCACCTCTCACGTGGCTACACCACCAGCTTCAGCGAGCTGATAGAGATACAGCTTTAACGAAACAGCATATGTGTTTTACCGTCTCCGTAGAGAAGAAAGCGAAGGAAGCGATCAGGGAGTACCTGCAGTCGCACGCCGGCGTGCAGATGCCCCTCGCCTTCGAGGAGGAGCACTACCTGGTCTCCGGCTTCGCACACCCCCGCCTGCCGGTGATCCGCCAGGGTGCCATCACCCTCTCGGAGTGGGGACTGATCCCCTCCTTCGCGGTGGAGGAGCGGGCCGCCGAGCTGCAGAAGATGACGCTCAACGCGCGCGCTGACACCATCTACGAGAAACCCTCCTACAAGCAGTCGATCGTCAGCCAGCGCTGCGTGCTGGTGGTGGATGGCTTCTTCGAGTGGCGCCACGAGAACGGTAAGAAGCATCCCTACTACATCTACCCGGCCGACGAGACGGTCTTCTACATGGGCTGTATCTACAACTCATGGGTGAACAAGGTGACGGGCGAGGTGCGCGACACCTTCTCGATCATCACCACCGATGCCAACCCGCTGATGTCTCACATCCACAACAGCAAGAAGAGGATGCCGCTGATCCTCCGCCACGACGATCTGGCTGCCTGGATCGATCCCGCCACCAAACGCAACAGCGTGGAGCAACTGATGCGACCCTACCCCGAAGAGGCGATGCGCGCGCATGCCATCTCCTCCGACGCGGGCAACACCCGTATCAACCGCAACCGGCCGGAGATCAAATTGCCGATTGAAAAATGATATACCAGGAACATCGAACTATGAACCCCGAACATCGAACTATGAACTAAAAACATCGAACATCGAACTTACAAACTCAATAACGTAATAACGTACTAACGTACTAACCTAGAAACCTTTATAAGCATGAAAACGATCCTTACAACCCTGTTCCTATCCCTCTTCACCCTGCTCGCCGCACAGCAGCCGGCAGGAACCATCCGCCTCAACTCACTCGGTTACCTGCCACAACAGGAGAAAGAGGCGACCATTACTGCAGATGTTCCCACCTTCGTAGTGAAGAATGCAGAGACAAACGAAACATTATTCAGCGGCAAGACCTCCGGTCCCTTCTATCAGGAGGATACAGGGCAGGAGGTGTTAATGGCCGACTTCTCCGCACTGCAGCGCCCGGGCAGCTACTACCTCGAGTTGCCGGACGGAAGCCGCTCCGTTACCTTCCCCCTGGGTATGATCATCTATAGTGATCCTTTTCGTACCGCCATGCGGGGCTTCTACCTCTGGCGCTGCGGCATGGCCGTGGCTGGTGAACACAATGGCGAACACTTCTGCACCGAAGCGTGTCACCTGGAGGATGGCTACCTCGACTACCTCGGAGAGAAAGGAGTGCAGCGCGACGGCACCGGCGGCTGGCACGACGCAGGCGACCACGGCAAGTACATTGTCAATGCCGGCATCACCATGGGCATCCTCTCAATGGCCTGGGAGCAGTTCCAACCACAGATAGAGAAGATCGACCTGCAGCTGCCGGAGACCGCACCCGGTCTGCCCCCCTACCTGCAGGAGCTGAAGTGGGAGATGGACTGGGTACTCAAGATGCAATACGCCGACGGCAGCGGACGGGTGTCGCACAAGCTCACCCGCACCAATTTCTCCGGCTTCATCATGCCACAGGATGACAAAGAGAAGCGCTACTTCACCGAATGGAGTTCGGCCGCAACCGCCTCCTTCGCGGCGATGACCGCACAGGCGGCGCGCATCTTCGCACCTTACGACCAGGCTTATGCCGACAGGCTGCTGGCAGCGGCAAGGCTCAGCTACGACTACCTGCAAAAGCACCCCGAAGAGAAGCCCTTCATACAGGGCGACTTCCAGACAGGTGGCTACCAGACCACCGACACGGATGACAGGCTCTGGGCTGCTGCCGAGCTGTGGCAGACCACCGGCGAGGAGGCTTACCTGCGTGACTTCGAACAGCGGGCAGCAGCAATCAACTACCGGGTGGATGAGGACTGGGACTGGGGCAACGTGGCCAACCTGGGTATGTTCACCTACCTCCTTTCAGAACGGGAGGGGAAGGATAAAGCTGCCGAAAAGCGTATCCGGGAAAACGCGCTGAAAGCTGCCGACAACATGGTGACACGCGCCCGCAACGATGCCTACGGACGATCGCTGGTGCGCTACTACTGGGGTTGTAACGGTAGCCTGGCACGACAGACACTCAACCTCTACGTGGCAGAGAGGCTACGGCCGGAAAACAGTTACCGTGAGACGGCGCTCACACAGATCGCACACCTCTTCGGACGAAACTACTACAACCGTTCCTATGTGACCGGACTGGGCATCAACCCGCCCAAGCATCCGCACGACAGGCGCTCGGGTGCCGACACGGTGGAGGCACCCTGGCCCGGCTACCTGGTGGGCGGCGGTCACAGCGCCACCGACTGGGTGGATGAGGAGGAGAGCTACTCGCACAACGAGATCGCCATCAACTGGCAGGCATCCCTCCTCTTCGCCCTAGCATGGATGCTTCCCTGAGGAGGCGATAGTGACCGAAATGGGACAAACAGAAGGGAGGTGATTCCCATCGAAAAGGGGTTTTGGAAAAGTGCTCCAAAACATCTTTTTTTACTAAAAAAATGTTTTTCGTTAAAGCTAAAATCATTTACCTTTGCAGGCAAATCATGATTTTAACAACTGAATGGAAAACAAAAAGCAACTCAGCCCCGCGTTAAAAACGGTCGTCGGGGTTCAATTCCTCTTTGTGGCCTTCGGCGCCACCGTTTTGGTACCACTACTCGTCGGACTCGATCCTTCCACCGCACTGTTTACCGCAGGAATAGGGACATTGATCTTTCACCTCGTAACGAAAGGCATGGTCCCTATTTTCTTGGGCAGCAGCTTCGCCTTCATCGCACCGATCCTCAAAGCCACCGAGCTATATGGCTTGCCTGGAACGCTCTCGGGACTGGTCGCCGTGGGTGCGGTCTACTTCCTGATGAGTGCCCTGGTGAAATGGCAGGGGGTGAACCTGATCAAGCGACTCTTCCCGCCTGTGGTGATCGGTCCCGTGATCATGCTGATCGGCCTCTCACTCGCCGGCACAGGGGTCAACATGGCCTCTGAGGACTGGCTCCTGGCCATCATCGCGCTGGTCACCGCCATCGTGGTGAGCATGTATGCCAAGGGTTTATTGAAACTGATCCCCATCTTCGCCGGCATCATCGTCGGCTTCACCGTCGCCGCCATCATGGGACGGGTCGATTTCTCCGGGGTGGCGGCCGCTCCCTGGCTGGGATTGCCACAGTTCGTGAAACCGGAGTTCTCATGGGAGGCGATCCTCTTCCTCATCCCCGTAGCCATTGCACCGGTGATTGAGCACGTGGGCGATGTCTTCACCGTGAGCCAGGTGGCCGGCAAGGACTTCGTGAAGACACCCGGACTGCACCGCACCATGTTGGGTGACGGTATCGCCTGCTGCCTGGCGGGACTGATCGGCGGTCCTCCCGTTACCACCTACTCGGAGGTGACCGGTGCCATGGTGCTTACAAAGGTGACCGACCCGGCCGTGATCCGCATCGCCGCCATCACCGGCATCATCTTCTCAATGGTGGCCAAGGTGAGCGCCCTGCTCAAAGCGATCCCCGGTGCCGTGCTGGGAGGTATCATGCTCCTGCTCTTCGGTATGATCGCTGCCACTGGCGTCAACAACATGGTCCAGAACAGAACAGACATGAGCAACTCGCGCAACCTGATCATCGTCTCACTGATCCTCACCACCGGAATCGGCGGCGCCGTGCTGCAGGTGGGTACCGTCAGCATGACCGGCATCGGCCTCTCTGCCGTGATCGGTGTACTGCTCAACCTGATCCTCCCCCGAACAAAAACTGAGAAGGAGGCGGATAACAACGCCAACAGACAATAAACGCTGCCCCTACAAGGGATCAGCAACAAGGGGAGACTCGTACCAACGGGGCTCCCTCTTTTTTGTGATTAACCGCCGACCGGTTCCTTTCATATGCATTATTTTGATTACTTTTGCATCACAAAGTGAAAAGAATGGAATCGAATAAAAATCAGATACTGAACTACGCCATGCAGGCCGGATTGGTACTGGGAGTATACTGGGTGTTCAAGTACCTGTTTGTGATCACCGGTGAGCTGCATCCGCTGCTTAGCTTCATCGGAACCATACTGAGCATCGGCACCCCGCTGTTACTCTTCTACTTCCTGGTGAAATACAACCGTGAGGGAGCCGACGGCGGGATGAGCTTCGGACAGGGGATCCAGTTCTCCATTCTGCTCTTCTTCTTCGCTTCCCTGCTGGAGTCGCTGGTGGTGCTGCTGCACGTGAAGTGGATCGACCCGCTCTTTATCGGTGGCATCTACGACGCCATGATGGAGATGGCTTCACAGTTCTCCATTGGCAAGGAGCTGGCGGCACAGCTGGCCGATCAGCCACTGCCTGGAGCGGTCACCTACGTCTTTAGCAACGTCATCATGGCCGATGTCTTCCTTGGTCTGATCCTCTCGCTCATCATTGTACCTGCCGCCATGCACTACAAAAGAAAAGAAACAGCATAACATACCCGCAACCATATGGATATTTCAGTTGTCATACCGCTTTACAACGAGGAGGAGTCGCTGCCCGAACTGCATCGCTGGATCCGCAGCGTGATGGAGGAGCAGGGCTACAGCTACGAGATCATCTTCGTGGATGACGGCAGCACCGACGGCTCCTGGGAGGTGATCCGTCAGCTCCGTAACGAGTCGGACAAGGTGAAGGCGATCAAGTTCAGACGCAACTACGGCAAATCGCCTGCGCTACACTGCGCCTTCGAGAAGGCCCAGGGTGAGGTGGTGATCACCATGGATGCCGACCTGCAGGACAGTCCCGACGAGATCCCCGAACTATACCGCATGGTACGCGAGGAGGGGTACGACCTGGTCTCCGGATGGAAGAAAAAAAGATATGACGCCAAGATCACCAAGAACCTCCCATCGAAGCTGTTCAACGCCACCGCACGCAGTGTGTCGGGCATCAGGCTCCACGACTTCAACTGCGGGCTGAAAGCCTATAAGAGTACACTGGCAAAAGACATTGAAGTATATAACGATATGCACCGTTACATCCCTGTGCTGGCGAAGAATGCCGGCTACCGGAAGATTACCGAGAAGGTGGTGCAGCACCAGGCACGCAAGTACGGCACCAGCAAGTTCGGCGCCAACCGTTTCGTGAACGGCTACCTCGACCTGATGACGCTCTGGTTCCTGAACCGCTTCGGCAGGAAGCCGATGCATATCTTCGGACTCTGGGGCAGCCTCATGTTCCTGATCGGATTCATAGCCGTGATCCTGGTGGGTGCGATGAAACTCTATGACATGCACCATGGCAACCCCTATACGCTGGTCACCGACTCCCCCTATTTCTACATCTCCCTCACCATGATGATCCTGGGAACACTGCTGTTCCTTGCCGGATTCCTGGGTGAGCTGGTCTCCCGGAATTCGCCGGAGCGAAACCATTACAGGGTTGAAGAAGAGATTTAGAAAAACCGGTTAAATGTTAGTAAGTTAGCAAGTTAGAAAGTTGGTAAGTTGGTAAGTTTGTAGGTTAGTAGGTTAGTAGGTTAGTAGGTTTGTAGGTTTGTAGGTTTGTAGAATTGTAGAATTGTAGAATTGTAGGTTAATAAGTTCGAAGTTCGAAGTTAAATAGATGGTACGTTTATGTCAAAAAGAACAACATATCTGCTGCTGCTCTCCCTCCTGTTGCTCTCCTGTAACAGTTCAGGAAGCAAGAAAGATTACATCTATCATCAGGAGCAGGGCGAGATCTTCCACACCGGCTTTCACATCAAGTATGCCTATAGCCGTTCATTGCGGCAGGAGATCATGGCGGAGCTGGAGCGGTTCGACCGGTCACTCAACCCCTTCCGGGATGATGCCATCATCACCAGGGTGAACCGTAACGAGCTGGTAGAAACAGACTCCTTCTTTCGCAACTGCTTCAACCGCGCACAGGAGATCGCACTAAAGACCAACGGGAAGTTCGACATCACTGTCTCCCCGCTGATCAACGCATGGGGCTTCGGTTTCGCGAATATGGAGAGTGTGACACCCGAGATCATCGATAGCTTGAAACAGTTTGTGGGTTATGACAAGATCATGATCGATGCGGAAGGAAAAATCGTGAAAAGCGACCCGCGCGTCACCCTCAACACCTCCGCCATCGCCAAGGGGTACGCCTGCGACGTGGTGGGTGATATGCTGGCGCGGCACGGCATCGAGAATTATATGGTGGAGATCGGCGGCGAAATCACCGCCCGTGGGGTGAACGACAAGGGTGAATGCTGGCGCATCGGTGTGGACAAGCCAATCGACGACAGCACAGGTATGCAACATGAGCTGCAGACCATCCTCTCACTCTGCGACAAAGCGCTGGCCACCTCCGGCAACTACCGTAATTTCTACATAAGGGATGGGAAGAAATATGCCCATACCATCGACCCGTTGAGCGGCTATCCCTCACAACTCGATATCCTGGGTGCCACTGTGATTGCCGACGATTGCATGACTGCCGATGCCTATGCCACCGCTTTCATGGCGATGGGCATTGAACAGTCGCAGAAGGTGGCAGCCACGATTCCGGGGTTGCACTACCTCTTCATCTACGAAGTTGACAACGGCATGTTCGGCACCATCCAGTCCGACGGCTTCGAACAGTTTATCGCGGATTAACAGAACCATCGGAACATCACAAACCCTAAAAGAGTATGCACACCAGCGAGAAAGAGATAACCAGTCGACACGGAATGAATGCAACCCCCGCTCAGCACAGGATCATACCCATGACACCGGCAGAAGAAAGAGAGCTGGTGATCCGTTACGCAATTCACAACAGCTCCTACGGACCGTTGCTGATCGCCTCCTCTGCACGGGGTATCCTTTTTACCGGTTTCGGCGAAGAAGAGCAGCTGCTCGGCGAATTGAGAGATCGTTTTCCTGCAGCACTTATCACTTCCGGTGAGGATCCACTCCACCGACATGCCCTTGCCCGGATCGAGAAACCATATAGTGAAGATACGCTGTCACTTCATCTCAAGGGAACAGCGTTTCAATTGGCGGTATGGGAGGAGTTACTGCAGATCCCTTGTGGCAAGACCACCAGTTACGCCATGCTCGCACAAAAGATCGGTCATCCAGCCTCGTCACGGGCGGTGGGCAATGCAGTAGGCCGGAACCCGATAGCCTGCCTGATTCCCTGTCACCGCGTGCTGCGTTCCGACAAACAGATGGGCGGCTACCACTGGGGTACGCATGTAAAAGTGAAGTTGCTGGAAGCAGAAGCAGCCCTGTCTTTTCAATCAACAGTTAACAATAACAGATAATTTATGAGAATCATCCATTTCACCATTCTACTTCTCTCACTGATCTCATTTCGACTGACGGCTGAAGAAGCCGACAGCACCCGCTATCCCTCGATACATGTGGACGGCACACTGAAGAACAAGTATGAATACGCCACCGAAACCGGCAATTCACGTTTCTCGGTACGCAATTCACGCATCGGAGTGAAAGGTATTATCAACAGCTTTGCCTCCTACCGCGCACAACTGGAGCTGAGCGACAATGGCGACTTCAAGGTGCTCGACCTGAGCGGTACACTCTCTCCGGCTGAGGGACTCTCCTTCACCCTGGGACAGACCGGAATCCCGCTCTTCAACTCCTATATCACCACCCCGGCGACCATGATGTTCGCAAACCGTGCCTTTATCGGAAAATACTTCATCAGTACCCGCGACCTGGGGATGCTGGCCAAGTACGACTTCCGTGTGGGAAGCTTGCCGGTGAAGCTGGAGGGAGGACTTTTCAACGGCAACGCCATCAACGACCCGGTATGGAAAAAAAATCTATCGTACGGGGGGCGAATTGAGCTGGGTGGCATGCAGGGAGCACGCGTCACTGCCAAGATGTATAACTACCCCAAGGATGACACCAAGCAGTTCTTCATCTATGGTGCCGACTTCCGCTATGCAACCCCCAACTGGAAGGTGGAGACTGAAGTGATGAAGCGGGAGAGCAAAACCGATTTCTTCAGTGACCTTCTCTCCTATTACATCCAGAGCGCCTACAATCTCCCGGTCAAAGCCCGCTTTTTCGACGAGATGATCCCTGCGCTGCGGTGGGATGCGATCGACGAGAATTTTGACATGGAGGGATTTGACGTAAATCGGCTAACTGCGGGACTGGGTTTCGGTTTTAAGCGTAGTGGCTACTCATCCATTCTGCGGTTCGATTACGAATGGTATATAGTAGACAACAATATGACTATCTTCGCGGAAAATCCGGAGATGGATTCCAACAAACTGACAGTTGAACTTTTAATCACTTTTTAACCCTATAACAAATCAATATGAAGAACAGTACCTTATTCGTGATGATCCTCTCGGCATTTCTGTGGAGTGCCTGCAACGGATCCCAACCCTCAGGAGACCTGCTGGGGGAGAATGCAACAGCATTGTGGAACCTGCAGGGTGATGCTACAATCAATGACAACATCCTTACTCTCAACGAGGGATCAGCAGCAATGCTGAAAAAGGGGAACTATGAGAATTTCGAGCTGACGCTCACCGTCCGCCTGGGTGAAACAAGCGACGGTATTCTCGCTTTCCATACCAACAACGAGTTGACAAAGGGGTATAAGATAGCCCTCGACAACGACCTGAGTGATCCGGAGTGGTGGACAAAAACCGGCAGTCTGTTGGGTATACGCAACCTTACCAAGTCGGTGGTGAAGAGCAACGAGTGGTTCGACATGACCCTCCGCGTGGAGGGCAAGACGATCACCGTGCTGCTGAATGGTGAACCTGTGATGGAGTACATTGAACCGGCCAATCCTTATCGCACCACTGAAAATGGATCACAACTCCTCTCCGAAGGAACTCTTGCCCTGAAAAGTAACGAAGGGACTATCGAAGTAAGCGCGATGACAGTCACGCCACTGGCCGCAACAGCTGACCTATCGGCACAACAGGCAGAAGCGATTGACGAAACCGAAGATCAAATCATCCGTCTGCACCAGGAAAACTTCCCGGTGCTCGATTACCACGTGCACCTCAAGGGGATCACCGCCGAGGAGGCTGCCGCACAATCGCGTCGCTACGGCATCAACTACGCCCTGGCACCCAATTGCGGCATCGGATTCCCCATCACCAGTGATGAGGAGGTACTGGCATATCTGAAGGAGATGGAGGGAGAGCCTTTCATCCAGGCGATGCAGGGTGAAGGCAGAGAATGGTCGGAGACTTTCTCGGAAGAGGTGCGCAACCGGTTCGACTACGTTTTCACCGACGCACTCACCTTCACCGACCGTAAAGGACGCCGCACGCGACTATGGATTCCGGAAGAGGTGTACATCGAAGATGAAGAGCAGTACATGGACCTGATTGTGGAAAAGATCGTGGAGGTGATGCAGGAGCCAATGGATGTGTACGTGAACCCTAACTTCCTGCCCGACGTGATGAACGACCGTTATGATGACTTCTGGACGGAAGAACGAATGGACAAGGTGATCACCGCATTGCTGGAGAGCGGCAAGGTGCTGGAGATCAACCACCGCTATCGCATCCCCAACCAGGCGTTCATTCAGAAAGCGAAGGATGCCGGCATTAAGTTCACCTTCGGCACCAACAACGCTGATGGCGACTTCGGAAAGATGGAATACTGCATCGAGATGAAGGACGCTTGCGGCATCACCGCAAACGACATGTACAAACCCAACATACAGGAATGAACAACAACAGAATAACACCCGATTTTATCACCGACCTGGAGGAGAATGAGATCTTCGTCTTTGGCAGCAATCTGGAGGGAAGTCATGGCGGCGGTGCCGCCAAAACGGCCCACAACAGGTTTGGTGCGATATGGGGACAGGGCGTGGGACTGCAGGGGCAATCGTACGGTATCCCCACCATGCACGGGGGACCCGATGAGATACAACCCTATGTGGAGGAATTCATCTCCTTCGCCCGATCCAATCCCGACCTCACTTTCCTGGTCACGCGTGTGGGCTGTGGCATTGCCGGCTTCCACGACTCGGAAATCGCACCTCTCTTCGCCGCTGCTGAAGAAGTGCCTAATATTTACCTGCCGGAAAGTTTCTGGCACTACCTCGCCGAGTGATGTGACACTCCCCTAACTACAAAAAAAAACCGGTGCCACAGGGACACCGGTTTTTTTAGTATAGTATGTTTGATTAGTTTATTCTGCGCTCTCTTTTTTCTCATCGGCAGCAGGTGCCTCTTCAGCCTTGGGCTCTTCAACAGCAGGTGCTTCTTCAGCCTTGGGCTCTTCGGCAACAGGTGCCTCTTCAGCCTTGGGCTCTTCAACAGCAGGTGCCTCTTCAACCACAGGTGCATTGGCAGCATCCTCTTCGGCTTTCCTCAGCGCCAGCACTTCTGCTCTCGCCTTGTTCACCTCTTTCTCGGCCTGAAGACGAGCCTTTGCATCAGCACGATCTTTCTCTTCTTCCTTCAGTTTGAGTGAATGAGTAGTCTGCTGTTTGTTGTTCTTCCAGGCTTCGAAACGTTTCTCCGCTTCTGCCTCATCGAAGGCCCCCTTGGTGACACCACCCAGGAGATGTTTCTTCATCAGCACCCCTTCATCGGAAAGGATGTTGCGTACGGTGTCAGAGGGCTGTGCCCCTGTCTGCAGCCAATACAAAGCTCTATCGAAATCTAAAGTGATCGTAGCAGGATGTGTATTCGGATTGTAGGAACCAATCCGCTCAATATACTTTCCATCCCGTGGAGCTCTGCTATCTGCAACAATGATCTGATAAAAAGGATAGTTCTTCCGTCCTCTTCTCTGTAAACGTAATTTTGTTGCCATTTAGTAGTTCTTGTAAAATGAGTATA
>DURL01000078.1 GCA_012837345.1 Bacteroidales bacterium
CCGACATTGTGAAGGGTGATGCCGATGGCAGAGTGTATGACGTGGAACTCTCTGCCGATGGCAGGGTCTATCGAAATGCAGAGGCAGTTGTAAATGAGAACAAACTACTCATCACCTGCTCAGGAATAGAAAAGCCGGTGAGCGTACGATACGCCTGGCGTAACACCCCTCCCCGGGCCAACCTGAAAGGCGAGAACGGGTTGCCTCTACCCACATTCCAATGGGACAGATCCGAGTAGTGTTGCAGTCACTCTCACCCAGCTTGCTATCATCTACTTCACATTGAAGGCGACCCTCAGATCATCGATCTCCTCCTCACCGATCGGTTGCAGGGGACCGATGGAAGATGCCATCACCAGCGAGTTGGCAGAGAACTCGGCTACCTCCAGATAATCGAAGGTGTTGAGCAACTTATCGCCCGTCACAAAGACGCTGTCATTCTCCACCAGGATCACCCGGTTATTGGCGAACATCTTTGCGACACTGTCCACATCATTGTAGATCAGTCCGAACGGTATGGAGGGTACATCTTGCAGGAAGATCCAGCTCTCGGGGATGGTACGCACGTCAAACTTGCTACCGCTCACTGCGTGTGCCATCAGGTTCACCGGCTGGGTGCAGATAATGGAGTTGATATGTGGGTTCAGCTGGTAGATCCGCTGGTGCAGGGCAACCGACCTGCTGGGGGTCTTGCCCGCCTCGGCCATGCCGTTCTTGATCTGCACGATATCGTTGGGGACGATGTCCCACCGGGCGATGTTGCTGGGAGTGATGAGGAAATCGTTCTCCTTCCAGCGTACCGAGACTGTGCCATAGGTTGAGATCATCAATCCCTGGTTACATGCCCTGCGGATGATCTCCACCATCTCGGTGCGAAGGGCCCGTTCTTCAGAAGGGTGGTCGATATCCATGAAATGTGCCACATTTAGAGGAAGGTGGTGCACATATTGCGACACCTGTTCATCTGTGAGATAATTGACGCTACCCAGTCGCTTGGCATTGATGATGGTGCGGCAGCAGAACTCCAGCGTCTCAAACCGCTGGTAGGCGTCCATCAGATCGGTGCCTCCCAGCACGACGCCGTGATTCTCCATGATGACTGCTTTGTATCGCTTGTCTTCAAACTCAAAAGCAATTTTCTCACCCAACTCCTCGCTGCCCGGTGTACCATAAGGTGCGAAGCCGATATCTCCGCAGATATTGTGTGCTTGTGGTACGATCTTGGTGTCAGGCACAATGCCGGTGATGCTGAAGGCCACCAGTGCCGGCGGGTGGGCGTGGATGATGGCGGTGAGCTCCGGTCGTGCCTCGTAGATAGCCCTGTGAAAGGGCAGCTCGGAGGAAGGTTTGTGCAGACCGATCACCGATCCGTCTCGCTTCACCTGTATGATATCCTTCACGGTAAGCGATCCCTTATCCACTCCGGAGGGAGTGATCCAGATATCGCCGTTTTTGTCTCTGATGGAGATGTTGCCACCCGAAGTGGTGGTCATCCCGCTCTTGTATATCCGTCCGATGATCACATTGATCTGTTCCACCGGGTGCATTAAGTTCACATCTAGTTGTTTCATATTTTCTTTAGCATTCAGCTGTCAGCGTTCAGCGTTCAGTTCTTTAGGAGCAAGCTGGAACAGGCAGCGGTTTATATTTTAGTAGTCAGCAGTCAACTTTGAGCTATAATTAATATTGGTTTTTTTCGAAAAAGTTGAGCAGATACGATTCGGCTTCCACGCTCCATAGACCGTTGTGACGGTTGCAGATCTCAGTCAGTTTACCGAACAGCTCACTCTCTTCTCCCAGCTTCTCAAAATCGGAGATGGGTGTCAACGGCATGTTGATATGGGTATAGATCAGCTTCTTACCACCAGGTATCTCCGGTAGGCGGTTGGTGGTGTCGATCACCGCATCCAGTCCCCCGATATGGGTCACCAGTCCCGCGGGATCCAATCCACTGCCCATGATCTCCAGTGCCTCTTTCATGTCATCGTTGTTGCCACCGCTGGTACCCACGATATGGGTATAGGCATAATGCACATTATAGAAGTTGAGCATTGCACTGAAGTTGGGATCATTGGGACCGGCGAAGAAATTGAGGCAGCCGTCGAATGCCAGGATGGCATCCCCCTGCTCCACCACAGGCCTCACGGGTGCAAAGACAAAGACATCATCGTACCCGTGATCACCACTGATCGCTTTCAGCTCCTGTACCGGATCTGCCATCTTACCTGTGTTGACATAATGCAACGCAATACCCCTTGAAGCGGCAAATGCCACTGTGTAGATTGAGGCCGCACGATCCAACCGTGCCTGATCCACATCGGTCACCACCAGCAGGGAGGGCTTGCGATCTTCTCTATTGAGTACATAGTTGATGGCAGCAAGCCCCATGGGACCTACACCCGCCAGGATGGCCATCTTACCGCCATCCACGATCTCCATCTGATGTTCATAGCTGCCCGGTGTGGTGTGGTAGTTGGCATGCATGGCACCAATCACGCAGGATAGCGGTTCTGCCAGCGATGCGGGATAAAAGCCCTCCCCATGGTAGGGAAGCAGACACTCCTGCTCCATCACCTCGTTGGGGATGATCACATAGGTAGCATCACCGCCAATATATTTATAGCTGTATCCGGGAGCACTCAGAATGCCTACCGGACCTGCTTCATAGTAGAGCGCAGGTTGAATTGAGAATTTGTCACCCGCCTTGAATCTGCCGGCCCACTTGGCTCCTACCTCCAGCAACTCACCGGCAAACTCATGACCGATGATGATCGGATTTTCCGACACATCATCCGGTATTCGTTTATGATCAGCACCTTGCGTGGATGCCTTGTAGGAGGACATGCAGATGGAATCGGAGACCACTTTCGCCAGTATCTCATCCTCTTTGATCCGGGGCAGATCAAACTCCTCCAATCGGAGATCTTTCTTACCATAAAGCCTAACTGCTCTTGTTTTCATATCATTTACAATTTATTCAATTCAGCATCACCTGTCCACCGGTGATGGGAAGTGCCTGTCCTGTCTCACCACACTGCTCCATCAGGTAGAGTACCCCTTTGGTCACATCCTCCGGGGTGCACCCCTTGCGCATTGGCACCTTCGAAAGGTAGAACACTTTCACATCCGCAATGGTTTTGGCCCCCGGCACCTTCCCTGCTTTCAGGTATTGCACAAACAGGCCACTGTCGGGGTCGCTCCAAAGGGGTCCCTCATAAAAGTTTCCGGGACAGACAGCGTTCACCTTGATGCGAAAGGGTGCCAGCTCCAGCGCAAAGGACTGCGTCAGACCGATGCCGCCGAACTTGCCGCCGGCATAGGCGAAGTTGGCTTTGCTCCCCTCCAGACCCGACTTGGAGTTGATCTGAATGATATCTGCATAATAGGTCTCAGGAGCAAAAGCAGTCTGCAGCTTCATGACCCCGCTCACCACCTTGGTCACGTAGAAATAGGCACTGTAGTTTATCTTGGTGACAAACTCGAAATTCTCGGGTGTCATCTCTTCCAGGCCGCCGGCACGCAGCACGCCGGCATTGCTGATAAAACAGTCGATGGCCCCGAAACGGCATACCGTTTCATGTACCAGCCGCTCCAGGCTCCTTATCTCCGCTACATTGGTACTCACGAAACAGGCCTGGTTCCCTTTTACCAGAGTGTTGAAGTTGTCTGCGGTAGCTGAACCCGCCTGTTCATTGAGATCGGCAATCACAATATTGGCTCCTTCCAGCAACAGACAGCGGCTGATCCCCTCACCAAAGCCCTGTGCGGCACCGGTCACCACGATAGTGCTGTTTTCCACCCTTCCGGAGGAGGCTGCTGAAGCCACCTTCCTGCGGTAATTCTCCACCTCCCAGTGATCGATGAAGTCGATCTGTCGTGAGGTCATGGGGTGTGCTCCACCGAAGGAGTGTGACAAGGCTGCCACCTTCATCGCATCCTCAAACACATCGAGGATGATGTCACACTGGTCGGCATGGTCACCTGCTGCCACCAGCCCTATCCCTTTGATCAGGATCACTTTTGGCAGATATCCATGATGTTGCTCGAAAAGGGGAATCGCCTTCTCCGCCTCCCGCAGCAGCTGATCAGGTGTCTCATCGTTTAGGAAGAGATAGTTAGACTTACAATAGACAATGGCATCCGGTGTAAAGGGGCGCCCAATCTCCTTTTGTTGCAATGTCTGTTCACTATAAGAGTGAATCAAAGCATTGTTACGTACCCGCAATGTTTTTAACCCGTTGCGGGAGAGCATCATCCTGAGTGCGGGAATTACTTCTGTGGCCACTGGTGAGACAGCTATCTCTCCCTCGTGAATAGGGTGATTCAAGCTCTCTTCAATCGTTTTAAGGATATCTGCATAGATCTGTTTGATCTCCTCTGTGGTGTCGGCCGCCACGAAGATACCGTGGTTCTGTAGCCAGATCACCTGCGGCTCTTCACCATAAAGGCTACGGTAGTCGCTGATCTTCCCTGCAACCTTCTTGAAGAGAAGATAGCCCGGATCGGTGTACTCCACAAACAATGCTTTCTCGCCAAACAGCCTTTGAAGTTCCTTTTCTGCATCCACGGCACACATCAAACCGTTGACGAGCGTGGGATGGAGATGCACCACAAAAGCGAAACCGATCACGTTGTGCATCGATGTCTCCACCGAGGGACGTCGCTCTTTGGTGAGGGTTGCTTCAGCCAGGTCATTCTTAACCTCCTCTTCCCGTTTCGCGGCATCAGCACTGTACTTCTTGTCGGTCATACGGTTGAGAAGGGAGCGATCGAGCTGTGCAAACCCATCTTCATCGATGGTAGCCAGAGATGATCCACTCGCTTTCACCCAGATATGGTCACTGTTTTTGTAGGAGGTATTGCCTCCACCGGCAATCACAAAACGACTGTCGGCTCCATAGTATCGGGAAATGGTTATCAGTTCATCAATCGGATTCATACCCTGGTTTTTATGTTCTGTTCATTTCAATCAATTGAGCTCCCAGTGACAAATACTCGTCACGTCGGGAACGGTCGGCTTCACCCTCTTCATTGACATATCCCGGCAGCCCCTGTGCAACAAGGTGTTGGTGTGCAACAATCACGCAGGCACCCTCGTAATTGATCTCTCTTAAACGCTCAGTCAGGGGTACCCCACCACGTGCCAAAAGCCGGATGGGCTCCATCATGGGGGAGTTGTGTTCACTGCCAAAAGTCACCACAAACCCCTGTTCGTGCAGATAGGATGCATACTGTTCCAGCAGTTGCAGATCGTTACGGGTAGTGATAAACTCCACCGAATGTATCCCGCGTTCGGTAAGCTGTTTAGCCACCCTCTCCAGATCACCTTCAAAGTCGGTATAGCCACCCTTGGGGTCATCCGCCAGAAAGGGATAGGTGGGGATTCCACCCGCGGCACGAATGATACTGCAGACACTCTCTACCGGCAGAAAGGCTGTCGGCTCCTCCGGCACAAAAGCTACACCTCCTGCTTTCAGCAGATTGGCACGTATCTCGTTCTCTACCGCTGCATGATCATCGAGAGCTGATTGCAGTGGCTTGCCGCCAAACAGTCTGCCCAATAATGAACGGATCTGCGATTCCTCGCTCTTACAATGATCATAGACCCTCAAGCGAAGAGCCCTTGCCAGGTGCCGTTCACGGAGTGAGCCACGGGTAAGCTCTTTTCTGATTTGTTCCACATCCATTCGGAAGCCGATCTGTTTGATGTGCAGAAGGTCATTTAACTTCTCGCACATCTTCTCCACCTGCCGGTTTGATTCATGGTGCAGAGCAGCCAGTTGTGAAGCAAAGGGCTCTTCCAGACTGAAAGGATAGGCGAGCCCTTTTCCACTGAGATAGGTACGGCCGGGATTGGCCGGGTCGTTCACCCGCAATCGCGCTTTCTGATCAGCTTCGTTCAGACTGATAAACTCGATGCCGAAAAGCGGATATAATCCCCTTTTCCTACAACCATCTGCCCACTCATCGTAACCCTGCGTGGTATAAAAATCATTGATACCAACCACCTTCACCCCCTCTGCAACTGCGCGGTCCAGCGCGTCGTCAATATCACGAAAGGCACTGAAGGAGTAAGGTGTATGCATATGGGCATTAACATCCGGGAGGTCACGCCCTGCTATTGTATTCATGTTGGATAACGCTTTATATTCCTTTTTTAGCACGTTTGATCATCTCGCCACCGGTAAAGTTCTCGCTCGGGATATACCCATTGAGGGGTTGTATCCGTTCATGGATCATATCGAGGAACCATCCCGGTTGCGGGAAGAAAGCCTCTTCCAGCTCATGTGCCGGCGTGATCCAGTTACGTGAACCAAGGACACAGACAGGTGCATCGAGCCAGTCGAACGCCAGCTGACCGATGTTGGCCGCCAGGTCGTTCAGAAACGAACCACGGGCGGTGGCGTCGCCTGCCACGATGATCCGGCCTGTCTTCTTCACCGAAGCGATCACCTTCTCATAGTTGAAGGGAACCAGTGTACGGGCATCGATCACCTCGGCACTCATGCCATGCTTCTCTTCCAGCTCTTTGGCTGCCTTCAGTGCGGGATAGAGGGTGTGACCCACGGTCAGGAAGGTGATGTCACTCCCCTCCTTCTTCACGTCCGGTTCACCCAGCGGGATCTCGTAATAACCTTCGGGCACACCTCCTTGATGGAACTGTTCACCGATATCGTAGATGCGCTGACTCTCAAAGAAGATCACAGGGTCGGTGCCCTGCAGGGCTGCGTTCATCAATCCCTTGGCATCGTATGGCGTTACCGGGAAGCAGACCTTGATACCGGGGATGTGAGCCACCAGCGAGGTCCAGTCCTGAGAGTGCTGCGCTCCATATTTCGAGCCTACCGATACGCGCACCACTACCGGCATTTTGAGCACGTTACCGCTCATCGCCTGCCATTTGGGCAACTGGTTGAAGATCTCATCTCCTGCACGGCCTATAAAGTCGCAGTACATGATCTCCGGGATCACCCGTCCTCCGCACATGGCATAGCCGATAGCGGTACCCACGATGGAGGCCTCAGCGATGGGTGAGTTGAAGAGACGGTGGTAGGGCAACGCCTCTGTCAGTCCGCCATACACTGCAAACGCCCCACCCCAGTCGCGGTTCTCCTCGCCATAGGCGATGAGCGAAGCATCCTTATAAAAACGATCGATAATTGCCTCGAAGAGACCATCGCGCAATTGGTATTGCTTCATCTTACTGAAAGGCTTCCCATCCTTATCGAACGCAAAACGCTCTTTATTGGCAATCTTCTTCACGCGCGGATTGTTCTCCATCGGCATCAGGACATCGGGTGTTGCATCGGAGAAAGAATCGACCGATCCGTTGGAGAACATCATCTCTCCAATCACATCGGCATTGTCCATGCGGGGTGACAGCTTATCATCGATCGACTTGAGGAACATCTCATAAACCAGTTTCCGAATCTCATCCGACATCTCGTCGAGCGCTTCCTTGGTTGCTACTCCGGCTTCAAGCAACTGATCGCCGTAACTACGGATGCAGTCCTGTGCCTCCCATGCCTCCACCTCTTCCTTGGTGCGGTATGAGGAGGCGTCGGAGGGTGAGTGACCGCTGTAGCGGTAGGTAAGCACATCGAGAAGGACGGGACCTCTCTTCTCCTCGATCACTTTTCGTTTCCGTTTGTAGGCATCGATCACCGCCAGGGGGTTGTAGCCATCCACCCGCTCGGCGTGCATCTGGTCACCGTTCACGCCGGCACCGATACGCGCTGCAATACCGTAGCCCATGGTCTCACCGGCGGTCTGGCCACCCATACCGTACTGGTTGTTCATGATGTTGATGATCACCGGCAGGCCACCCTGCATTTCACCTTCCCAGAGCTCGCGAAACTGATCCATTGCGGCAAAGTTGATCCCCTCCCACACGGGACCGCACGCCATGGAGGCATCGCCGATATTGGCCACCACCAATCCCGGTTTTCGGTTCACCTTCTTATAGAGCGCAGCTCCAACCGCGATATCGCCCGAGCCACCCACGATGGCATTGTTGGGATAAACACCAAACGGGGTGAAGAAAGCATGCATGGAGCCACCCAGTCCCCTGTTAAAGCCGGTCTTGCGGGCGAAGATCTCAGCCAGGGTGCCATATACCAGGAATCGTTTTGCCAGCTCTTTAACAGAACCGTTGAAATCCTTTTTCACAATCTCATAGACCGCACCGTCGAAGAATGACTCCATAATCGCGGTGAGCTGATCATCCTCCAGCTTATGGATGGCCGACATACCCTTTGCCAGAATCTCACCATGTGACCGGTGGCTGCCGAAAATGAAATCATCGACCGTCAGCGTCCAGGCCATACCCACCGCTGCCGACTCCTGTCCGATGGAGAGGTGTGCGGGACCGGGGTGGTTGTAGGGTGTACCGTTGTATTCCCCTTTGGTCTTGATCAGGTTCAACATGGTTTCAAACTCGCGGATCAGAACCATGTCATGGTAGATCGCCTTTAATTCGGTGTCGGAATATTGGGTTCTCTCCTCTTTCACCGTTTTCCGGTATTGATTTACCGGAATAGGTTGGAATTCCACAAATCCCGGTTTGCGAACCTCCCGGGGGTCGATGATCTGTACTTTGGGCATATTATATTAATTTGTTGATGTGTTGATGTGTTGATATAGATGTGTTGATGTGCTGGTGTGTTGATGTGTTGATGTGCTGATGTGCTGATCTGCTAATCAACTAATCTGCTAATCTGCTAATCAACTAATCTGCTAATCAAAACTGAATACGGTCTCTTTAATGATCTCGCTCACGGTGGGATGCGGGAAGACCACCTCCTGCATCTCCTTCAGTGTCATCTCCTGCTCAATGGCCATGCAGGC
>DURL01000079.1 GCA_012837345.1 Bacteroidales bacterium
CACCCTCCACAAAGGGAGCATCCATGGAGATGTGCCTTCCCGACACCTTCAACGAGTCGGTTACCTTGTCTACAGTGATATCCAACTCTATTGCCAGCTCTTCGGCTGAAGGACGTCGTTCATTCTCCTGTTCGAATTTCTGAAAAGCCTTGCTGATCTTATTCAGTGATCCTACCTGGTTGAGTGGCAGTCGTACAATACGTGACTGCTCAGCAAGAGCCTGCAGGATAGACTGACGTATCCACCACACTGCATAGCTGATGAATTTGAACCCGCGGGTCTCGTCGAACTTTTCCGCCGCCTTGATCAATCCCAGGTTACCCTCGTTGATCAGGTCTGGCAGGCTCAGACCCTGGTTCTGATATTGTTTGGCTACCGACACCACAAAGCGCAGGTTTGCTCTGGTGAGTTTTTCCAGAGCCTGTCGGTCTCCTTTCTTGATCGCCTGTGCCAGCTCTACCTCTTCCTCCACTGTGATCAGGTCCTCACGACCAATCTCCTGAAGATATTTGTCGAGGGAAGCGCTTTCACGATTGGTGATCGATTTTGTAATTTTTAGTTGTCTCATCTCTATTTTTCGATTCTACTGTATGATCTTATCTCGTTGCTAAGGGGGCGCAAAAGTACAAAAAAAAATCTGTATGATGCTGCATAATGCCTCCAGTTACCAAACATATAGCAAAGGAATCCGGCAATGATGCCTAATTCCTTTGCATAAGAAACGTTATTTGGTTCCTTTTTGTTACTGAAATGTGAATGATTAACCTTCGTTAACCATATCTTATTCCGCTGACAGATCAATGGCGATGTATTGCGTTCTGCCATTCGGGTAGAAACCAGCGATCAGCACCACCTTGTCCTCACGTGTGCGTGTCGCTGCTACGATATTCTCCACATCAGCGAGACTGTTCACCGGTTGATTGTTCATCCGCATGATGATGAATCCTTTGTTGATGCCCTCCTTGCGGAACAATCCTTTACTCTCTACATTTTCCACTTCAACGCCACTCGAGATACCCAGGGCGCGTTTCTGCTCCTCACTCACCGGCTTAAAGGTGGCTCCCAGTGCGCTCACGGCATCCGTTTTGCGGGTAATCTCAGTGCTCCCCTCATCGTTCTTCAGCTCTACGTTGAAGTTGCGGTTGTTGCCGTTGCGGTCGACCGTGACACTGATCTTGTCGCCGGGACGATAGCGGTTCAGCTGGCTTTGCAGTTCTGCAAAATTGCGGATGGGTACATTGTTGATCGCTGTCAGAATATCCCCTTTCTGGATGCCGGCAGCTTTGGCGGCGCTTCTATCGGAGAAATCCTCCACCAGTACGCCTTTTATCTGTGAGAGTTCACGTGCCCTGTCGGGGTTGTCTCTGCGGATGTTTTCGATATTGGGGACCTGGATGCCCAGCAGCGCACGCTGTACCGTGCCATACTCCTTCAGGTCGGCTGCAATTTTCCCCGCAATGGAAATGGGAACAGCAAAAGCATACCCTGCGAAATTGCCGGTCTGTGAATAGATGGCGGTATTGATTCCCACCAGTTCGCCGCGCGTATTGACCAGTGCGCCTCCGCTGTTGCCGGGGTTGACTGCCGCGTCGATCTGGATGAACGACTGGATGCCGAGGTTGCCACCCATCACGTTGCCCCGGTTCTTGGCGCTTACGATACCTGCAGTGACGGTAGAGGTGAGGTTGAAGGGGTTACCCACGGCAAGCACCCATTCACCTACCTGTAGGGCATCGGAATTGCCGAAGGTGAGGTAGGGAAAGTCATCCCCCTCGATTTTGATCAGTGCGATATCGCTCTGCCGGTCGGCACCCACCACCTTGGCGGTATATTCGCGGTTGTCGTTTAGTGTGACCGAGACCTCCGTGGCATTCTCTACCACATGGTTGTTGGTGATGATGTACCCATCTTTCGAGATAATCACCCCTGATCCGAAACCCACCTGTTCACGCGGCTGTGAAGGCATGCGGTCGCCAAAGCCGAAGAAGAAATCGAACGGGTTGATGTATTGCTGCTGACTGATGGTTTTTGTCTTGACATGTACCACACCGTCCACCGAGCGTGAAGCTGCTTCCGTGAAGTCAGGATATCCTTCCTGTGTGGTGAGGCTGGTGAGCACCATGTTCTTGTCCTGGTTGAAGGATTCGGCCAGCATGCCCATCTCTTCTGTGGTGGTGTTATCAGTACGGACTGAAAGGGTTTTCTCTCCATTCTCGCTGATCATGTGATACCCAAAGAGGGTGATGACGGAACTCAAAATTGCAACCAACAGGATTGCAACGAAGTTTTTTGTGCTATTCTTATTCATATTGTTGGGTTTGAAGTTAATTGCTGTTTCTCATATCAGCAAATGTAACACAAAAATGATACAGAAAATGATTCTTCCCGGTGCCTTTTAACACTTTTAACGGAAAGAATATCCGATTAACCCGTTTTAACCGGTGTGGAGCGGCTTTCGACACCGGATAGGTGACAAGATGTCATATGAACCCTATCCCTCGCAATGTGCTACCGGTGGTATCTGTTTCTTTTGTTGGCATATTGTCTGAAACGGAAATTGTTAAACGGCTGGAATAGGTCATACAGCAACAGATGTAGGTGATAACCCCCACCATCCAACAACCGGCTTGTTCTCTTGAGTACGCGAGACATCACGCCATATCGTACCAGGAAGAGCAGCAGGGAGAAACCTGTCAGCAGCCAGGAAGCCGTCGTCAGACTCAGTGTGATGGATGTGGCCAGTATGAGGTAGAAAATGTAGCGGGTGACAATCTCCATACGCATGAGATGGGGCGCTACTCCCTTGTAGAACTGTTTCGTGTAAAGATATTTCGATTTCAGTGAGCGCCAGGTGAAGAAGCTGTCAATACCATGGGTCTCGGTGATGCTTTCAGGTGATAGCATCACACCGGTACGGGCTCCTTTGGCGATTCGGTTGATGAAGAGATCATCTTCTCCACCGTCAATGTGCAGGATGGAGGAAAAACCCTTGTGCCGGTAAAAGAGTTCCTTGCTATAGCCCATGTTACGGCCAACACCCATATAAGGCTTACCCAACAGAGCCATGGAGAGGAACTTTAGATGGTGAATCAGGTTGTCGAACCGGATGAACCTGCGCATATGCACCTTCTTCCCGATTGTCAAACGGTTAAAACCGAGCAGGATCTCTTTGCCTGAGGCAAACGCTTTGCCATATTCTCTGATCCAGCCGGAACTGCAGGGTTTACAGTAGGCTTCGGTGAAGAGCAGCTGTTCATATTTGGCAGCCTTGATCCCGATGGTCAGTGCCAGCTTTTTCTCGTTCACACTGTCAGCCTCTTTCGGGACATAGGTATGGTAGAGATGGGGATACTTCATGCCGGCTGCTTTCAGCACCATGTCGGTCTCATCGGTGGAGCCACTGTTGACCACGATCACTTCATATTGGGGGTAATCCTGTTCCAGAATGAAGGGCAGGTTCAGTGCCAGTTCCTCTGAATTGTTTTTTGAAGGGATGATCACCGAAACAGGCGGCAACGCATCCTCCGGCACCGTTGCGGAGCCCTGTTTTTTTTCATGCCGATAAGGCTTGTAGTAGACCACAAGATAGAAAAAGAGCTGCACAAGGAAGAAAAACAGCAACAGACCCCCCAGGATCCACTCGGTAAGTGATAGCCTGGAGACAAGCAAAGAAAAATATTCCATTTCGAACGGGTTATAGTTTGTCAGAGAAGCGTGAAGAGGGGATGATCCTGCAGTTGTAGGTGGAGGCCATCGTCTCTCCATAGGCACCTGCAGAACGAATGGCAATGAGGTCCCCTCGTTGAGACTCGTTCAGCGTGAAGTCGCGTGCGAAGACATCACTCGACTCGCATACAGGGCCTACCACGTCATAGGGTGTCAGCGGTTTATCGGAACTGATGTTCTCGATGTGGTGGAAGGCCTGATAGAGTGCCGGGCGGATCAACTCCGTCATGCCGGCATCCACAATCAGGAATCGCTTCTTTATCCCCTCTTTCACAAAGATCACCCGTGTGATCAGCGATCCGCAGGGGGCGACGATCGAACGTCCCAATTCAAAGTGAAGGGTTTGATCCTCTTCCAGCTTCAGGTATTTGTCGAACAGGCGGAAATAAGATTCGAAATCGGCCATGGGACAGTGATTGGGATGCTGGTAATTAATGCCCAGACCTCCTCCCACATTGATCACCGGGAGGGTGATGCCTTGTGTATGGAACCACTCTCTCAATTCCAGCACTTTTACGCAGAGATCTTCGAATGAGGAGAGATCGGTGATCTGTGATCCGATATGAAAATGCATGCCGATCAGGTTGATGTGACCCCCGTCAGCGATCATCCGTAGCACGGCCGGGAGATCCTGTTCGTTGATGCCGAACTTGTTCTCGTTCAATCCGGTGGTGATGTAGCGATGGGTATGGGCATCCACATTGGGGTTGATGCGCAGAGCCACGGGTGCCTTCTTTCCCCTGGCTTTCGCCAGATCGTTCAACACCTCCAGCTCGGCCATCGACTCCACATTGAAGCAGAAGATATCGTTGTCGAGCCCGATCTCTATCTCGCGGTCGGTCTTGCCCACGCCGGCAAAGGCGATCTTGTTGGCGGAGAAGCCACATTCCAGTGCCCGCAGGATCTCGTTGCCGCTCACGCAGTCGGCGCCAAAACCATAGGAGGCGATGAGCCGCAGGATCTCCGGGTTGGCATTGGCCTTGATGGCGTAGTGGATGTGAAACGGCTTGCCGTCGGTCTCCCGGCGGATGGTGTCGAGCGTATCGCGCAACAGCGCCATATCGTAATAATAAAAGGGGGTCTCGAATGCTTTGAATTTCTCTGTGGGAAAGATACCTTTGATCATCTTTTATAGGGTCTGTTTGGGTTTGTTATCGTTTTGCGTGCCGGGTGGACAAAACAGGATGGCACGCTTCTCAAAGGTGACAAAAATAAGGATTTTTCGGCGAACTTCTTACATTTCGATCAAAGAATATGCCTGCTGCATCATTTTTTCCATGGGCAGAGTGGCATCAATCCAGTGGATGGTAAAGCCGCGGCGCTCCATTCCCCTGAACCAGGTCATCTGCCGTTTGGCAAACTGATGAATAGCGATCTCCAGCTGCCGGATCATCTCATCGTAAGTAACTGCTCCTGTCACATGCAGGGTGACAAACTTGTACTCCAGTCCATAGTAAATCAGATCGTCCGGTGCGATCCCTTCGTCGAGGAGCTGCTGCACCTCCTCAATCATCCCCTCACGGAGACGTGTCTCCAGCCGGCGGCTGATCTTCTCCCGCCGCAGGTCACGATCGATCCGTAGCCCGAGGAGGGTGCTCTCCAGAGGAGGATATGCCGCTTCTGCGGGATCCTGTTGCGATCGGTAGTCGGCAATCTCAATGGCACGTATGGCTCGTTTCTTTGTGTCGGTGTCGGTGCTGTTGTGCAGGGGGCCATAGCCTCTCAATATCTCTGTAAGATCGGTGAGCGACCTCTCCTCGAGACGGCTTCTCAGCGCCGGGTTGGCAGGCACGTCGGGCAGATGGTATCCTCTTAGCACTGACTCGATGTAGAGACCTGTTCCGCCGCAAAGGATGGGTCTCTTTCCCCGGTTGCAGATATCCTGATAGGCTGCATGGAAGTCACGCTGATATTCGAATAGTGTATACTTCTCTCCCGGCTCCCTGATATCGATCAGGTGAAAGGGGATGAGTGTATTGTCAAGGGTGTACTCACCCAGATCCTTGCCTGTGCCGATATCCATGCGCCGGTAGAGCTGACGCGAGTCGCCGCTGATGATCTCGCCATTAAGCGCCGCTGCCAGCTGAACAGCAAAGGGAGTCTTGCCACTGGCCGTGGGGCCCAATACAGTGAGTAACTTCTGTCTCATGATGACTGTCGGGGATATGGCTTACCAGCTCCCACCAGCGCCTCCACCGCCAAAACTGCCTCCACCGCCACCACCAAAGCCGCCGAAGCCTCCCCCACCGAAGCCGCCGAAGCCACCTCCACGACGGCTGCCACCAATGACGGGTGGGAAGAAGATTGGTGGGTTTCCACCCCTGTGATGTCCTTCACTGTCGATATGCTGGTCGCCTCCACCCGAGATAAATGCAAAGAGAATGAGGATGCCCATAACGAGGATAATGATCGCCAACGGGGGAATCCCCTCCTCTTCCTCTGCCTCGGCGGTGAACTCACCCGAAAGACGGGCAATCATCTCATCTACGGCAGCATTGACCCCTCCAAAATAATCATCCTCCATGAAGTAGGGGATCATCACATTGCGTACGATGCGGCCGGCGTAGGCATCGTTGATGCGTGCCTCAAGACCGTAACCGGTTGCGATGAATGCCTGACCGCGGCTGTTGCCTCTCCTGGGCTTGATCAGGATCACGGCACCGTTGTTCTTGCTTTTCTGTCCCACCTGCCATTTCTCCCCCAGCCGGAAGGTGAAGTCGGAGGGGGCGTAACCCATCAGGTCATCCACCGTCACCACGTAGATCTGCGTGGAGGTGGAATCGTGGTATGCCAATAGTTTTTGTTCCAGGGCTTTGTTTCCGGCATCAGTGAAGATGCCGGCGAAATCATTCACCAGCCGGTAGGGCACCATCGGCTCCGGGATCTCCTGTGCCGCCACGGGGGCGGTGAAGAAGAGAAGAAGGGTGAGGAGAGGCAGGCTACTCTTCCAGGATAACATCATCGCTCAATTCATTTATGTCGTTCTCAGATACTGGGTATTGTGACCTGATCAGCTCGCCGATACTGCCTACACCGCGACAGATGCCGTCAGCAATGCGTCCCTCACGGAAGAAGGGGAGCATCTCCGCCAACACCTTGTCCCAGAAATCACTGCGTGCCACATCGTGGATGCCGCGATCACCCCAGATGGCGGCCTTGTGATCTGCCGGTGAGATGTAGAGCAAGACACCATTGCGTTGTTCGGTTGCTTCCATCTTCAATCGTGTGAACTTGTGATAAGCAGCTTCTAGTGGGTCACCTTTGCATTGCCGGGCAACATAGACGCGGATCTCGCCCGAGGTGTTTCGTTCGGCACTGCGGATCGATTCTGTGATCTGTTGCAGTTCTTCCTTGCTCAGCATAACAGGTGGGTTTGGGACGTCAAAACTGTACCTCTGGCGCATTCTGCGCTTCGGAAGATGCTTCGAAGTAGGCCTTTGATTCAAACTTAAACCATCCGGCGTAGATTACCTGCGGAAACTTCCGGATGTAGGCGTTATAATCTTGTGCGATCTGGTTGAATTTGTTACGCTCCACCGAGATGCGGTTCTCCGTGCCGGCCAGCTCATCCTGCAGGGCCAGGAAGTTTTGGTTGGCTTTCAGCTCCGGGTAGTTTTCCTGGATCAGTAACAGTCGTCCTAAAGCCTGACTCAGTTGGTTCTGGGCCTGCTGGTATTCCTGCAGACTCTCTGCCGTCAGATTCTCCGGGCTCACGTTGGTTTGTGTGGCCTTCGCCCGGGCCTCTGTCACCTGCGTAAAGGTCTCCTGTTCATGGGTGGCATATCCTTTCACTGTGTTCACCAGGTTGGGGATCAGGTCGGCACGTCGCTGATAGGCATTCTGCACATTGCCCCACTGGGCGGTTACCGCCTCCTGTTTCTCCACCATGTTGTTGTAGCCCTGACAGCCGGTCAGTATGATGGCTCCGGCAAGAATCAATAAAATGTAGGATAACTTTTTCATTGTTTGCAATTTATTTATCTCTTTTTATGAGTATTCTATCGTTGATTACAAATACAAAGATAGAAAAATTATTCTGCCACGAACCATCTTCGCATCACCGGATCATATTTTGATAGATCGTTCAAAAGCGATTCATTATCGGAGAGGATTTGTGGAGGACAATTTTTCAGGTGATGCTTTTTTATATATCTTTGTGAACCGGAAGAGAATCTGTTTGTTGTTTTCATTCGTGAGTTTTGCGTCATTAATATAAAAAATCATAATCTGGATGGCATTAATCAGGCTCTTGAATGGAACGAATTGTATATTTTTTTCTTGTGAAAGAACAAAAAACAACCTTCCAGTTAATAATTGCATATGAAAGGTTACAATTTTCCCTTGTTTTTAATCTTGTTGCTTCTACTGGCTTCTACTGGCAGAGCCGGTGAAGCTCACAGCATGAATACCCGATTTTTGGCAGGCGACAGTACCGATCTGTTTCACGACGTCACCGACGTCAGCCTGCAGATTGAACAGCGTGCCACAAAGCAGGACGGGGATAGGACCCTGCAGCTTCAAGAGGTGCCTGCTCTCACAGAAGAGGACTCCTTGTCTGGAGCAAGCTCTGACACGCTTTTTAAGGCAAGCTCATTCATGTTTCGTAATCCGCTTGATTCAATCTATCAGAGAAGCGAACGGGGAACACTCATTCTGCCCGATTATTCCAATAGATTGGTTTTACCCCATGGGCTGACCTTTCGTGATACGCTCTTTTACAACCCTCTGTTCCTGCCCATGATTTTCACCGGCAAGATGTTACCGAGAGACCTCACCTTATATGATCCCGAGAAGGAGAGCTACAGAGGTGTCTTGATACCCAGGGAGAAAACGTTTGAACCGGCACTGCTGGATGCCGATTTTGTGCGTGATGTACGGCGGAACTACTACCGGAGTCATCCCGACAGAATCCGCTACTCGGTAGCAAGTTTTGACAGCATACCCCGTTTGGAGAGTGGGGATGCTATTGTGCGGGAGACCTTCAACCCCTTCAGGGAGCTGATCAGGACCGAGACCACCTATTCCCTCGATGCACCGGGCGTGGAGGTAGCTGCCATCGGCAGAAAATACTGGGTTTACAACGGAGAACACTCCTTTCATTTCGCACAAAATTATTTCTCGAACAACTGGCATAAAGGTGGGACCAACAACTTGAACTTCAATAGCTATCAGGTGATAAGAGCCAACTATCAGAAGGATAAGATACGGTTCAACAACACCTTCGAATGGCGGCTCTCCCTCTTCAATGCACCCGATGATTCGGTACGGACTTACCGCATCGGAAATGATCAGATCCGTTACTATGGTGACTTTGGCCTAACTTCGTTTGTGAAGGGGTGGTCCTACTCCATGAACCTGGAAGCGAAATCACAGATCTTTAACAACTACAACCCCAACTCCACCGAACTGCGTTCTGCTCTCCTGGCTCCGCTTTATGTGAATGCGGGTGTGGGTTTGAAGTTCGACCTGAACAAGAAATCGGAGACGGTGCGCCACCGCAATCTGAAATGGGAGTTGAACCTGGCACCAATATCCATCAACTATAAATATGTGGGGAACGATGCGGTAGATGTGAAGCGTTACGGGATACCGGAGGATAGGAAATCGTTGCTGGACATCGGTTCCACCATCACCTCCATCCTGAAATACAATTTCACGCAATATGTCTCGTGGGATTCGCGTCTCACCTACTTTACGAGCTACAAAAAGGTGGTTTCTGAGTTCGAAAACAGTCTCAACATGTCCCTGAGCAATGCCTTCTCTACCCGTATCTATGTCAATGTACGGTTTGATGATGGTGTGCCGGCAGATCCCGACTTCAAGTACTGGCAAATGAACCAGACACTTAGCTTTGGTCTGAACTACAAGTGGTGATCTCAGCTGAAACAGCTCTCCTTCGGAAATGAGAAGCCGTTGAGGAAGTCAGTGGTGCGCATTCTTTTCTTACCTTGTAGCTGTAGCTCGGTGATGCGTATGAACCCATCGCTGACGGCTACATCCAGGTAGCTCCTGTTGTCGGTGCGAATCGTTCCGTATTTCAGTGAGTGAGTTTTACTGATGATTCTCTCAGTGGCTAACAGCTTGAATCGTAGTGGCTCCCCCTCCGGTTCAGTGATCAGTTCAGTCCAGGCTGCCGGGTAGGGTGAGAGACCCCTGATCTGGTTATATACCTCTGCAGCTGTATGGTGCCAGTCGACCCGGCAGGTCTCCCTGAAAATCTTGGGAGCACTCTTAAGTGTCACTTCTTTCTCCACCATCTCGCTTTGTGGCACCGTGACCATACTGCCATCCAGGATTGCATCAACCGTTCTGGTTACCAATCCTGCTCCCATCTCCATCAATCGGTCATGCAGGGTGCCGGCATTTTCATCTTCTGTTATGGGTGTCTTTTCCCGGAAGATGATGCGCCCGGTGTCAATCTCATGTGATAGGAAGAAGGTGGTGACACCGGTTTCCTTCTCACCGTTGATCAGAGCCCAGTTTATGGGTGCTGCTCCACGGTATTGGGGCAGTAATGATGCATGCAGGTTGAACGTTCCCAGTGGTGGCATGTTCCAGACCACTTCGGGCAGCATCCGGAAGGCGACCACAATCTGCAGGTCGGCTCGTAATGACTTCAACTCCTCCAGGAAGGAGGGATCTTTCAGTCTCTCTGGCTGCAACACCTTCAATCCTCTCTTCAGGGCATACTGCTTCACAGCGGAGGGTTGCAGCTTATATCCCCTGCCCACCGCCTTATCGGGCATGGTGATCACGCCTACCACGTTATAGCCTTTCTCTACGAGCGCGTGGAGCGATGCCACCGCAAACTCGGGAGTACCCATGAAGAGAATCCTCAGTGATTCTTTTGTGATCTGTCTCATCGCTTCAATCATTTGCTTCTGAATAGTTTTCCACCAACACCTCACGGTAGGAGTTGAAGACGGATGACTGGGAGAGGATACCCATATAGAGACCCTTTCCATCCACCACCGGCAGGTTCCAGGCCTTGCTATTCTCAAACTTGGCCATCACCTCTTCCATGGTAGAGGTGATCTCCACCTTGGCTGGTGCTCCCACCATGAACTTCTCCACCGTGAAGCGGTCATAGAGCTCGGGACGAAACATGATGTTGCGGATATTGTTGATCAGGACCATCCCCATCAACCTGCCTTCATCGTTCACCACCGGGAAGATGTTACGGGTGCAGGTCGAGATCACCTTTACCATCTCGCCGAGGGTGTAGTCCGGTTTCACGGTAGGGATATCCGTTTCCAACAGATCCTCCACCTTCAGGAAGGTGAGCACCGCCTTATCTTTGTGGTGGGTGATCAGCTCACCCCGCTTGGCCAGACGGATGGCATAAATGCTATGTTTCTCGAACACCAGTATGGTGCCGTAGGAGACCAGTGAGACGATCATCAGCGGGAGAAACAGCTCGTAGCCGCCGGTCAGCTCGGCAATCAGGAAGGTGCCGGTGAGAGGGGCATGCATGACGCCGGCCATCACGCCGGCCATCCCCATCAATGCGAAATTTTCCTGAGGCAGGTAGGCGACGTATCCCAACTGGTTGAGTGTGTAAGAATAGGCAAACCCGGCAATGCATCCCAGGAAGAGGGTGGGTGCGAACACTCCGCCGGTGCCCCCGCCACCATTGGTGGCACTGGTGGCAAACACCTTGAAGAGGATCACCAGCAGCAGAAACAGTACAATGGCCCACCGGCTCTCCTGGTTGTAGAAGAAGCTCTCTTTGGTGAGTGAGAGAAAACCGTCACCGCTTGCCAGTAAGGTGTTGATGGTGTTGTAACCCTCACCGTAGAGCGGGGGAAAGAAGAAGATCAGCACGCTCAGTATTCCTCCCCCCAACAGGAATCGTTTCCATTGTGCCATGCCGTGAAAGATGTTCTCCAGCCAGCTCATGACACGGATCACATAGAGTGAGATAAAGCCACAGAGGATACCCAGCACAATCACATAAGGGATGCGGTTCAGCAGGAACGGTTCCACCTGCGTGTAGGCGAACATGGCATCCATACCGTTGAGCAGGTAGGAGACGGTGGTAGCCGTGACGGCGGTCACCAGCAGCGGCATGATGGAGGACATGGTGAGGTCGAGCAACAGCACCTCGATGACAAACAGGATTCCGGCAATGGGAGCTTTGAAGATGCCGGCGATGGCGCCCGCGGCACCACAACCCACCAGGATCATCAGGCTATGCTGCTCCAGTCGGAAGAGGCGTCCCAGGTTGGAGCCGATGGCAGAGCCGGTAAGCACGATAGGAGCCTCGGCACCCACTGACCCTCCGAAGCCGATGGTGACAGAACTGGCTGCCAGAGAGGTGTAGATATTGTGTGGCTTGATGCGGCTCTTGCGTTGCGAGATGGCAAACAGGATTTTGGTCACCCCGTGGCTGATGTCATCTTTCACCACATATTTCACGTAGAGGCCGGCGATCAGGATCCCCACGATGGGGAAGAGCAGATAGGAGAAGTTGAGGTTTTCCTGGCTGAAGTTCTCGGTGAGAAACACATGGAAGAAGTGGATGGAGCTCTTCAGCAGCCAGGCAGCCAGTGCTGTTGTGATCCCCACCAGGAAGCTGACAAACAGTAGGAAATGACGCTCCTTGATATGGGAGTCGCGCCACAACAGCAATTGATTGAATATTGATTTGAGTTGCATCGGCAGTTACTGTTCAGGTTCCGCATGCAAAGATAACCAAATTCTTCACTTTCGGATAATCTGAATGGTGCCGTTTCGGCTCAATCGGATGATGGAAGAGGATTTGGCTTCAGCCTGCTCTTTTTGCCGGTGGGTGACCACGTAGTCTACCCCCTCTCTGATCTCCCTCTTCACTTGTGAGAAGCGAGCGGGAGAGGGTGTGCCACTGATATTGGCCGAGGTGGAGACAATCGGCTTGCGGAACTGTTTGCAGAGCTCGCGTGAGAATAGCTCATCGGTGATGCGAATGCCGATGGTGCCGTCGTCAGCTATCAGGTTGGTAGCGATGTTGCGTGCACCCTCATAGATGATGGTGAGTGGTTTGTCGGTCAGTTCAATCAGATCCCAGGCAATCTCCGGCACATCGGAGACATAGTGCTGTAGCTTCACCGGGTTGTCGAGCAGCACCAGCATCGATTTGCTGTCGTCGCGTTGTTTGAGTGCATAGATCTTTTTCACCGCTTCTTCATTGGTGGCATCACATCCGATGCCCCAAATGGTGTCTGTGGGGTAGAGGATGATCCCGCCGTTGCGCAATACTTCGCACGCTTTTTTGATATCTTGCTGCATAAAGTTCATTTGTTATTGATCATACAAACCGAAAGAAAAAACCTATCCGTGGTTGATACGCTGCATCACCCTTACGTCGTCAAACAGATCGTCATAACGGATCCACTCCCGTAACAGCCCCGATTCCTCATAACCTGCTTTTGTGAACAGCTTATTGCTTGCCACATTCGAGCAAGGGACAAACGCGTAAAGTTGTTTAAGTTGGAGAAAACTGAAAGCATATCTCTCCAGCAGTTGCAGCGCTTGCAGCCCATAGCCCTGTTGCCTTTTATCCGTCTCTACCAGGATCCCCACGGCAGCTCTGAGGTGAAAGGGGTCGAAATCATACAGATCGGCCGCACCGATGGTTTCTTCTTCATGCCTGAGCGTGATCATCAGACGTAACTGACGGTCCGCAAATATATCCTGGTTCGATTCGGCAAGGTACTGCCTGAGGGTGTAACGCGAGAAGGGAGCGGTAGCATTGCCCAGGGGCCACTGCCGGGTGTCGTTCTCCCAGCGGTAGAGCAGCTCCAGGTCCTCAGGCTCGGTGGCCCGTAGAGATATGTCGTTATTCTCCAATAGAGGTGTCATCGCTATCTTGTGTTTCCTTCTCCCTGTCATCTTTTTTTGACGGTTCTTCCATGAGGCTCTCCAGTTCAACAGGTGAGGGACGGCAGAAGAGGAAGATGATGAGCAGTACAACCGTAAACCAGAAGAAATTCGTGTTGCGGGAGATGCCGTACAGGCATATGTGGAAGAGCGTTACCATTGCAAGTGTATAGTGACGCACATAGTAGATTCTCCTGTATTGATTCCTTGCATCCTCCATCAACATCGGGCGGTCACTTTTCTTTAGGCGGTGGGCAAACCATTTGAGTGATGCCGGTATGGCGATCAGTGTGACCATGATGAGATACCGCTCAAGGGTGACATTCACCGGCAGGCTCTCTTGCCAGAAGGGGAGGAGACGAAACAGGATCAGCAGTGCCAAAAGGATCAGAAATGTGATGGCGGAAAAATAATGAACAAAGAGATGCCGTATTGTTGCGTTTATCTTATCTTTTTCAGGATGGCTCATTTGGACATGAGTTTATAGGATTCGTCGAATGGGGTGCGGTTCAATATGGAACGACCCAGGGTCACCTCATCGGCATATTCAATCTCATCGCCGATAGAGACTCCCCGGGCGATGATGCTCACCTTCACGGGATAGGCCTGTAGCCGCCGATAGATGTAAAAGTTGGTGGTGTCACCCTCCATGGTGGCGCTCAATGCCAGGATCACCTCCCGGATCTCACCTCTCTTCACCCTTTCTTCGAGGCTGCCGATCTCCAGGTTGGAGGGCCCAATGCCGTCTATGGGTGAGATGATGCCCCCCAGCACATGATACAACCCGCTGTACTGTACGGTCTTCTCTATTGCCATCACCTCCTTCACGTTTTCCACCACACAGACCACTGAGCGATCGCGTGTTGCATCGTTGCAGATGCTGCAGACCGTAGTGTCGGAGATGTTGTGGCAGAGCGTGCAATAGGTGATCTCTCTTCGCATTTTAAGAATCGTCTCTGCAAAATGGGTTACTTTCTCCTCCTCCTGGCGGAGCAGATGCAACACCAGTCGTAAGGCTGTCTTACGCCCTATACCGGGGAGCCGGGCAAATTCGTTCACCGCATTTTCCAGAAGAGCCGATGGATAACTGCTGTTCATACCTTATTAAGTGGTTCGTGCGTCGCAAAGATACGATGATTCACTTTATCGGGCAAATAACTTTTACCGGGTGCAAATCAAAATGAAACGCCTTTTTTTATTCCAATTTCGTGTTTAGTTTGATATAAGTTTGTAATTTTGTGACTCCATTTTCAGTTGAGATCAGAATATTGTAAAAACATGCTATGAAGGTACTTTTGGCGACAGGTAAACCATTTGCGAAACAGGCTGTGGAGGAGATACAACAGATCATCGAATCTGCAGGTCATCAGTTCGAAATGCTGGAGAGCTATACCGAAAAATCCCAATTACTTGCAGCCGTGAATGATGCCAACGCCCTGATTGTCCGGAGCGATGTGGTTGACCGTGAAGTGATGAAAGCCGCTCCCAACCTGAAGGTTGTGGTGCGCGCCGGCGCCGGGTATGACAATGTGGATCTGGATACAGCCACTGTCCGGGATATTTGTGTGATGAATACCCCGGGACAAAATGCCAACGCCGTGGCAGAGATGGTGTTGGGAATGCTGATTTATATTCAGCGGAACCTGTTCGACGGGAGCGTGGGGCGAGAAATATCAGGCAAGCGTCTGGGACTCTATGCCTTTGGCAATGTGGCCAAGATGGTGGCCAAGATCGCACGTGGTTTCAGCATGACGGTCAATGCCTATTCACCAACGCTTTCACACGATGATCTCCGTAAAGAGGGTGAATATGGTGTTGTCACTGTCTATAGCAACAAGGAGTTGTTTGAGAAAAGCGATTTTATCTCACTGCATATGCCGCTGTTTCCCGAGACACGTAATTGCGTGAACTACGATCTCCTCTCACTCATGCCACATGATGGCGTGCTGATTAATACAGCCCGCAAAGAACTGGTGGTGGAGGAGGATCTATTGCGGATCATGGATGAACGACCTCTCTTTCGGTATATCACCGATATGAAGCCGGAACGACACGATGCGTTTCAGGCACGTTTCCCGAAACGATACTTTACTACTCCAAAGAAATCGGGTGCCCAGACCACTGAAGCCAACATCAATGCAGGATTAGCCGCCGCCGGTCAGATTGTCTCTTTCTTCCGGAACGGTGATGAACGATTCAGAGTGAACAACAAATTATAAAAGGTAATCGTATGAAGAAGTACAATTTTAATGCCGGACCGTGTGTCCTGCCCAGACCAGCCGTAGAGTCCGCCATCGAAGCGATCCGTGATTTCGACAACACCGGCATCGGTATCCTGGAGATATCACACCGTACACCCGGATGGGAGCGAATCATGAAAGAGACTGCCGACCTCTGGAAAGAGCTGTTGCATATCCCCGACAACTATCGGGTGCTTTTTCTGGGTGGAGGTGCCAGCATGCAATTCCTCAACGTGCCTGCCAACCTGCTGAATACCAAAGCAGCCTATCTGC
>DURL01000080.1 GCA_012837345.1 Bacteroidales bacterium
AATGAACTCAGAGGAGTTCGTTGAAGACGATAAAAGGCAACCAAACAACACAAAAATCTTATTAGACAATGAGAAAAGCAAAACCTAAGAAAAGACAGATCCTCCCGGATCCTGTTTATGGTGATGTAAGGGTAACAAAGTTTGTTAACCACCTGATGTATGACGGTAAGAAGAGTATCTCATTCGATATCTTCTACTCCGCATTGAACAATGTAAAGGCGAAATTGCCCAACGAAGAGAAATCAGCTCTCGAAATCTGGAAAGCTGCCCTCGACAATATTACCCCACAGGTCGAAGTGAAGTCACGCCGTGTAGGCGGAGCCACTTTCCAGGTCCCCACCGAGATCAGACCCGACAGAAAAGAATCCGTTTCAATGAAGAACCTCATTCTCTATGCGCGCAAGAGAGGAGGCAAGACGATGGCCGACAAGCTGGCTGCCGAGATCGTGGATGCATTCAACGGTCAGGGCGGTGCATTTAAACGGAAGGAAGATATGCACAGAATGGCAGAGGCGAACCGTGCTTTTGCCCACTTTAGATTTTAACATTGATAGAAGGTAAAAAAGATGGCTAAGGGTTCAAAAGAAGTTTTAAAATACACTCGTAACATTGGTATCATGGCGCACATTGACGCCGGCAAGACCACCACGTCGGAGCGTATCCTGTATTACACGGGACTCACGCACAAGATCGGGGAGGTGCATGACGGTGCGGCGACCATGGACTGGATGGAGCAGGAGCAGGAGCGTGGGATCACCATCACCTCAGCTGCCACCACCACGAGTTGGAAATATGACGACCAGACATACAAGATCAATCTGATTGACACCCCGGGACACGTGGATTTCACGGTAGAGGTGGAGCGTTCGCTGCGCGTGCTGGATGGTGCGGTAGCGGCGTTTTGCGCTGTAGGTGGTGTGGAGCCGCAGTCGGAGACTGTATGGCGTCAGGCTGACAAATATAAGGTACCCCGTGTAGGGTATGTGAATAAGATGGACCGTTCAGGTGCCAACTTCTTCGACGTGGTTCGCCAGGTGAAGGAGATGCTGGGTGCCAACGCCTGTCCCATCCAGATCCCCATCGGTGCAGAAGAGAACTTCAAGGGGGTTGTCGATCTGGTAACGATGAAAGCGCTCTACTGGCATGACGAGACCATGGGTGCCGACTACGACGTGGTTGACATCCCGGCCGACCTGCTGGAGGAAGCTCAGGAGTGGCGCGAGAAGATGCTCGAGACCATTGCCGAGTGTGACGATGCACTGATGGAGAAGTTCTTCGACGATCCCGACTCGATTACCGAAGAGGAGATCAGAAGAGCCATCCGCAAGGGAACGCTCTCCATGCAGATCAACCCGATTATTTGCGGATCATCGTTCAAGAACAAAGGGGTGCAGACGCTGCTTAACGCGGTGTGTGCCTACCTGCCCAGCCCGATCGACACCGAGGCCATCGCCGGCACACTGCCCGACGATCCCGAAACGGAGGTGGTACGTCATCCCAGCCCCGAAGAGCCGATGAGTGCACTGGCATTCAAGATCGCCACCGACCCCTATGTGGGACGTCTCTGCTTCTTCCGCGTTTACTCGGGAGAGATTGAAGCGGGATCTTATGTTTACAACCCCCGTTCGGGTAAGAAAGAACGTATCTCCCGTTTGTTCCAGATGCACTCCAACAAGCAGAACCCGAAAGAGTTCATTGGTGCGGGTGACATCGGTGCCGGCGTAGGGTTCAAGGATATTCGCACAGGTGACACCCTGTGTGACGAGAAGCATCCGATCATCCTCGAGGCGATCGACTTCCCCGATCCGGTGATTGGTATCGCCGTGGAACCCAAGACACAGAAGGACCTCGACAAGCTGTCGACCGGTCTGGCCAAGCTCTCGGAAGAGGATCCCACCTTCACCGTGAAGACTGACGAAGATACCGGTCAGACAGTGATCTCCGGTATGGGTGAGTTGCATCTCGAGATCATCATCGACCGTCTGAAACGTGAGTTCAAGGTGGAGGCCAACCAGGGTCGTCCCCAGGTGTCTTACAAGGAAGCGATCACCAGGTCAGTGGAGCTGCGTGAGACCTACAAGAAGCAGACCGGTGGTCGTGGTAAATACGCCGATATGATCTTACGCGTGGAACCGGCAGACGCTGACTTCGAAGGCGGATTGCAATTCGTTGACGAGGTGAAGGGCGGTAACATTCCCAAGGAGTATATCCCCTCCATCCAGAAAGGGTTCCAGCGTGCCATGAAGAACGGTGTGCTGGCAGGATATGCCCTCGACAAGCTGAAGGTGACCGTACTCGATGGTTCCTATCACCCGGTCGACTCCGATCAGCTCTCGTTCGAGATCTGTGCCATGCAGGCTTTCAAGAGTGCTTCGGAAAAGGCAGGACCTGTCTTGCTGGAGCCGATCATGAAGGTAGAGGTGGTGACCCCCGAGGAAAGCATGGGGGATGTGATCTCCGACCTGAACAAACGTCGCGGACAGGTGGAAGGAATGGAATCGAACCGTTCCGGAGCCCGTGTGGTGAAAGCCAAGACCCCGCTGTCGGAGATGTTCGGCTATGTGACTTCGCTGCGTACCATCACATCGGGACGTGCCACGTCGACCATGTCATTCTCCCACTTCGAAGAGGTATCCTCCTCGATTGCCAGACAAGTGCTGACAGAGGTGAAGGGACGTGTGGATTTGATCAAGTAAGAGCAAACAAATTTTACGCATAAAATTATATGAGCCAAAAAATCAGAATCAAACTGAAATCTTACGATTA
>DURL01000081.1 GCA_012837345.1 Bacteroidales bacterium
CCCAATCCATGTTTCTCATTGTCACCCACGGGACGATTGAAATAGAAAGGTAGATCGTTGCTGATACCCGTACCAACACAGACATTGGTGAAACGACCATCAGGAGTGATCTCATTCTCTTTGAGAGCTTTCCATCCTGCTCTGGCGACTGAGCTGAAGGAGGGATCAATCCATCCGTTGTTGACAGCTTTGGCAGTACCATAAACAAACATCGCTGTCACTGACGACTCATCATAGGAGTCACTCTTGTTTAGTAACTGGTTCCACATCCCGTTGGCATTCTGCCAGCGGGAGGCACCCACGATCTGTTTTTCCAGGATCCAGATCAGCTCGTCACGTTGTGGATGATCGGCAGGCATCGCTTCAATCAAATCGGCCAACGAGATCATGATCCACCCATTGGCTCTACCCCAGTAGGCCACGCCATTCCGATCCAGGTCATCGTAGTAGCAGTGGTAATAGAGACCTTTGGTCTCATCCCACAGGTAGCTGTCCATCTGGATAAGTTGTTTGGCCGCCTCATCGAAGTATCGCTGCTCTCCGGTGAATTTACCCATCCGAGTCAGAAAAGAGGTAGCCATAAAGGCATCATCGGCCCAGACGGTCATCTCTCTCGGGAAGGTGCGGCTCAGTGTGCCATCCACCAGGCGATCCTGCCGCTCCAGGATATGCTTCTCTGCTGCATGGATGTAATCGAGGTACCGTTGTTGTCTGTTTAATTGATATACCTCGATCACGGCAGCACCCATGGCACCGCAGTCGTCCAGCTCCTTCATGTTCCAAAGCTGACCGAATGGCCAGAGCCAGTGCTTCCGATCGTTACGGAATCTCTCCCTGAAATAGGTGTAATTGTCAAATCCGAATGCCACATGATTTTCGGCATAATCCAGATATTTCGGTTCTTTAAGATACTCTCCCAGCTTGATCATGGCCATATCCAGCACGCCGTTTGAATAGTGCCATTCTGTGAGCGGGCTTTTGAATCTCACAACCTTGCCTTCCGGTATCTCATTTGTGCTGTTGTACACCACGCCATCATCCACGCCCACGAACTGTGTGACAGGCTGGGCCAGGATATTGTCGGCGACGGATCTCACAGTTGCCTCATCTGTTCCTTGCTGGGCTGTGAGTGAGCAGGTGAGAAGCATCAAGACTGAAATTGAAGCAATAATTTTTCTCATATGATTTATTTTAAGCTGTTTATGGCATGTGGAAAAACTTATCAAGCGGGATCGGGACAGAAGCCATCGCCCGATAGCAGTACAGCCAGACCGCTGATATGCGAATGGAGGAGCTCAATGATCTGATTCCTTCTGTGATGATGTGCCGGCACCACATCCAGTGTCTCCACCAGGGTGAGCTGTGCCCAACGGTTGTCTCTTCCCCGGAAGTATGAGTCTCCCAGCAAGGTGATGTGCCGGGGGGTAGCGTTATAAAAGGTTGCATCTTTGAGTCCACTCCGAAAAGTCGGCAGGACATTTAGTTGATTATTAATTTGTTTTTATCCCGTTTATCATAAAGGGTATTTTTTTCCGGATAATCCACAACATACAAATATAACTATATATTAAATTCTGTAACTTAAAAAAAATGATATATTTCCAGAAGGATTTGACATGAAAACATCTATTTGGCTATTCTTATCGGATTGTTTATTAAATTTGTTCCTACATAGCAGAAAATGATCATTGTAACCAATTCTTGAAATCGAATGAAAACAAAATCTTTATTGTTTGTGTTGCTGCTGCAGGTTAGCTTCCTGACAGCGCAAAATATGACAGATGTAAGCCTCTTCCTGCGCAGTGACAGTACTACCTGTCTGAATCACGTCTCTTCAGAAACGGGTGACCTCTACAGGGCGTTGGGACATCATGGACCGGCAATCGAGAACGAATGGCTCGGACTGCGGCTCTATTTCGACAAGAAAGCAGCCATTGATCTCTATTCAAAAGCAAACCGTGGACTCGAACTGAGTCGCTACAGATGGTATCCCACACCCGAAGAACAGCTGCGGGGAAAGGGTGCCGATTACTACAAGGTAGGACCCACAGTCGGCCTGGGAGGCATCCGTTTATGGGATGGTGAGAACGTGGTGCCACTTCATCCGGTCACAAATCGGTCGGCAAGGGTAGTGAAAGAGGGTTCTGTCTCTTTTTTGGAGATGCTGTCGGAAGATGTGCCCTATCGCAACTGCAAGGTTGATATCCTGGTCAGAGTAACGGTCTATTCCGGTTTCAGAAAAGCGAAGGTGGAGGCTTTTGCACTCTCTGACGAGGAGGTGGCGTTTGTGACCGGCATCAATTATCACCCGGGCCAAAAGGTGGTGGTGGAGGATGATTGCATCTTCACCTGGGGGCTGCATCCTGAGGATGTGGCGGCGGAGCAGGTAGAGCTGGGTGCAGCCATCTTTGTGAACCCTGATGATTTCACACAGAGGATGGATGATGGCAATCAGCACCTCTTTATTGCCAAACCCTCCAGATACATCAGCTACTGGATCTCTTCCGCCAATGGTAAAGA
>DURL01000082.1 GCA_012837345.1 Bacteroidales bacterium
CTATTTATAAATACTAAATAGTCAAATAATTATGAATGAAATTGGATTTTCACTTTTCGGTTTTCTGATAGTAATGGTGATATTCTATGTATGGGGTTTATTCTCAATATACAAAACGCCCGAAAAATATCATAACTATTGGTTAATCATTGCTCCTGCTCTCATTATTGCACCTGTTTTACTTTTTGTCCTTTCGCCTTTCTTTGCAAAAGTGAAAGATACGGATTCAAAACTTAGAGCAATTATATTTTTCCTTTTCTTTCTTGTTAGCAATTTTATATTTTCAATATTTTTTAAGTTCGGTATGAACGCTACATATTATTTGGAGATATCTTTGTTTGTTTCCGGAATCTCATCCATGCTACATCTCTTGAGTATGTATATCATAAAAAGATGACTTTTGCTGAAGTCACCCTGTTAAAGGTTTTTTAATCTCCATTACGGTGAATCGGAACGAACTTTTTTGATATCGAATCTTCAGATTGTGTGCGATATGATTACGCCATGTTGTGGAATACGTTCTGCACGTCTTCGTCCTCTTCGAACTTGTCGAGCAGCTTCTCGATCTGGGCGCGCTGCTCCTCCTCCAGCTCCTTGGTGTCGTGCGGGATCCGCTCGAACTCGGCGGAATGGATCTCAAAGCCGTTCTCCTCGAGGTAGGTCTGGATGTCGGAATAGGATTTGAATTCGCCGTAGAGCAGGATCTCTCCTTCGTCCACCTCCAGCTCATCCACGCCATAGTCGATCAGCTCCAGCTCCAGATCGTCGATGGAGACACCCTCTTTTTCCGCGATCCTGAAGACACACTTGTGGTCGAAGAGGAACTCGAGGCTGCCCGACGTTCCCAATGAACCGCCATGCTTGTTGAAGTAGCTGCGCACGTTGGCCACGGTGCGGGTGGGGTTGTCGGTGGCAGTCTCCACCACCATGGCGATGCCGAAGGGACCATACCCTTCGTAGACCATCTCCTTGTAGTCGGAGACATCCTTGTCGGTAGCCTTCTTGATGGCCCGTTCCACGTTTTCCTTCGGCATGTTCTCCTTCTTGGCCTGCTGCATCAGCACACGCAGGCGCGGGTTGGTGTCGGGCTCCGGTCCCCCCTCGCGTACGGCGATGGTGATCTGTTTCCCCAGTTTGGTGAAGACGCGGGCCATATTGCCCCAGCGTTTCAGCTTGGTCGCTTTCCTGTATTCAAATGCTCTTCCCATGTTGTTATGAATCTTTTCCCTGGTCTTTCTGCAAGGCGCAACGGGGTTGTTTTGTTTTTTTATTTACTCACATTCTCACTCTCACATCTCCAAATCAGCTAATCAGCAAATCAGCTAATCTCCAAATCAGCACATCAGCACATCAGCACATCAGCAAATCAACACATCAACTAATCAGCTCATCATCTCAGCTCTGCCCCCAGTTCCTGTTCCAGGTTCTGCCGGATACGCTTCATCACGCCGTCGATCTGTTTGTCGTTCAGTGTCTTTGTTTCATCCTGCAGCAGGAAGTTGACCGCGTAGGACTTCTTGCCCTCCGGCAGCTTCTTCCCCTCATAGACATCGAAGAGGGCCACCTGCTTCAGCAGCTTCTTCTCGGTAGTGCGGGCCACCTTCTCGATCTGTGCGAAGGAGACACCCTGGTCGATCAGCAGTGCCAGGTCCCTGCTCACGGCAGGGAAGCGGGAGATCTCGGTGAAGCTCACGCTCTTTTTATCACTCTCCTGCATCAGCTTATCCCAGCTCATCTCTGCATAGAACACCTCGGTGTCGATGTCGAATAGTTTGCATAGCTGCGGGTGGACGATGCCGAAGCTGCCGATCAGCTCTTTGCGGGTGCGCAGGCTCATCGCCGTGGAATAGAGGTCGTTTTGCAACTCCTCCTGGCGGATGCCGTTGCCGTTGATGCCCAGTCTCCTGAGGATGTTCTCCAGGTGCGCTTTCAGCTCGTAGACGCTGGTCTGCTCCTCCGCGGCGGCCCAGTTCTTGCGGGTGCGCTTGCCACAAAGCCAGAGCCCTATCATCGTCTCCTCGGAGTAGGGCGCCAGGATTTGCTCCTGTTGTTGTTTCTCCCCGTCGTAACGATAGCAGTTGCCGAACTCATAGAGGCAGAGGTCGCCCTGCTTACGGTTGCGGTTGTAGGCGATGCTCTCCAGTCCCCCGAACAGCATTGTCTGCCGCATCACGCTCAGGTCGCCGCTCAGCGGGTTGACCAGTGAGACACAGTGTGGGGCGGGGTAAGAGGTGAGCGGTTCGTAATAGCTCTTTTTCGTGAGCGAGTTGTTGAGGATCTCGCTGAAGCCGGCGGCGGTGAGCTGCTCGGAGATCAGCGTCTGCAGCTTGTGCTTACGGTCAGTAGCGGTCTGGTAGGAGAGGTTCCCCTTGAGTGAGTGGCTGAACTCCACGTTGTTGTATCCGTAGATGCGGAGGATATCCTCGATCACATCCACGTCGCGGGTCACATCCACGCGATAGGTGGGGATGCGGAGGGTCAGCTCTTCGCCGTTCTCCTGTTCTATCTCGATCTCCAGGCTGCGGAGGATGTTTTTCACCGTCTCCGCCGGGATCTCCTTCCCGATGAGAGAATTGACTTTTTTGTATGCAAGGTTCACGGTGGCTTTTTCCACCGGGGTGGGGTAGATGTCCCGTATCTCGCCTTCGATGGTGCCGCCTGCCAGCTCCTTCACCAGCAGTGCCGCCCGTTTGAGCACGTAGAGCGTGTTGTTGGGGTCGGCACCCCGCTCGAAGCGAAAGGAGGAGTCGGTGTTAAGGCCGTGCCGACGGGCGGTCTTGCGTACCCGGGTAGGGTTGAAGTATGCCGACTCGAGGAAGATGTCGCGGGTCTCCATGGTGACGCCTGAATGAAGTCCCCCGAAGACACCGGCAATGCACATCCCCTCATCGCTGTTGCAGATCATCAGGTCACGGTCGCTCAGCTCCCGCTCCTGTTCGTCGAGTGTCACGAATTTTGACTTTTCGGGCAGGGTGCGCACCACCACCTCGTTGCCGCTGATGTGTGCGGCGTCGAAGGCGTGGAGGGGATGCCCCGTCTCGTGGAGCAGGTAGTTGGTGATGTCCACGATGTTGTTGATGGGTCGCAGGCCAATCACCTGCAGCCTGTGCTTCAGCCAGTCGGGGCTCTCCTGAACGGTGACACCGCGGATGGTGAGACCGGAGTAGCGGGGACAGGCTTCCAGGTCTTCTACGATCACCTCGATGCCGCCATCGGTCTTGTCTGCGGCAAACGCGTCGACCGAGGGTTTCTGCAGCTTGCAGGGGATGCCAGCCTGTGTCAGGGCCGCTGCCAGGTCGCGCGCCACCCCATAGTGGGAGGCAGCATCTACCCGGTTGGGGGTGATGTCCACCTCCAGCACCCAGTCGCTCTTCACATTGTAGTACTCTTTGGCAGGGGTACCCACCACCGCATCGGGGGGAAGGACGATGATGCCGTCGTGAGAGCTGCCGATGCCGATCTCATCCTCGGCGCAGATCATCCCGAAGGACTCTTCACCGCGGATCTTGGAGCGCTTGATGGTGATCTCCTCCTCACCGAACCAGAGCCTGGTGCCCACGGTAGCCACCACCACCTTCTGTCCGGCAGCCACGTTGGGTGCGCCGCAGACAATTTTCAGCGGCTCCCCGCCATTACCGGTGTTTACGGTGGTGAGGTGCAGGTGATCAGAGTTGGGATGCTCGGTGCAGGTGAGCACCTCACCGATCACCAGTCCCTCCAGGCCACCACGGATGGTTTGTATCTCCTCCACGCTGCCTGTTTCCAGTCCGATGGAGGTGAGCATGTCGGCCGTCTGTTGCGGCGTCATCTCAAATTGCAGATATTCCCTGAGCCAGTTGTACGAAATGTTCATTGTTGAATGATTGAGTCAAATTGAGCCCAAAATTACAAAAAAATGATGAGATAACATAAAGGGAGGGGTGCAAAACAAAAACCGTACGAACAAGTAGCTCGTACGGTCTCTCAATTTAACGGGACTGCAGGGGGCGGTCCCTTTTGCTGTTTTAGTACCCGCGGATCGCCTTGATGCCAGGGAGCACTTTGCCCTCGATCATCTCCAGCAGGGCACCCCCACCGGTGGATACGTAGGACACCTGATCGGCATGGCCGAACTTGTTGACGCAGGCAACCGAGTCGC
>DURL01000083.1 GCA_012837345.1 Bacteroidales bacterium
CGGTGAAGAAGGATCTGAAGAACCTCTTCAGAAACGCGCCCTGGTGGATCCTGGTGGCCACGGGGCTGGCGGCGCTGCTCTTCAACGCCATCCGCGACAGTGTAGCCATCTACTTCTTCCGCGACTACGTGCAGGCCGGCTACCGCATGGCCGGCACCGGCTGGGACATGACCACCATCTATTTCCTGGTAGGTCAAGCGGCCAACCTGCTGGGGGTGATGCTGGCACCCTCCCTTTCCGCACGTTTTGGTAAACGAAGAACTTACATGATCGCCATCCTGATGGCGGGCATCCTGAGTACTGCTTTCTTTTACATACCCAACAGCATCACTTGGATCCTGATCCTGCAGTTTTGCATATCGATCTTCGCCGGTTATGTGCTGCCCCTGCTCTGGTCGATGTTCTCCGATATCGTGGACCATCAGGAACTGACCACCGGTCGCCGCGCCAGCGGCCTGATCTTCTCCTCCTCCTCCATGTCGCAGAAACTGGGATGGGCCATCGGTGCCGCCCTGAGCGGTTGGATGCTGGCCTACTTCAAATATGTGCCTGACGCGTTGCAGCAAAGTGCAGAAACAATCTGGGGTGAACGGTTTATGATCTCGCTGCTGCCGGCAGTCTGCTGTCTCCTGGCATTCATCGGTATGTACTTCTACCCGCTCTCCGACAAGAAGGTGAGGGAGAACTACGAACAGCTGGAAGTGAAGAGAGCGGCTGCAAAGATGAATTAAGTGCTTATGCAACTGTAAAAGATCAGGATTATGCAATATGGTTTCTTCGATGACGCTCGACGGGAGTATGTGATCACCCACCCCCGCACCCCCTGGCCCTGGATCAACTACCTGGGGAATGAGGATTTTTTCAGCTTGATATCGAATACTGCAGGAGGATACTCCTTCTACAAGGATGCCAAGTTCCGCCGGCTGACGCGCTACCGCTACAACAACGTGCCGATGGACAGCGGTGGCCGTTACTTCTACATCCGGGAGGGGGAGACAATATGGAACCCCGGGTGGAAACCTTGTAAGACTGAACTGGAGTACTATGAGTGCCGTCACGGCATGGGCTATACCCGGATCACAGGACTGAAAAACAACCTGGAAGCTGAGCTGCTTTTCTTTGTGCCGCTGCAGACCCGGGCAGAGGTGCAGAAGGTGACGCTGCGCAACAACAGCAACGAAACAAAGAGGTTGCAACTCTTCTCCTTTCTGGAGTGGGCACTCTGGAACGCCGCTACCGACATGGAGAATTTCCAGCGTAACTTCTCCACCGGCGAGGTGGAGGTGGAGGGGTCGGTGATCTACCACAAGACCGAATACCGGGAACGCCGCAACCATTACGCCTTCTACTCTGTTAACCAACCCATTGATGGTTTTGATACTGACCGTGAATCGTTCTTTGGCCTCTACAACGGCTTCGATGAACCACAAGCGGTGATGGAAGGAAAGCCCCGCAACAGCGTGGCGCATGGCTGGTCGCCCATCGCATCACATTGCCTCGAGATTGAGCTGGAACCGGGTGAGAGCCGGGAGCTGATCTTCCTGCTCGGTTACGCGGAGAACGATCCGCAGGAGAAATGGGACAACGGGGGTGCCCTCAACAAGCGCAAAGCGCAGGAGATGATCGCCCGTTTCGACAGCGTTGAGAAGGTGGACAACGCTTTTGCCGTATTACGTACCTACTGGGATCAACTGTTGGGTAACTTCCGGGTGAAGACAGGGGAGGAGAAGCTGGACAGGATGGTGAATATCTGGAATCAGTACCAGTGCATGATCACCTTCTGCTTCTCCCGTTCGGCATCCTACTTCGAGAGTGGCATCGGCCGCGGGATGGGTTTTCGTGACTCTAACCAGGATCTGCTTGGCTTCGTACATCAGATTCCCGAGCGGGCCCGCGAGCGGATCATTGATATCGCCTCCACGCAGTTTCGCGATGGCTCCTGCTACCACCAGTACCAGCCCCTCACCAGGAAAGGGAACAATGAGATTGGGGGCGGCTTTAACGATGACCCGCTCTGGCTGATTCTGGGCACCACTGCTTATATCAAGGAGACAGGCGACTTCGGAATACTGGATGCGGCGGTGCCGTACGACAACGAGCCGGGCACCGAGGTGCCGCTCTTCGACCATCTCACCGTTTCATTCGATCATGTGATCAATCACCTGGGACCCCACGGGCTGCCCCTGATCGGGCGTGCGGACTGGAACGACTGCCTTAACCTCAACTGCTTCTCCGACGACCCCAACGAGAGCTTTCAGACCACCGAGAACAGGAGCGAGGGATCACAGGCAGAGAGTCTAATGATCGCCGGTCTCTTTGTGGTCTGCGGTCGCGACTATGCAGAGCTCTGCAGGAGAATCGGCAAGAGAGAGGAGGCTGACCGTGTCCTCACCCATGTGGATCGGATGGTGGAGGCCGTGAAGCAGCATGGCTGGGACGGGGAGTGGTTCCTGCGTGCCTACGACTATTTCGGTAATAAAATCGGCTCGAAAGAGAACGAAGAAGGGCAGATCTTTATCGAGTCCAACGGCTGGTGCAGCATGGCCGGCATCGGCTTGGAGGAGGGGATGACCGCGAAGGCACTCGACGCGGTGAAGGAGCGGCTCGACTGCGAGCATGGCATCGTGCTCAACAACCCTCCCTACACAAGATATTATATTGAATACGGTGAGATATCAAGCTATCCTCCCGGTTACAAGGAGAACGCGGGCATCTTCTGCCACAACAACCCTTGGATCATCATCGGGGAGACGGTGTTGGGGCGGGGAGACCGTGCATGGGAATACTTCCGTAAGATCTGTCCCTCCTACAGCGAGGCGATCAGCGACCTGCACAAGGTGGAGCCCTACGTCTATGCCCAGATGATTGCAGGCAAGGATGCTTTCCGGCCGGGAGAGGCCAAGAACTCATGGCTCACCGGCACCGCCGCCTGGAACTTTTATACCATCTCACAGTATATCCTCGGCATCCGTACCGCCTACGACGGCCTGATCATCGATCCCTGCATTCCTCCAGAATGGGAACAGTATCATGTGACACGCAGGTACCGCGGCGTGACCTACCGGATCACCGTGAACAACCCTGAGAAGCGGATGAAAGGGGTGAGAGCCATCATGTTGAACGGCGAGCCGGTAAAAGGAAATCTGGTTCCACTCCAACCTGTAGGCAGCGAATGTAAGGTGGAAGTGATTCTTTAGCAGATGAAAGAGCGATGGACATTGGTGTATTGAAACAAGAACTACGTGACGAACTGACCAGCAATATCCTCCCCTTCTGGATGAACAGGATGAGGGATAACGAAAGGGGTGGCTTCTATGGTCGGATGACCGGTGAGAACCGTCTGGTGCCCGATGCCCCGAAGGGAGGCATTCTCCACGCACGGATCCTATGGACCTTCTCGTCGGCGGCATTGCGACTGCATTCGGAGGAGTACCTCGCCGAAGCAGGGCGGGCCAAAGAATATATCTTTGCACACTTTTTTGATGATCAGTTTGGTGGCACCTACTGGATGCTGCATGCCGATGGTACCCCTGCCGACAGCAAGAAACAGATCTACAGTCAGGCCTTTTTCATC
>DURL01000084.1 GCA_012837345.1 Bacteroidales bacterium
ACAGCCGCCTTGGCTGCGGTGTTACCTGGGGCAATCGCATCCAGGTAAGCCGTGATCTCCTCCAGTTGCTGAGGATCACGGAAGGGTGAGAGATCCACCCTCTTCAGGAAAGTGATCACCGATGCGTGAGTCTCACCCAGGTAGGGTGGCAGTGACGCTTCGCCATAACCGGTGAGCCCATCATATTCGATGCGGGTCAGCACTACGGGTGTGGTCTTACGGGAGAAACCGGAGATGGTGAAGGTGTGGTTCAGTTGCAGGTCGTAGGGTGTCCAGGTTAGTTTCATCTTGCTGCTGTTGTTTTTATTTACTACGGCGACACCCCTCGCTACAAACGAGGGCAGAGTCCACATGGCTGTCGCCGCCACCGTGTTCCGGATAAAATGCCGTCGGTTCTGTTTCATTGTGTGATAAGGTTGATGGGGCAGACAGGAGACAGACTACTGATAAAACGGGTTTGCGAATAACTCCTCCACACCTTCACCGTAACCCTCACCGATGATCCGCTTTGTACGGAGATAACGGTTGGCGTTGAAGGGGTCATACAACGGGTCGGCAGGATCAAAACTGTTGACACGGACATAGTCGGAGGCATGGATGAACCGCCTGTCACCAATATAAATACCCACATGCACCACCCTCTCCTGTTGATTTTCAGCCGTGGCTTTCGTACCGAAGAAAAGCAGATCACCCGGAAGGGCATCGCTGAGATCGCCGGCTTCATCCACCAAACGGCCATACCGCACCTGCTGTGAGGCGTCCCTGGCCAGGATGATGCCATGCATGAAGTAGACCTGCTTGGTGAAACCGCTGCAGTCGAGACCTTTCACCGAGGTGCCACCCCAGAGGTAGGGTATTCCGAGCAGCTGCATGGCACTCTCTACTATGCTTTCACTGGTGAGCCTGATCTCTCTCAGCCAGTCGGCTACCTCCTTTGCATCCTTTTTCATCACGTAAGCTTTACGGCCGTCGGGATAACTCACCCGGTAATATGCCCCATCTGCTGAAATGACCTCCAGCATGTTGCCGGCCACCAGGTCGGTGACGGGAAGGGTTTCATTGCCGGCATCCACGTATGAGCGGGTATTGAGCGCGGTAATGATCACCTTCGGTTTTTGCAGATAGTGATTCATACCCTCTTTTGACAGTGGCGTCACCGACCCGTTGATCCAGCCGATATACCTATCGGGCGTCTGTACCCTGCGCCAGCCACCTTTCTCTTCCAGAATCTTCACCGGCATGCCGAGCAACGCCTGCGAGACCAGCTCTGCACCATATCGGGGTTCAGCACGAAGTGTTCCCACGGAGTTATAGATCACACCCCAAATCTCCTCACCCAGCTCCTCGTCCGGAAGTAGTCGAATGTGATCTTTTACCGCTAGCGCGTTTTTGTTTGCATAAGAAAGAATATCCTCATACGCTTGTCTGCTGGTGGTCTCACCTTGCAGCACCAGGGTATCTTTTTGTTGCAGCGCTTCAACCTGAAACAGTTCCACCCGCCTGTCGGGTGCATACCTCTCCTGTATCGCCTCAATCATCTGCTGCAGATCGTTGTTCTGGGCCATAAAATGTAATGTTGAAAAGATCCATAAGGAAATTACAAAAGTAACTTTTCGCATACCCTCTCTCCTTAGTGTAAAATTGGGCGAAATATACAATTTTTTATTCCAATATCAATCTATTTGCCTTTTGAATCAATGG
>DURL01000085.1 GCA_012837345.1 Bacteroidales bacterium
ACAAGGGAAGTATGATCCGAACAGCGATGAAGAGTCGATTGAGCTGATTTCAGAACCGGAGATGACCTACAGCAACGTACACAACGGCATCGGCGTTGTGGGTGCCGTATCAACCGCAACGTCACAAATCCATATTCCCCCGTTTCCGGGAGGAGAAAACAGGATTCCCAGAAGATGACAACGATCTTGCTTACAAAAAGAAAATGGTCGCTCCACCAATGCTGATTATGGCGCCAATCACCTGACGGGCTGTGATTTTCTCCTTGAACATGATGGCCGTGGGAATGATGATAAAGATAGGTGTCAGCGCCATCAGCGCGGAGGCGATGCCTGTCTCGGTGTGCTGCACAGCATAGAGCGAGAGGGAGACTCCGATAAATGGACCGAAAACAGTGCCGATCGTGATCGCCTTCATCCCCGTTTTATCGCGCAACGTCATGAACACGCGCCGCCATCGGCCGACAAAGGTAACCAACAGGGCAAAAGCAACAAAACCAAAGATGGCCCTGATCTGGGTAGCTGCAATCGGGTCATAGTCACCCATCCCCTTCTTACTCAGAATCAATCCCACTGCCTGTCCCAGTGCACCTCCCAACGCGTAGAGAAAGCCCCGCAGAGGGATGTTCAGCTTAAGGTTCTTACCGGCCACGGCAATCATGATACCGGTTACGCTCACCACGATCCCCGCGATGCTCTTCAGTGAGAGGATCTCCTGCAGGAAGAACCAGCCGATGACAGCGGTGATCATCGGGGCAAGGCTCATCACCAGCTGTGAGGTTCTTGAGCCGATCAGTATATAGGACTTGAAGAGGAAGAGATCGCCCAGAAAGAAGCCAACAATACCCGAGAGGCCCAGCCATAGCCAGTTGTAGGCAGTGGCATCCATCGGGAAGAACATCCCACGGGTGAAGAGGGTGGTGATTCCCAGAAAGAGTATCCCCAGGAAGATGCGAATGATGTTCACCGACAGTGAGCCGGTGCGGCGCCCCGCCTTCTCGAAGAAGATGGCGCTGAACATCCAGCAGACGGCGGTTAGAAGTGAGGCAATCTCACCGATGTGCGACTGAAATGGCATGTAACTGATCCCTTAATACTGTAACCATAAAAAATGTGGCAGCAAATGTAGGAGATTTTCTTGAATATCTGTATTTATAGAAGCGCTTCCCTCAGTTTTTTCGCGGCCTCCCCGATTGAAGGCTCACTCCCCAGCAGGGAGATGAAGCGACTGCCGATAATGGCGCCCGCTGCTGCGTGACAGGCTGCGTCGAAGGTCTCCCTGTTGGAGATGCCGAATCCGATCAACCGCGGGTTCTTCAGGCCCATCGCATTCACCTTCCGGAAGTACTGCAGGTTCTGCTCGCCGAAGCTCTTCCTGGCACCGGTGACCGATGCGGAGGAGACCATGTAGATAAAGCCGGAGGTGTGGTCGTCAATCATCCGGATTCGCTCTTCCGAGGTCGCGGGTGTGATCAGCATGATCATATGAAGCCCGTAGCGATCGGCCAGCGGCTTGTAGTGTTCAAGGTACTCGGCAAAGGGAAGGTCGGGGATAATCAACCCGTCAATGCCACAAGCAACTGCACTCCGACAGTAGTTCTCAAAGCCGAACTGTAGAATGGGATTCAGGTAACCCATCAGCACCAGTGGGATGGTCACCGTGGTGCGCACATCCTCCAGTTGACTGAACAGCGTCTTCACGCTCATGCCGTTACGTAGTGCCTGCGTACCGGAGGCCTGGATCACCGGTCCGTCTGCCATCGGGTCGCTGAAGGGGATCCCGATCTCCAGCATATCCACCCCTTCCTTTTCCAGCGCCTGCATCACTTTCACAGTATCATTTAACTGAGGGTACCCGGCGGTAAAGTATACCGATAGAATATTTTCTCTCTTCTGTTGAAATAATTGGTCAATCCTGTTCATATCTGTTGAATTGTTAATTTTTTCGTTATTGCCCAAAGGACAGTATAGAATAATGGTCAG
>DURL01000086.1 GCA_012837345.1 Bacteroidales bacterium
GCGATATGGGAGAACCTGAAAGCGAAAGGCTATCATAACCTTGTGGGACGCAGGCAGCGGGAGCTGGATTTGACTGATGCTGCTGCTGTGGAACGTTTCTTTGAGGAAGAAAAACCGGAGTATGTTCTTCTTGCTGCGGCCCATGTGGGGGGCATCATGGCCAACAACACCTACCGGGCGGATTTCATCTACCGCAACCTACAGATACAGAACAACGTGATCGGTGCCAGCTGGCGCAACGGTGTGAAGAAGCTCCTCTTTCTGGGGAGCACCTGCATCTACCCGAAGGAGGCACCACAACCGATGAGCGAAGATGCCCTGTTGACAGGGACGCTCGAATATACCAACGAACCTTACGCCATCGCCAAGATCGCGGGCCTGAAGATGTGCGAGAGCTTCAACATACAATACGGCACCAACTTCATCGCGGTGATGCCGACCAACCTCTATGGGCCGAACGACAACTTCGACCTGGAACGGAGCCATGTGCTGCCGGCAATGATCCGCAAGATCCACCTGGCGAAGTGCCTCATGGCGGGCGATATGGCGGCGATACGGGAGGATCTGCGCCGACGACCAGTGGAAGGGATAGGTGGAAACGGAAAGGACAAGGGAGTGGACATCAGTCCAAAGGAGGGGGCTGCACACGAAGAGTTGGTTGATCCGGCGGTTAAGGTAAACCCGAATGAAAGTGTTGCAGATACCGATTGGCCTGATAATGTGTCTGACCGGCAGATCGTTGATCTGCTGTCGAAGTACGGCGTGACACACGACGGTGTGATGCTCTGGGGCAGCGGACGACCGCTGCGTGAGTTCCTCTGGAGCGAGGAGATGGCCGATGCCTGTGTCTTCATCATGGAGCGTGTGGAGTTCGCCGACCTGGCATCAGGCAAAGAGGAGGTGCGCAACTGTCACATCAACATCGGAACGGGTCACGAGATATCGATACGCAACCTGGCGATGCTGATTGCCGGCACCGTAGGCTACAAGGGCACCATCGATTTCGACAGCACCAAACCGGACGGCACCATGCGCAAGCTGACCGATCCTTCCAAGCTGAACAGCCTGGGCTGGCAGCACCAGATCGAGATCGACGAGGGAGTACGCCGCATGTATGAGTGGTATTTGAAGTAGCTGTTAGCTTATGACTTATAGCTTATAACTAACCGCTATTTAATTCCGTGCATCAGCTTGTTGAGACGGGGTGAGAGGATCAGCACCAGGAGGCCGGTGGCGACGGCGATGAGGCCGAAGCTGGTGTAGACATCGATATAGCGGGTGAGGGACTCCAGGGCGGCGGGTGAGGTTGCATTTACGACTGTTTGCGCATTCGCTGCAACTGTTTCTGTTCCGACTGCAACAGTATCCGCACTTATTGCTGTTTCCACTGTCGATCGGCTGCTACCGGTGAGCTTTGCGAGCTGCCCTCCCAGGAAGTTGGAGCCGGAGAAGGAGAGAAACCAGGCACCCATCAGTGTACCGGAGAGCTTCTCGGGTGCCAGCTTGGTCACCATGGAGAGGCCGATGGGGGAGATGAAGAGCTCGCCCACGGTGTGGAAGAAGTAGATGGCGACGATGATCCAGAGCGGAACCAGGAAGGCTTCGTTATAGCTGTACAGGCCGAAGCGGGTGATGAGGTAGCCGATGCCGAGCAGCATGATGCCGTAGCCGAACTTGGCAGGGATGTTGGGGTTGAGGTTACGTTCCGACAGCTTCACCCACAGCATGGAAATGAGTGATCCCATGACGATGATGAAGAAGGGATTGAAGAACTGCGTCTGCCCGGCAGTCATCTCGAAGATGCCAAAAACGTTGCGGTCCACGTTGCGGTCGGCAAACAGGGTGAGCGAGGAACCCGCCTGTTCGAAGAGCGCCCAGAAGAGGATGTTGAAGAGGCAGAGGATGATGAAGATGATCATCCTGTCGCGCAGGATGCGGCCGCCGCGGATCCCCTCGCGCATGAGGGTATATCCCACGTAGAGGAAGGTGAGGATGAGCAGGATGCCCATGACACCGTTGTAGATGATGAGGAGGTAGAGCAGCGGGATGGCCAGGAAGGAGAGCAGCACGGTGAGCTGCAGCTGCGTGAGCGGCCCGAGCACTTTTGAGTGCAGCTTCTCCGGTCGTGGCGGACGTCCCTCCTCCTTGTAATACTTCTGTCCCGCGGCGAAGATCAGCAGTCCCAGCAGCATGCCGATGCCGGCCAGTCCGAAGCCATACTGGAAGCCGAAGCGCTCACCCACCCAGACGACGACCAGGGTGGCCAGCAGGGCCCCCAGGTTGACACCGATGTAGAAGATGGTGAAGCCGGAGTCGCGACGCGGGTCGTCGGCAGAGTAAAGCTTACCCACCAGGCTGGAGATGTTGGCCTTGAAATAACCGTTTCCCACGATGATGGCTGCCATGCCCACATAGAGCCATGTCTGGCTGCCGCCCAGGATCAGGAACTCACCGATGGCCATCATCACGGCGCCCAGGATCACTGCGATGCGGTAGCCCAGGATGCTGTCGGCCAGGCGTCCTCCCAGCACCGGTGCCATGTAGACCAGCGCGGTGTAGGCTCCGTAGATGGCGAACGACTGGTCGTCGCCCTGCAGGAGTGACTTGGTGAGGTAGAGCACCAGCAGTCCCCGCATGCCGAAGTAGCAGAAGCGCTCCCACATCTCGGTTAAAAAAAGGAGGGAGAGTCCCCTGGGGTGTCCGAACAGATCAGGATATCGCGGTACGTTGGTTGCTGCTTCTTTCATGCTTTGCTTTTTTGTGAATAATCAATCAAGCACAAAAATAGCAAAATTGACTTTGCAAAAATACAGAACCGATTGTCAAATCTCACCTTTTTGTCTCAGTAACATTCCTGATTGTTGTTTTTCAATAGTGATAGCTGAGGCTGAGCAGCAACATGCGGGGCCGTAGGGTGTAGCGTGTTTCGAAGCGGTCGAGTCCGCTGAAGAGGGTGTAGGAGTAGTCGGACTGGTTGAAGAGGTTGGTGGCGGTGAGGCTGAGTTCCAGTCGCGAGTGGCGGTAGCTGATGCCGGCGTCGGCGAAGAAGCGCTTCACCTTTTCACCCTCGCTGATCTCGTTCATGGAGTGTTCCAGTCGCCCGTTGAGCTGCCACCGCTTGTCGACCTGCCAGAAGGCGGAGAGCTGTCGCGCCACCTGCCAGAGGGAGGAACGGAGCGACTCCTCCTGTGTCCCAATCCCGGTGGTGTGAAGGGTGGCCGCCTCCTGGTAGGTGAGGGAGGCATCGTCAGAGAGTTTGATGCTCAGCTTGGGCATCAGCACCCATCCTGCCGCACGAAAGGGGTAGAGCACTCCCTGCTGCAGCCGCTCGCCCTTCATGCTGTTGTAGCTGATGTTGAGTGACAGGTTTGTTCTGATCGCGGGGATGTACTTACCCGCGTAGGCCGACCAAAGCAGCTGGTTGGTGCGGGTGGAGTGGGCGGTGATGCCGGTGACCGACTCGTTGCCGATGAAGCGTTGACTGGTAAGGCTGTTCCGCTGTGAGGGGGCATACGCCAAGGTGGAGTTGAGGAAGAAGCTGCTAATGGGATTGCGGTATTGGAATCCCGCGCTGTAGGAGGAACGTCGCGACTCCGGCAACAACCCGCCCCGCTTGCTGAGGCTTCGGTATCCCGACAACAGCCAGAGGCCTGTCATATCGGTGAAATTGCCCAGTGAGTGTGACGACCGGTAGGCGAGGTGTGCTCTCAACATCGGGTTGAAGCGGTAATTGAAACGCAGTGAGGGGTCGGCATGCAGGTAGGTGAGCTGCTCCTCACCAAATTGCATCACCTGCTTGCGTAGGGGGAGATCGGCCTGGATGGTGAGCTTCTCCCCGCGGTAGAGGTAGGAGGGTGCCAGCTCCAGGAGGAGGTGCGACGATCGCATTTCCCCCACGGTGCTGTCGCTGAGCAGGGGGTGGATAAGTGCCGACTCATACCTGTCGAGGGAGGCCTCTGCTACTCCCGTGAGGGTGACGCTTGAGCTGCCCCAGCCCAGGCTGTAGTAGGTGCTGTTACGCGTGTAAAAGCCGGAGAGGGTTACATCCTGCTGCTGCGCTGTCTCTGTGGTGTCAATCTCTACCGTGAGCTGTTGCGGTTGCGATGAGTAGGCCATGAACGAGCTGAAGTCCCAGAGACGCTCTCCCCATCGTTTCACATACTGCAGGTTGTTGCGTATCAGCTGTGCCGGCAGCCGGTACTCCTGTGTCACGCCCATGCCGTTCAGGTTGATCGCAGAGGCGGAGCGGTCACTGCCGCCGCTCCAGCGGAGGGCATTGTTGAGGTAGTGGCCGGGGCTGTTGTCGCTGTATGTCAGGGCGGCATCGATCTTGTGGGTCCGGTGGGTGAGGGCGCTGCTCTCGCTGATCAGCAGGTTGCCACCGGGGAGGTAGTATTCGCTGTTGCGCAAGATGCTCTCCTCCCGTTCATCGTGCAGGTACTGGATGTTGAGACGCAGCTGGCTGTGTTCACCCGTCTTGTGTAGGTTGTTGATGGAGGCAGTGTGCGATTTGTTGAAGAGGTACCGTTTCCGCTCCAGCGGAGGAGGACTGAACGATCTTGCCGAGAGGAGCGTGACCGGTGAGTAGCC
>DURL01000087.1 GCA_012837345.1 Bacteroidales bacterium
AGTGATATCCTCATATCTTTCCCACATGGTGGTGGCGGTAAAGAAGTAGAGTTCCAGGGGCAACCCCTTGGAGGTGGGTTGCAATTGCCTTACCAGCAGAAGCATCTCCTTGTGCACATCAGGGTGAAGTGACAACCAGTTCTTGATGTATTCCCGAAAAAGTCCCATGTTGGTAAGGTTCCGGCCGTTAAGCGCGAGCGACTTGTCAGCACCGACAGATTGGTTGTACGTTTCGATCTCCTGGCTCCTCGCGATGATATATTGACTTATAGCCTGTACCTTCAACAACTCCTTCACCTCCTCATCGCTGAGAAATCGTATCGAAGATTGTTTCACATAGATACTTCGTTTCACCCGCCGGCCACCGGTTTCAACCATCCCCCGCCAGTTCTGGAACGAGTCGGACACTAGCGAATAGGGCGGTATGGTGGTGATGGTCTTGTCGAAGTTGCGGATCTTGACCGTGGTGAGCGTGATCTGGATCACATCACCGTCTGCTCCATATTTGGGCATGGTGATCCAGTCGCCGATACGCACCATGTCGTTGGTCGTCACCTGCATGCTGGCGACGAAGCCGAGGATGGTGTCCTTGAATATCAGCATCAGGATAGCCGATGCGGCACCCAGTCCACCGAGGATCACACCAGGCTTTTGTCCGGTGAGGATCGAGAAGAGGATGATGAATCCTATCGCGTAAAGGATGATCTTCACCACCTGCACATAGCTCTCAAGCGGTTTGTCCGCCATGCTGGGACGACTGCGCAGGGTATCGGCGAAAGCGTTCACGATTGATGAGAGCAGCCATATCACATAGAAGATGAGAAAGATATCCACCAGCTTGTCGGCCATCACCATGGTGCGGGGGAAGAGATCGAATATGATGGGGATCGACCCTTTCACCAGGCTGAAGGGGATGATCATCGCCAGGTAATGGGGAAAGCGTCGTTCGGAGAGATGCCGCAGGAACTCGATACCGGTCATCGTTGACACACGCTTTAGGACAGAATGCAGGATGCGACGGGTGAGGTACTGTACCATGAACACCAACACAACCAGTACTGAAAGTAACAGTAACAGGTTGATATATTTCACCCAGTTTTCGGATATGCCTGCATTGGTTAGTAGTTGGATGCTCCATTCGCTGATGGCGTTGGTAGAGCGGGAGATCTGATCAATTTTTTCTTCGTTCATTCGTGTGCAGTTGATTTTATTTTAACAAAAGACAAATATACACATTTAAGACCTCGCCTCAAAACTTCCATTTTTTTGATGCGAAACCGGGGCCGTTTCCGGGAATCATTGTATATTTGTAGACAACAGCAGGCAACGACCCTGTCAGCGGGAGGTTGCGGTAAAGGGATGCCCTTCACTGCCGCAGGGTGATGAAATCATCAGTCGAAAATTGAATTATCAACACAATAAAAAAAGGAATATCTATGGGAAAAGTTCTGATCATTGGCGCCGGCGGCGTCGGTACGGTGGTAGCCAACAAAGTGGCGCAAAACAGCGACCTCTTCACCGGTATCATGCTGGCCAGCCGTACCAAAAGCAAGTGTGACACCATCGCGGAGGATGTGAAACGACGTACCGGCGTCACCATCGAAACGGCCAGGGTGGATGCCGACAACGTGCCGGAGCTGGTATCGCTGATGAACGGTTTCAAACCTGAGCTGGTGATCAACGTGGCACTCCCCTACCAGGACCTGACCATCATGGATGCCTGCCTCGAAGCAGGGGTACATTACCTCGACACGGCCAACTACGAGCCGAAGGATGAAGCCAAATTTGAATACAAATGGCAGTGGGCCTACCGGGAGAAGTTCGAGAAGGCGGGTCTCACCGCCATCCTGGGATGCGGTTTCGACCCGGGGGTGACCAGCATCTTCACCGCCTATGCCGCCAAGCATCACTTCGATGAGATCCACTACCTCGACATCGTGGACTGTAACGCGGGTGACCATGGTAAGGCGTTCGCCACCAACTTCAACCCGGAGATCAACATCCGCGAGGTGACACAGAAAGGAAAGTACTGGGAGAACGGTGAGTGGGTCGAGACCGAACCGCATGAGATCCATCAGCCGCTCACCTACCCTGAGATCGGTCCCAAGGAATCTTACGTGATCTTCCACGAGGAGCTGGAATCGCTGGTGAAGAACTACCCCACCCTCAAGCGGGCACGCTTCTGGATGACCTTCGGCCAGGAGTACCTCACCCACCTCAGGGTGATCCAGAACATCGGCATGGCACGCATCGACGAGGTGGAGTACAACGGTCAGAAGATCGTACCCATTCAGTTCCTGAAAGCAGTACTGCCCGACCCGGGTGAGCTGGGAGAGAACTACACCGGCCAAACCTCTATTGGGTGCCGTATCAAAGGTATCAAGGATGGGAAGGAACGCACCTACTATATCTATAACAATTGTAGTCATGAGGCTGCCTACAAGGAGACAGGTGCGCAGGGTGTCAGCTACACCACGGGGGTGCCGGCCACCATTGGCGGCATGATGTTCATGAAGGGACTCTGGAAAAAACCGGGTGTCTACAACGTGGAGGAGTTTGATCCCGACCCGTTCATGGACCAACTGAACAAGCAGGGACTCCCCTGGCATGAGCTGTTCAACGTAGATCTGGAGGTCTGACGATTTTTTTTAACCTTGCAATCAGATTGCAGGGTTTTTTTCTACTTTTGCTATACACAACCCATTTATACAAAATTTTTCACCTATGAGTCCCAAAAGCCTGGTCAATATCGGCGATTACAGCAGGGAGGATATCCTCCGCATCCTGCAAACCGCCTCCCGATTCAAGGAGAATCCCAACCGTGATCTGTTGAAAGGAAGGGTTTGCGCCACCCTCTTCTTCGAGCCCTCCACCCGCACCCGTCTCAGCTTCGAGACTGCCGTCAACAGGCTGCGCGGCCGTATCATCGGCTTCTCCGATGCGGCCACCAGCAGCTCCACCAAGGGTGAGTCGCTCAAGGACACCATCATGATGGTGAGCAACTACGCCGACCTGATCATCATGCGTCATCACCTGGAGGGGTCGGCACGCTATGCCTCAGAGATCTCACCGGTGCCGATGATCAATGCCGGCGATGGCTCCAACCAGCACCCCACGCAGACCCTGCTCGACCTGTTCACGATCTACGAGACACAGGGCACCCTCGAGAAGCTCGCCATCACCGTGGTGGGCGACCTCAAGTATGGCCGTGCCGTGCACTCCCTGATCCAGGGCCTGTCACACTTCAACCCCTCCTTCCACTTCGTGGCACCGGAGGAGCTGGCCATCCCCGAGAAGTACAAACTCTTTTGCGATAGACAGGGAATACCCTACCGTGAATATACCGATTTCTCGCCCGCGGCGATCAACGGTTCCGACATCCTCTACATGACTCGCGTACAGAAGGAGCGGTTCACCGACCTGATGGAGTATGAGAAGGTAAAAAACGTCTACGTTTTGCACAACGAGATGCTCAGTGACTCGAAAGAGAGCCTGAGAGTGCTCCACCCGCTTCCCCGGGTGAAGGAGATCAACCAGGATGTGGATGACAATCCCAAGGCCTACTATTTTCAGCAGGCAAAGAACGGCATCTATGTGCGCCAGGCGGTGATCTGTGATCTGTTGGGCATTGAGGTAGAATAACCCATTAATTGAACGAAGATTATGAGAAAAGAATTGCAGGTAGCAGCCCTGGAGAACGGAACTGCCATTGACCATATACCGAGTGACGCTCTATTCAAGGTGGTAACGCTCCTGCAGCTGCAGAAGCTGAACAACCGCATCACCATCGGTAACAATCTCAAAAGTGGTAAGATGGGAAGTAAAGGGATCATAAAAGTCTCCGACAAATTCTTCCGCGAGGATGAGATCAACCGCATCGCACTGGTTGCGCCCAACGTCAATCTGAACATCATCCGCAACTTCGAGGTGGTGGAGAAGAAGAAGGTGGTGTTACCTGATGAGATCATCGAGATTGTCCGGTGCAACAACCCCAAGTGCATCACCAACAACGAACCGATGAAAACCCGCTTTCACGTGATCGACAAGGAGATGGTAGAGCTGCAGTGTCATTATTGCGAGCTCAAGATCCGGAAGGAGGAGATAGAATTGATTTGAATAAGTTTATAAGTTGTTAAGTTGGTTAGTTAGTAAGTTGTTAAGTTGGTAGGTTGGCAGGTTGGTATGTTTGAGGTGCATGGTTCTTGGTTCATGGTTTGAAGGTGCAGGAACCAGGAAATATGCATAAGAAGCTGATTACTGAAAGCTGAAAGCTGATTGCTGAAAGCTGAAAGCTAACAGCTGAAAGCTGAAAGCTGATTGCTAAAATAATGAAACAGAACTGGAAACCGGGAACGATGATTTATCCGCTACCGGCGGCAATGATCAGCTGTGGAAGCAGCCCCGAAGAATATAACATCATCACTGTGAGCTGGGTGGGCACCATCTGCTCCGATCCCCCCATGTGTTACATCTCCGTGAGACCGTCACGTCACTCACATGAGATCATCAAACGCACCGGCGAGTATGTGATCAACCTCACTACCGAGGCGCTGGCAAGGGCCACCGACTGGTGTGGAGTGCGATCCGGAAGAGATTACAACAAGTTCGATGAGATGAGACTGACGGCCGGAAAAGCGACACTGGTAAAGGCACCTCTGATTGAGGAGAGTCCGGTCTGCATCGAGTGCCGGGTGAAAGAGATCATCCCGCTAGGCTCGCACGACATGTTCATCTCGGAGGTGGTCAACGTGAAAGCCGACGATCAGTATCTCGATACGGTTACCGGCCGCTTCGATATGCAACAGGCCGGTCTGCTTGCCTACTCTCATGGTCATTACTATGAACTGGGAAAGAAAATCGGCAAGTTTGGCTGGAGCGTAGAGAAAAAAAAGAGGAAGAAGAAGAAGAAATAACAACCGATTGTTTACACAATCCCATTCATAAACGAATATTTACATCATGCCTGTCAATTTACCCGACAAACTGCCGGCGGTAGAGATACTGAAGAAAGAAAACATCTTTGTGATGGATGATCTGCGTGCATCCACACAGGATATCCGCCCCCTGAAGATCCTGGTGCTGAACCTGATGCCACTCAAGATCACCACCGAGACTGATCTGATCCGGCTGCTCTCCAACTCCCCGTTGCAGGTGGAGATTGAGTTCCTGGGTCTCTCTTCACACACCCCCAAAAACACCCCCATCGAGCATCTGATGTCGTTCTACACCACCTTTTCAAAAGTAAAGAAACGGTATTACGACGGCATGATCATCACCGGAGCACCGGTGGAGATGATCCCTTTCCGGGAGGTGACCTACTGGGATGAGATCACCCGCATCTTCGACTGGGCCCGCACACACGTCACCTCCACCTTTTACATCTGCTGGGGAGCACAGGCTGCGCTGCACCATTTTTACGGCATCCACAAATATCCGCTGGATAAAAAGCTGTTCGGCATATTCCGCCATAGGCTCAACGACCCCGCGTTCCCTCTCTTCCGCGGCTTCGACGACACCTTCTTCGCGCCACACAGCCGCCACACCACCATCCTCAGTGATGAGATACGGCAGCAACCGGAGCTGACGATCCTCTCCGAATCGGAGGATGCCGGCGTCTACATAGTCTCCTCAAGGGGTGGTCGCGAGTTCTATGTGACAGGCCATTCGGAATATTCTCCCCTCACCCTGCACAACGAGTACCTGCGGGATATGGAAAAAGGGATGGACTCCGTGGAGATTCCCCTGAACTATTACAGAGACAATGACCCGAATCAGCCGCCTCTTGTGCAGTGGCGTTCGCATGCCAACCTGCTTTACATCAACTGGCTGAACTACTTCGTATACCAAGCCACTCCCTACAAACACGAAGAGATCGCCTTGCTGGGTGATCTCTAAGGGAAGAAGCCAATTTCAGTTGTGCTGATAGGTGACTGCGTGTCAATTGCTCTTTGCAAACTGCAGACATACCGGCTTACTCAACAGGATATCCTGGTTTGTGTCACTGAGCAGACCGTTGGTTTCATCTACTGTAAAGACCTGGATCCTGTCTTCATCCCTGCCGGCTACCAGCAGGTACTTCCCATTGGGGGTGATCACAAAATTGCGGGGATGTTTTGCGGTGGGCTGATATCCCACTTTGGTAAGCGTACCCTCGTCGGGATCGATCGCGAAGATGGCAATGCCATCTGCCTGCAGACGGTTGGAGGCATACAGAAAACGACCATCGGGTGATACATGGATGTCGGCACTGCCTCGTGCACCCACCGTATCGGCTTCGATCACCTGCTTCTCTGTCAACTCACCATTGTGATGATCATAGACCACTACCTCACCCGATAACTCACCCAGCAGGTAGAGGTATCTGCCCCCATCGGGGTGGAAAGCAAAATGACGGGGACCGGTGCCTGCGGGTGTCTCTATCGCAGTCATGCTGCTCTCCTGTATCACCGGCTGTCCCTGAAAAGGAGTCTCCTGCACGGTGAACCGGTAAAGCTTATCGCTGCCCAGGTCAGCAGCAAAAAGGGAGAGACCGTCAGGTGAGTAAGCCACACTGTGCAGGTGGGGTTGCTGCTGCCGCACGCTGTCGGGTCCCGATCCACTGAATTGTATCACCGAGATTGCCGGCGAGAGACTGCCATTGTCGTTCACCTGGAAGGAGGAGATGCTTCCACCGCCGTAATTGGCCGTGTGCACATTGCGTCCCTTCGCATCGATGGTGACGTAGCAGGGTCCGCTACCCTTGGTCTCCTGCGAATTGATCTTCTGCAATCTCCCCTTGGCCTTGTCGAAAGAGAAGGCATGTACTGCACTCTGCACTGCATCATTTTCGCCTACGGCATAGAGAGTTTGTTCATCGGGACTGAAGGTGAGCCAGGAAGGGTTGGTCACCTCCGCCATGCTCACCGAGTCACTCTTCCCGGTGAGGGTATCAAAGCGATAGAGGTAGATTCCCCTGCTACCCTCCTTTGAGGTATAGGTCCCCACGGCAAGATAAAGCATGTCGCTGCTGCCCATTGCCAGTGAATCGGTTGCGTCAGGTTGATCATTTGACTTGCGTGCGTCTGAACGATTTCCGTTACAGGATATTAAGAGTGAAGCAGCCAGGGTTACAATAGTCATCAATCGGTACATCGTTTTTTGTTTATGGATAAATAGAGTTGCGAAAATAACCCTTTTTTGCTGTAGTCAAAGCCATTGATCGAAAAAACATCACATTTTCCCTGAAAAGTTGCGAATATGGGAGAGTCTGCGTACTTTTGCACCTTGAAAAAACAATTCAATCACAAAATCGCAAATTACACTGTTATGTTATCCAAGATATTATCGGTTACGGGGCGTCCCGGTCTCTATAAGCTCATCTCCACAGGTAAAAACCTGAACATCGTTGAATCACTTGGCGACGGTAAACGACTACCAGTCTACCTTCACGAGAAGGTGGTAGCACTGAGCGATGTCTCCATTTACACCAGTGATGGCGATACTCCCTTGCGGGAGGTGATGAGACAGATGAAGGAAAAAGAAAAAGGCGGCAAAGCATCGATAGGCAGCAAGGCATCGGGCAGCGAGCTGTTCGCCTATTTGAAAGAGGTGCTTCCCGATTATAGCCGTGAAAGTGTCTATGCTTCAGATGTGAAGAAGATCATCTCCTGGTATAACATACTGATTGAAAATGGGATTGACCTGGAAAAGGTAGAGAGTACAGCGTCTGATGAGACAGACCGGACAACCACAGATGAAGCGTAATAGTGAGTGGATGCCGGAACGTATGCGCTTTTTTGCTTAAAAAAAATTATCTATCATTACCCGTTCCTTTAAATTATTGGCGATTTGAATCTGAAGAATCTGTTTACACGTGCAGGAGCCGGTTTCATCTACATCCTGGTAATCCTCCTGGGAATATTGGGGGGACGTTACTCCTTCCTTGTTGTCTTCGGGATCATCCTCGCCCTGGCACTGTTCGAGTTCTATCGTATGGTGGAGAAGGACACCTCACATGCCATCAGCAAGATCTTCAACATCACCCATGGCCTGCTCCTGTTTGTGTCCGTCTATCTTTATATGGAAGGGATATCCTTTGATGCTCTGCCGGTAATTATTCTGGTATACCTGCTTACCCTCTTCGCATCAGTCATCCTGATTCGGCGTCAGGATATCCTGCATGGCATCATCTACTCCCTGTTTGGACAGATCTATATCACTATGCCACTGAGCCTGTTGATGATACTTTCCTACTCATATCAGCACAATATGGCAACAGGGGGATATGACTGGGTACCACTGCTCGGACTTTTCGTCTTCATCTGGGTGAACGACACAGCTGCCTATTTCATCGGATCACTCATTGGAAAGCACAAGCTCATACCCCATATCTCTCCCAAAAAGTCGGTTGAAGGTTTCATCGCCGGCATCTTTTTCACCCTGTTGGCATCTCTCATCTTCGCTCACTCTTTCCCTGAGTTTTCACCTCTCTTCTGGATGGGTTTTGCTCTTGTGGCAGCTCTATTTGGCACTGTGGGTGACCTCTTTGAGTCACTGATCAAGCGCACCTACTCAGTAAAGGATACAGGCACCCTGATTCCCGGTCACGGTGGCATTCTCGATCGCATCGACAGCCTGTTGGTTGCGGTCCCGGCAGCCTACCTCTACCTGATCATTTTTACTGTCTGAATACATTTTTCTCCTACACACGAACAATCACCAGTGATCAGATGTTTCTATTATGACGGCGGGTTTTACTTTTCGTCAAAATGAACAACCAACTCAAACCACACCATCAAGAGGCATCACTATGAACAAGAAACTGATCGGCACCAATGCAGGCATCATCTGGAACCTGTTGAACAACAACCAGAGATGGAATATCTCCGACCTGCGCGTGGCCTCAGGGTTGACAGACAAGGAGATCTACACTGCTATCGGCTGGTTGGCCCGAGAGAATAAGATCGAGATTGAAAAATCTCACAACGGGGATGAGGATTATTATCTGGTAATTGAGTATTACTTTTAACCGGATAGTGCTGGAGAGACAAAAAAGGTCCGGAATGATTGTCCGGACCTTTTTTGTGAGCCTGTCTGATCGGCAACAGTCACATCACACCTTTCTCGCGGAGCCGTAGCTGCCACTTCCAGGCGGATGACATCGTATCTTCCACCGTCATCTCGGCTTTCCAGCCCAACACGTTGTTTGCTTTGTCAGGCTGCGCCCAGATCTGTTCAATATCACCCTCACGACGTCCCACGATCTGGTGGTTCAGCGGTTTGCCGGATACCTTCTCGAAGAGAGCAATCAGCTCAAGCACCGAGAGACCGGTGCCGGTGCCCAGGTTAAAAATCTCCACCGGCTCATCCGACTGATCCTCAAGCATACGTTCAATCGCTTTCACATGTGCTTTGGCCAAATCCACCACATTGATAAAGTCACGGATACAGGAGCCATCAGCTGTGTTGTAGTCATTACCGAAGACACTCAGCTGTTTACGAATGCCGATACCGGTCTGTGTGATGTAGGGTACCAGGTTCTGTGGTACACCCAGCGGCAACTCACCAATCTCGGCGGAGGGATGGGCGCCGATAGGATTGAAATAACGGAGAATAATGCTTTTTACAGGAGCACCTGAATGAATGAAATCCTGAATAATCTCCTCGTTGATCTGTTTTGTGTTCCCATAGGGAGAGGCTGCGGGTTTGATGGGTGCGTTCTCATCGATAGGATTACTGTCAGGCTCCCCATACACGGTGCAGGAGGAGGAAAAAACGATACCCTTCACCTTATGTTCCGGCATCATCTCCAGCAGGTTAATCAGCGACAGCAGGTTATTCCGGTAATAAAGCAACGGCTTCTGCACCGATTCCCCTACCGCCTTGCTCGCGGCAAAATGGATGATGCCATCGAAGGTATGTTTGCGGAACAGAGCCTTCAACCCATCCATATCGGTACAATCCAACTTGTCAAACAGGGGTCGCTTGCCGGTGATGCGGGTGATCCCTTCTAACACATCTGCATTTGAGTTGGAGAGGTTATCGATGATGACCACCTCATACCCTGCCTGTTGCAGTTCCACAACAGTATGGGAACCGATATAACCGGTTCCGCCGGTTACTAGAATCTTTTTTGCCATATATTTTCAGTTTGATTGATCTCTCAGATTGATTAGCCAGCTTCTTCCACAAATTTACAAAATAAAACAGGAACAGCGGTCTAGTTGAACACAAAAGAGTTTACTTTTGCAGAAAAAAAAATGGATGTCATCGATCTGCCCAAACAGGTTGCACTAAGAAAGGCTGCATGGGTAAAATGGTATGCAAAGAACAAACGTAGTCTGATGAAAATGGATCGCGAGATTCTACAGCTGCACCTTGAAGCAGAGGCGGATACCAATTGTCTTGCTTGTGGCAACTGCTGCCGCTCTCTTGGTCCGATGATCCTGCCTGACGATGTGGACCGCATGGGTAAGGCTCTGCGTATCAAGCCCTCGGCAGTCATTGAGCGTTACCTGCGTACCGATGAGGATGGCGATCGGGTCTTTCGCTCTATGCCCTGCCCTTTTCTGGGGGATGACAACTATTGCGCCATCTACGAGAACAGGCCCAGGGCATGCCGTGAGTATCCGCATACCGACAGGAAGAAGTTCTACCAGATTTTCAGCCTTTCGGTGAAAAACGCGGAGACCTGCCCGATCGTTTTCAAAGTGTTGGAAAAACTGACAGCCGGAGGATAACCGCTTGGGGTTGTTGTTTACTTTTTTTTATTACATTTGTAAAAAATGTGATCATTCACTCCCGATCAGCATGGCATTCAGCGTCCAGACATACTATCACAAAGAAGAGCTGCCGCCCATGGAAGAGATCAGCTTCTTCCACTCTCCCACCTCATTCGACTGGTACGGCCGCACACCCGCCTACACCCCCTTCATGCTGGTAGCCTTCAACGATGAGAAACCGGTAGCCGCCCTCTTCGCCATCATCGCACGCAAAAACCGATTGCTGCGCCATTCACTCTTCAGACGATGCATCATCAACCAGCCCCCTTCCTTTTTCGGTAATGATCTGCCACAAATTGAGCTGTTTGAGCTGTTGATCACCCGTCTTGTGCAAGAGGTGAAGCATAAGGTGTTTCTCATCCGTTACGAGAACCTGGGTAATGCTATCTTCGGCTACAAGGGGTTTCGTGAGAATCACTTTTATTCGGTGAAATGGATCAACATCTGCAACTCACTACAACGCAAAAGAAAGATATGGGATCAGCTGACACCCACACGTAAGAATCAGGTCAATAAAGCACTGAAAAAAGGGGTGGAAATGGAGGAGATGATGTCTGACAGTGATCTTCCGGAGATCTATCGGCTGATAAGAGATACAAACCAGAAAAAGATCAGACGCCGTTTTCCTCCTTATACCTACTTCGAGAACTTCTTTCATCACTACGTGAGAAAAGGAAAAGGAAAAATCCTGCTCACTCGTTACCAGGGGAAGATCATCGGCGGATCCATTCTTGGCTTCGAGAAGAAAAACTGTGTCTACTGCCTCTATTACTGGGGCAAATCGAAACGACATAAGTTGCTATACCCCACCATCTTCACCCTTTACTCCGCCATGAAAAAGTCGGAAGAGGAGGGCTTTCAATATTTCGATTTCATGGATGTGGGTTTCCTGAATAAAAACAGCGGGCGATCACGTTTCCTGCTCCAGTTCGGGGGCAAGCAGCAGGCAACCAGGCGCTGGTATCGTTTTAACTGGGGTCTCCTGAACTTCTTTGCAAACAGGTTTTATGACTGACGAGACATACGACTATCCACAGTAGTGTCATCACAAAAATTTGCAAACAAACGCAAACAATTCGTCCGTTCACTCCTCATCGGGAAGGAAAATACTAAATAAATTTAAAAAGAGAATATTTTCAGGGACTATCTTTGGAAAAATGCAAGGATGCATGTACATTTGCATCGTGTTTTTCATGGTATTAGATTTAAGGTTAACAATGAAGATTGGTTGTCGTGAGACAACCATTTCTTTTTTATGAGCACTCCTATCGGTATTTCTCCCACAATGCAGAATGAATGATCTCCCTGGAACGGTCAATAAGTCCCGCCAGCTCTTCATCGGTCAGCGATGTAGTGGATATCGGGTCATGGATCACCAGTTCCATACGCCCCGGGCGGATGCACCGGCTGTTGCGTTTTAACACATTGAAGGGCCCATTGATAGTCAAAGGCACCACAGGCAAATCGAGATCACGAGCGATATGATAGGCCCCCCGCTTGAAGCGTCCCATCTTACCCGTATAGGTGCGGGCACCTTCGGGAAAAATCACCATCGAGACACCTTCCGTGATTTGTGCTTTAGCCCTCTCAATGGTTGCGGCACGGGAAGTGGCTGTCGAATTGTTGACAAAGACATGACCCGCTTTCTTTGAAGCATATCCTACCAACGGGATCTTCTGTAGACTCTGTTTCTGAATCCATTTGATATTCTGATTCAGGAAACCATATACCAAAAAGATATCGAAGGCACCCTGATGGTTGGCGATGAAAACATATGATTGATTGGGATCCAGCTTCTCATGACCTGAGCTCTTTACAGGGCAAAGAGCCAACCAACAGGTGATCCTGGACCAATAATGAGGTGGATAATACCCCCAAAAACGGCTGCCAAAAACAGGAGCCATGATCATTACTGTTAAGGCGGTAATGACGGTGATCAACAAAAACAACGGCATGAAAACAATCCATTGATAGACAAACAGGGCAATACTCTTCACTGCTTTCACATTCTTCGGATGACAATTCACAAAAATACACAATTTCAGGTATGTCTCCTCAGCTCCAAGTCGGTTTTTTGCGTCAAATCTCATTTTTTCCGTCTGAGCCACTTTTTTTATGCCATTTTATTTCCTGGTTTGTTGTTTTTTGTGTTTATTTGCGTTACGAAACAAAATCATAATTATTATACACATGAAAGAATTCGCGAAATACATCGGAGTGATTGTGATGCTCATTGGTGTTGCCATTTTGGTGATACCGTTCATGATGGGCTCAACAAACAACACCAATCTGATCATTGGGTTGTTACTGGTTATAGAGGGTATGCTGGGACATATCTTCGTCAACAACATGAAAAAAGGGAGCAAACTGAGTAACATTATCTGGGCAATCATTCTGTTGTTTATCCCCTATGTCCTCTTTTTATTTTTCAAGAAAAAAGCACACAGCGAAGAGGAGATAGCTGCATACAACTAACAGCTGCCTGATGGCACTTTCTTATAGCACAAACCCTGAGATGCGATCTCAGGGTTTGTGCTGTTTTATTCCGGAGCAACTCTTCAGCTCTCTTTACGCATCACATAGAGTTGAAAATTCTCGTACCTTTTCACCACCACCACTACATCTTTCTCAATAAAACCTCTCAGGGAGATTGCATCGTAATAGGACCCACCCAGCAACACCTTCCCTGATGGACGCAGTACAGTGGCTGCCACTCCGGTCTGGCCTACCAGCTCCAGTGGTTCCATCGGCACCGAGACAAAACCCTCTTCATCAGCATGCAGAGCAGCCTGTTTCAGAAATCCGGGCATGCCTATCCTGCTGGATAGATAGATGATCAGGGCTACTCCCATGCCCATGCCTCCCAATACAATCATCACAGCACGGAAGAGTTCCAATGTGTTCACCCCATCCAGGCTGAACCTGATATTACCGATCAGCGCCAACACCAGAGATGAAAAGATGAGCACGATTCCGGTGATGCCGGAGAAACCGAATCCGGGAAAGACAAAGAGTTCAAACACAATGAAGATCAGTCCCAGCATAAAGAGCAGCACCTCCCAGTTTTGGGCGTAACCGGTGAGATAAAGAGGGGCAAAATAGAGGATTGCCGCCGTAATGGATGCTGCTGTGGGAAAGCCTATACCGGGTGATTGCAGCTCGAAGTAGATGCCACCAATGATGAACATGATCAACAATGCCTGCACCACACCACTGGTGAGGAACCCTTTCACTTTGTCGTAAAAGGTGGGATTGTAGGTCTCCAGCTTATAATCGCTTATCCCCAGATGAGTGACCACCAGTTCATGCAGACTCTCAGCCATACCCTCACAGTAGCCCAGTGCCATCGCCTGAGAAGCTGTCAGGGTAAGGATCTGTGTAGAGTCGGCATACCCCGGGACGACAATCTTTTCATCCACCATCGCTTCAGCAACCAACGGATCACGCCGCCACTGAGTAAGCGTATCGCCATCCACAATCGTGATCTTCTTGCCATGGCTCTCGGCTGTGGCACGCATAATACCTCTCATATAGGATTGGTATTTGTCGGGAGCTGCAGCACCACTGCCACCCTCCACCACCGTGGCGGCTCCTATTGAAGCGCTGTTACGCATGAAGATGCTGTCGCAGGCGATGGAAATCAATGCTCCTGCCGAAGCCGCGTTGTTGTCGATAAAGACGTACACCGGGAGGGAGTAGTTTAGGATGGCACTGCGCATCGAGTCAGCCTCCATCACCCCTCCCCCATAAGTATTCATGTGGAGTATCACGGCACGCGCATTGTTCAGTGACGCTTCATGCAGGCCGTTCTGGAGGTAGATCCAACTGTTGCTTCCAATGTTCTCACGGATGTTGACCCGGTATATTAACGGGGTCTCCTCCTGTGCTATGAGAGGGTTGACAAGAAGCAAAAAAGAGAGGATCAGTAGACGCTGTAAATTTTTCATTTTTTAATAGTTATCCTGGAACAAAGATAATAGATTTCCATTTTTCCCGGTCATTTTAATCAAAAATGTGTATATTTGTAGTTCAATTTATCAGTATGGCCACATTTTTACTTAGCATAGGATCCAACACGTTCGCGAAGACCAACATTGACAAAGCCAGGAGGATGCTGACACGTCTTTTTCCCGATATCGTCTTCAGCCAGTCGGTTTTGTCGGAACCGGACGATGAGCGTTACTCCTTTCTTTTTCGGAATGTGCTGGCAAAGGGCGAAACTGAGTTGTTACCGGATGAGGTGATTGAAAAGATCAAACAGACAGAACGCGCTGTGGGTCGCTCCCCGCGGGACAAATACCTGGGAAAGGTGATCATCGACATAGACCTGATTCGCTACAATGAAGAGATACTCCGTCCCGATGACTTTCAACGGGAGTATGTACAACAACTGCTCTCTACCTTCGACACCCCTGCCGATTAATTGAGACGGGCTACCGATTTCACCCCTTTCACCGCTTTCAGCTTTCTGATGAGTTGCTCCAGCATTGAGGTGTTGGCTAGCATCACGGATATATTTCCCTGAAATAGTCCGTCATTGGAGTCGATGGAGATGGAACGCATCTGCACCCCCTCCTCTTTTGAAATAATTGACATCAGGTTGGCGACAATATTGATCTGGTCATTCCCTATCACCCGCAGGACGATGGTATAGTTTGAACTGCCGGTACTGCCCGACCAACGTGCCTTGAGTACACGGTAACCAAAGCGGGAGAATAGATCCTGTGCGTTGGGACAGTTCACCCGGTGGATCTTGATACCCTGAGAAGAGACAAAGCCGAAGATGTCATCACCAAAGATGGGGTTGCAACACCTGGCAAGCTTATAGTCCACCCCCGTAAGATTCTGATCTATCACCAGCTCATCACTGCTATGTGCTTCCCGGGGTTCATTTTTCAGGGTAAACTGGCCGGCACTCACCTGTTGCATGGCATCACGACCTTCAGCATCCCTATTCTCCAGCTCCAGATAACGGTCAATCACCCAGTTCACATCCAGCTTCTCGGCCGCAATATCCGCATAGAAATCGGTCACGGTCTTATACTTCAGCTTTTTGATCAACTGCATCAGATGCGCATCGTCAACCTCGATCTTGCGGTTCTTCATACGCCGCGATAGCGTCTCCTTGGCGATATCCACCTGCTTGCCCGCCTCTTCCTTGAGCAACTGGCGTATCTTGGTGCGTGCCCTTGAGGTGACCACGAAGTTAAGCCAGTCCTGTTTGGGTGTCTGATGTGACGAGGTGTTGATCTCCACCTGGTCGCCACTCTTCAGCTGATGCTTGATTGGCACGTTTCTGCCATTCACCCTTCCTGACATGCAGGAAGCACCCAGCTTCGAATGAATGGCAAAGGCAAAGTCGAGCACTGTGGCACCTTTTGGCAGCTTGAAGAGATCACCCTTGGGTGTGAAGACAAAGATCTCCTCTTCGTAGAGCTCCAGCTTGAAGTCAGTCAGCTTCTGGCTCATGTTGGCCTCCTTGTCATCGAGCGATTCACGCAGCGAGGTGAGCCAACTGTCGAGCGTCGACTCCTCCTTCACTCCTTTGTACTTCCAATGGGCTGCCAGACCCCGTTCGGCAATCTCATCCATGCGACGGCTTCTGATCTGCACCTCCACCCATCGGGAGTCGGGACCCATCACGGTGATGTGGAGCGATTCGTAACCATTGCTCTTTGGAATGGAGAGCCAGTCCTTCAGACGTCTGGGATTGGGTTGATACATGTCGGTGATTACCGAATAGACCTGCCAGCACTGGGCCTTCTCCTGATCGGCCGGGGCATCCAGGATCACACGAATGGCAAACAGGTCATAGATATTCTCGAACTCGATCTTCTGCTTCTTCAGTTTGTTGAGGATGGAGTGAATCGACTTGGTACGACCCTTGATGTCATACTTCAGTCCGGTATTGGAGAGCCGCTCATCTACCGGAGCGATGAACTCGCGGATATATTTCTCTCTCGAGCGCTTGGTCTCGTTCAGCTTTTCCGCCACATAATCGTATGCGTCGCGATCGGTAAACTTGAGAGAAAGATCCTCCAGCTCCGACTTGATGGTATAGAGACCCAGCCGGTGTGCCAAGGGGGCATAGAGATAGGAGCTCTCCACAGCCAGGTCGAGCCGGTGTGCACGGTCTGCTCCCTTCGCATCACGCATCAGCTGTAGTTGACGCGCAATGAGCACAAAGACCACCCGGATGTCCTCAGCCATCGAGAGCAGCAGCTTCATGTAGTTCTCCGATTCCACGGCTGTACGCTTATCGCTGAACCGGTTGATCTTCTTCAACCCCCGCAGGATCACCTCCACCTCATCACCAAACAGTTGCCGTATATCATCCAGCGGGTATTGCTCAGCGATGGCCGCACGATAGAGCAATACGGCGCATACCGCCGGCTGTCTGAGACCAATCTCATCGACGGTGATCAGGGCGGTACGCATCTCCAGGACCAGGTTATAGAGTGCTTCTTCATCAACCGCATCTGTCGGCTGCAGGGTATGACTCACCATCTCTCGCAGCCGTAACACCTTCTCCTGCTCCCATCTCTGCCGTAAAAAAGAATAGAGCCTGCGATAGAGTCGCAGGAATTCGCGGCGTTCAACAGATGGGTTGTCGGACATACAGGATCCTTTACTTGTTATGGTAATACAAATGTACTATTTTCCATGATATGATGAAGCCATGCGTCGAAAAAGTGACGCTCATCAGGTCAAGGAATAGAGTTGTACAATCAACAAGGATTCGTTATATTTGTGCTTCATTTTTTTTACAAACGGATCACTATGCGAAAAACCCTCACCATGCTCCTACCCCTCCTCTCCCTGCTGGCATACGCACAGCAAAGCGAAACCATCCCCCTGAACGACGGCTGGCAGTTCTCACAGATGAACAGCGACCAGTGGTACGAGGCTGAGGTGCCCGGCTCGGTACAACGCGATCTGGTGCGCCACGGTCTGCTGCCGGATCCCTACTACGGCACCAACGAAGAACAGGTGCAGTGGGTGGAAGATGAAAACTGGGATTTCAAAAAAACATTCAGCGTCTCGGCTGCACAGCTGCAACATGATGAAGCGTTGCTCCTGTTCGAGGGACTGGACACCCAGGCCGAGGTGTTCCTCAACGGCTCCCGCATCCTACGGTCGCAGAACATGTTTGTGGGTCACGAGGTCTCAGTGAAGAACCTGCTGAAAGAGGGGGAGAACAAACTCCATATTCGTTTTTACTCACCTATCGTGACCATGATGCCGGCCCGCGCCACCTTCGGCTACGACTACCCCGCGGGTAACGACCATCGCGAGGAGAAGCTGAGCATCTACAACCGCAAGGCACCCTACCACTTCGGGTGGGACTGGGGTATCCGCATCGTGCAGATGGGTATCTGGAAACCAATATCCCTTCACTTCTACAACGATGCACGAATAGAGGAATACTACGTGAAGCAGCTCTCCGTGACAAAAGAGAAGGCAGAGGTTGAGTATCAGATAGCCATCCACTCTCTCGGGGTGAGTGATGCCACCCTCACATACGGTTATCTTCTCAACGGAAAGTTGCTGAAATCGGAGCAGAAAGAGGTGCATCTGGCCGAAGGGGTGAACAACCTCTCCATTCCGGCCACCATCACCGATCCGCACCGCTGGATGCCGGTGAACTGGGGTGAGCAGCATCTCTACGACTTCTTCGTGACCGTGAAGCGTGGCGACCGGCTGATCACAGAGAAACAGGTGCGCACGGGACTGCGCACAGTGCGCCTGGTACAGGAACCCGATGAACATGGTCGTTCCTTTTACTTCGAGGTGAACGGCATCCCTCTCTTCGCTAAGGGAGCCAATTACATCCCCGGCGAGATCTTCACCACGCAGCAGGATGAAGCTTACTACGAGAAGATCTTCGACCAGATCACCGATGCCAACATGAACTTTATCCGCGTCTGGGGGGGAGGCATCTATGAGGATGAGGAATTTTACCGACAGGCCGACGAAAGGGGCATCCTGGTATGGCAGGATTTCATCTTCGGCTGTGTACCCTACCCCTCCGACGATGCCTTCCTTGCCAACGTGCGAGAGGAGGCGCTCTATAACATCAAACGGCTTCGCAACCATCCCTCACTCGCCTTCTGGTGCGGCAACAACGAGATCGACGAGGCGCTCAACCACTGGGGTTGGGATAAGCAGTTCCCAGATGAAGTGATGGAGTCCTGGTTCGAGGGGTACGACAAGACCTTCCGTGAGCTGCTGCCCTCACTGGTGGAAGAGTTGGACGGTACCCGCAGTTACATCCATGGCTCACCCTACGATGCCAACTGGGGCAACCCCGAGAAATTCGCCTCGAGCGACGTGCACGACTGGGGTCTCTGGTATGGTCACCTCCCTTTCGAGGCGATGGCTGACAGGCTTCCCCGCTTTGCCAGTGAGTTCGGCTTCCAGTCGTTTCCCGAGATGAAGACCATCCGCTCCTTCGCACCTGAAGAGCAGTGGGCGCTGGAGAGCGAGGTGATGCAGGTACATCAGAAGGCATCAACCGGCAACTCACTCATCAAGAAATACATGGACATGTACTACCCTGAGCCGAAGAGTTTCGAAGACTTCGTATATGTGGGACTGGTGATGCAGGGCAATGGCATGGAGGAGTCGGTGGAGGCGATGCGCCGCGGCAGGCCCTACTGCATGGGTGCACTCTACTGGCAGATCAACGACGACTGGCCGGTGGTCTCCTGGTCGAGCATCGACTACTACGGCAACTGGAAGGCACAGCACTACCGCATGCGTGACGTATTGTCGCCCCTGGCACTGGGTGTGGATGAAAAAGAGGGTGTGTTGCACTACTACACGCTTTCCGACCTCCTCACCGACCGGGACGAACTGACCCTCACGGTGCAGGTGATCGATTTCTCGAAAGGCATACAAAAGGAGTTCCGGGAAAAGGTAAACGCGACGGCAAACGCCAGCACCATTGTCAAAAGTTACACTCTCACCGACCTGGTGAAGGAGAAAGAAAAAAAGCATACCCTGATTCATGCCTTCCTGTCCGATAGCGATGGGGAGGTGATCTCCCGCAAGGATCATTTCTTCTACTGGCCCAACAGGCTGGAGCTGCCGGAGACAATGGTCAAAAGCAGCATTCAGTATGCCGACGGAGAGTATCGTGTATTGCTCTCAAGCAAAAAACTGGCCAAGGATCTCTTTCTGGAGATCCCCATTCAGGGAGCCCGCTTCAGTGATAACTTCATCGACCTGCTGCCGGGAGAGCAGCGTACCATCATCATCCGCTCACCAGAGCTGAGGGCTGTAGATAAGACCCCGGTGACAGTGAAGCATATGCAGGAGATCTTCTGATATGAGTATCAGCAGTGCTGAAAACGAACAAAACAGCTCAGGCAAAAGAGATCATACCCGGAAGGGATTGCCCATCCTGCTGATGGTGGCTGCCACCTCCTTCCTGGGCACCTTCCTCATCTCGGCGGTCAACATCGCACTGCCGGCCATCAGCAACGATTTTGCCTTCTCAGCCGTGGAACTGAGCTGGATCGTCACCTCTTTCCTGTTGGCCACCGCCCTCTTCATGCTGCCTGCAGGAGCCTGGGGTGATCGCTACGGCAGTAGCCGTCTCTTCAAGCTGGGACTGTTGCTCTTCACCCTCTCCTCTCTGTTCTGCTGGCTCGCTCCCACTGGATGGTGGCTCATCGCCGCCCGCTTCCTACAGGGGGTGGGCGCTGCTTTCACCAGCACCACGGGACAGGTGTTGCTGGTCTCCTCCTTCCCCGCGAACAAAAGGGGGCAGGTGTTAGGCATCTCCGTCTCGGCCGTCTATGC
>DURL01000088.1 GCA_012837345.1 Bacteroidales bacterium
GCACCAACGACAGCGCCATCAGAGGACCGCTGGGAGCACCGGTGCATCCGGAACAGTACCAGACCAACATCAGGGCTATTGCGGACGCACTGCTGGTGCGTTACCCCGGCGCGATGATCCTGCTACATCGACCCATCTGGTACAGTCCCAACACCCATAACAACTCCTCCTACCTGCGAGAGGGACTGGAACGGCTGAACAGCTACTTTCCGGTGCTGAAGAAGCTGGTGGCGGAGTATGCCGTGACACATCCGGGACAGCTCTGCCTGGGCGACACGCTGGCGTACGATCACTTCCGGGAGAAGCGCGACCTCTACTTTGCGGAAGAGGGCAAAGCGGGCACCTTCTCGCTGCATCCCAACGAGAGAGGGGCGAAGGAGCTGGGCGCCTTCTGGGGAAAAGCGATCAGGTATAGGCTGACACAGGAGCCAGTGTTCACAGAATACCCACTCAACACGGTAAAAGAGATTCCTGCAGCGTATGAGGATCAGAAGATGGGATTGACTGCACCCTCGCTGCGCATCTATCTGCCGGAGGCAGAGAAGGCGACGGGACGGATGGTGATCGCACTGCCGGGTGGTGGCTACAGGAACCTGATGATGACCTACGAAGGGTACGACTGGGCGGAGTACTTCCTCAGCAAGGGGATCGCCTTCGGGGTGCTCAAGTACCGTATGCCGGCCGGCGATCACACCCTTCCTTATGCCGACGTAGAGGCTGCCTTCAACCTGGTGAGGGAGCATGCGACGGAGTGGAAGGTGAGCCCGGAAGAGATTGGCATCATGGGCTCCTCGGCCGGTGGACACCTGGCCTCGACCTTCGCCACCCACGCCCCGGCAGTTGACAAGCCCGCCTTCCAGATCCTGCTCTACCCGGTGATCACGATGGATCAGGCTCTCACTCACCCCGGGTCGCGCAGGAATCTGCTGGGGGAAAAGCCGTCGCAGGAGCTGACCGACCGTTTCTCGAACGAGCTGCGGGTAGACGGTGACACACCTCCGGCATTCATCATCTTCGCCGCGGATGACAAGATAGTGCCACCCGCCAACGGGCTACACTTCGCGGAGGCAATGGTGCGACACAAACGACCCATCACCTTCCTCCTCTACCCCAGCGGCGACCATGGCTTCGGCAACCGGGAGTCGTTTGCCTACAAGCAGCAGTTCTTCCTGGAGCTGGACCGTTGGCTGGAGGGGCTCGAAACAGGCGGGAAATAGGTTCGTTGGGGGTACTCAACAAGGTTTAGCACCGGATGGGTGCAGAATAAGAGAGTGTCTCAAAAAAAAAATCCTGAGAAATGAATATCTGAATTTGTTCTTAAACAGGGATCCGAATAGAAAGAGGGTGTAACCACATTTTGTGATACACCCTCTTTCTATATGAATGTGAACCGTACTGGATTCGAACCAGTGACCTCTGCCCTGTCAAGGCAGCGCTCTAAACCAGCTGAGCTAACGATTCGGGAGCACAAAAATAAGAATTTTTCCGATACTTCCCACATGATAGGGAAGAAAAAAAATGACGACCGACATTTCGGGCAATGGATGCCGGGAGTGGGGTCTTATCACCTCGTTTTCCCCTTAGCGTTTATTTTATTACTTTTGCGCTTCTTCCTGCGAAAGAAAATCACCATTCCTGCTCCGGGCAGTGATCAACAAAGCGATCGAGCGGGACGTGAAACAACAACGATAAACAACAACCGATGTCAGAAATCTCTTCCGCAACTTATGCAGACTCCAAGCCTCATTATCGCATCCTGGACGGGTTGCGTGGCGTGGCGGCCATCATGGTGATAGGATACCATATCTTCGAGGCGTTCGCCACCACTCCCTACGACCAGAAGTTCAACCACGGCTACCTGGCGGTGGACTTTTTCTTTATTCTCTCCGGGTTCGTGGTGGGTTATGCCTACGACGACCGCTGGGGGAAAAAGATGACGATGAAGGACTTCTTCCGGCGGCGGCTGATACGCCTGCAGCCGATGGTGGTGATGGGAGCCCTGCTGGGGACACTCACCTTCCTCATCGCCGGCAGGGAGATGTGGGACGGCACGATTACACCCCTCACCATGGTGATGCTGGCACTGCTGATGCACATGTTCCTCATCCCGGCGCTGCCGGGTGCGGGGGCCGAGGTGCGAGGCAACGGTGAGATGTTCCCGCTGAACGGGCCGAGCTGGTCACTCTTCTTCGAGTATATCGGCAACATCCTCTACGCGCTCTTCCTGCGCCGCCTCTCCACGCGGGCACTGAAAGTGCTGGTTCTCCTCTCCGGAGCGGCGCTGGCCACCTATGCCATCGGCAGCTTCTCCGGCTATGGACACCTGGGTGTAGGGTGGTCGCTGGCAGGCACCAACCTGC
>DURL01000089.1 GCA_012837345.1 Bacteroidales bacterium
CCGAGAATCTCTATATTGAAGGCGACAACCTCGATGTGCTAAAGCTCCTCCAAAACTCCTACCTGAACAAGGTGAAGATGATCTACATCGATCCCCCCTACAATACCGGGAACGATTTTATATACCGCGACAACTTCAAAGTCTCGAAAGAGGATTACGAGGAAGAGATGGGCCTGTTCGATGAGGAAGAAAACCGGCTGTTTAAAAATACTGAGTCTAACGGTCGTTTTCACTCTGATTGGTGCAGCATGATGTATCCCCGTTTGCAATTAGCCCGTAACCTGTTAACGGATGATGGCGTGATTTTTATTTCAATTGATGACAATGAGGTACATAATCTTCGTAAGATTTGTGATGAGGTGTTTGGGGAAGAGAATTTTGTAGCACAATTAATATGGCAAAAGAAAACTGGGGCTTCTGATGCAAAAACAATTGCAACTATTACCGAATATATACTTGTTTATACAAAACAAAATAATATATTAAGTGTTTTTTCACGGAATACAACATCCTATGATATAAATAGATATAAGTATCAAGATAAATATTTTGAGGAGAGAGGTCCTTATTATATAGATAATTTGGATAGAGGTGGCTTGCAATATAGTGAAAGTTTGAATTATGGTATTGAATGTCCTGATGGCACAATTACATATCCAAATGGTAGAATTAAATATAAAAATGATGGATGGATTTGGAAATGGAGTAAAGAAAAAATAAAATGGGCTCAAGAAAACGAATTTTTAGAATTTAGAGAATCTGATAAGAAGGAAAGTGGTTGGTCGGTGTGTTATAAGAATTATTTAAAGGTCAATAATGAAAACAAACCTATCGAAAGGGCAGCACCATATAAAAATCTAATTTTAGATATTTTGAATTCTGATGCTGCAGCAGGAATGAAAGCTTTATTTGATACAAATACCTATTTTGAGTATTCAAAGCCATATGGTTTAATCTTAAAACTGATTAGATTTGTAAATTTATCAAATAAAGGTATTATCCTCGACTTCTTCTCCGGCTCCGCAACTACCGCTCATGCGGTTATGCAACTCAACGCGGAAGATGGTGGTAACCGTAAGTTTATCATGGTGCAGCTGCCGGAAGAGACCGATCCTAAATCAGAGGCATACAAGGCGGGATACAAGAACATCTGTGAAATCGGGAAAGAGCGTATCCGCAGGGCCGGGAAAAAGATTGAAGAGGAGCTGAATGCAAAATCAAAAGAGGGAGAATTGTTCAAGGATGAGGAACACAAAACTCCGGATACCGGTTTCCGGGTACTGAAAGTGGACAGCACCAACATGAAGGATGTCTATTACAGTCCCTCTCAATATAACCAGCAGATGCTTCTGGAACTGGAAAGCAACATCAAGGATGACCGCACCGATATCGACCTGCTGTATGGCGTACTGCTCGACTGGGGTGTGCCGCTCTCATTGCCCCACATCACCGAAAAGATTGGTGGGAAGGATGTGCACTTTGTGAATGATACCGATCTGGTGGCCTGCTTTGAAGAGCATGTGCCGGAAGAGGTGATCCGGGAG